>JBDTEQ010000136.1:0-9702 GCA_039922475.1 Edaphobacter sp.
GGGGCGGACCAAGATCGGGACCACCAGCCGCGGGATCGGACCGGCCTATGAGGACAAGATGCACCGCAGCGGGCTGCGGGTGGTCGATCTGCTGAACTCGGCGCTGCTGAGGACGCATATCGAGAACGCCTGCCACGAGAAGAACACGATCGCCCACGCGCTGTTCGGCACGGCACCGCTCGACCCCAAGACGATGTATGAGGAGTATGCGCGGGCGGCGGAGCAGGTCGCTCCATTTGTCACCGATACCGCGGTGCTGCTGAATCATGCGATGGACAAAGGCGAAAAGGTAATGTTCGAAGGGGCGCAGGGTGCGCTGCTCGATATCGACCATGGCACATATCCGTTTGTCACGTCGTCATCATCAACCGCAGGTGGAGCGGTGACGGGCACTGGCATTGGGCCGACAAGGATCGGTTCGGTGATCGGCGTCACCAAGGCGTATGTCACGCGCGTAGGCGAAGGTCCGTTCCCAACGGAGATTCACGACTCCACCAGCGACCTGCTGCGTGCGCGTGGCCAGGAGTATGGCGCAGTGACGGGACGCCCGCGACGTTGCGGCTGGCTCGATCTGCCTCTGCTCCGCTATAGCAACATGATCAACGGCACAGAGTGGCTGGTGGTCACCAAGATGGACGTGATGGACGAGTGCGCGGAGATTCCGGTCTGCACCGGCTACAAGATCAACGGTAAGCTGACCGATGTCATTCCTGCCGACATGCCCGGCTACAACGCGATCGAGCCTGTGTACACGAAGCTGAAGGGGTGGAATAGCTCGACGGAGGGGATTACCGAGTTCGACAAGCTGCCGCCGCTGGCCCAGGACTACCTGAAGTTTGTAGAGAAGGAATCGGGAGCGAAGATTGGCATGGTTTCGACCGGTCCGGATCGCGATCAGACCATAACGATACCGGCGTTCGAGGAAGCGCTGAAGGCGTAGGAAAGGGCCAGACATGTTTAGCTTTACTGTGCGGATGACGTTTGACCCGGCGGATCGAAGTGCTATCGAGGAGATCCTGTGTCCGCTGACCGCGGCGACTCGAAAAGAGCCGGGGTGCGTCAGCTATATTCCCCATTTTGTCGAAGGGGAGCGCTGCACGGTGCTAATTTACGAACAGTATCTGGATGAGGCGGCGCTGGAACATCACAGAGGTTCGCCGCATTTTCATCAGTACGCAATCGGCGGCCTGTATCAGAAGATGAAAGGGCGCCAGATGGAGAATCTCTCGGCGGTATGCTGACAGTTTTCTCTCGACTTTTGGGGTAATTTCCGCGTCTTATGGAACGAAACACGCGTACGACTAAAGTTTTTTGACTGTACGCGGTAGATCGGTCTAGTATCCGGTACGCAATGCGGTTAAGTGGCCGTCCAACTCGTCATCTGCTGGTCCCCACCGCGGTGTTGTTGGCGGCTGTAACGCTGGGATGCCCGATGTCCGCGTTCTGCGCCGGCTGGAATCTGCCTCTGCATGAGAAGAAGCACGACGCCAGGCGTCAGATCGATGCGCTCGAAGAGCAGTGGCGGCAGGCACAGCTTACAGACGACGTCGCCGCGATGGATAAGCTGTTGTCCGACGACTACATCGGCATCTCGATGACCGGCCGCGTGAACACCAAGGTGCAGCAACTGGACCGGATGCGGATGCACAAGGTCACGCTTACCAGGATCGATCTGGATGACCGTCAGATTAAGTTGATTGGCTCCATCGCGATTGTGACCTCGCGTGCAGAGGTGGAAGGGATCAACGATGGGGTTCCGGTGAAGGGGACGTTCCGCTATACGCGGGTGTATCAACGCCTGCCGTCGGGTGGATGGAAGATCACAAGCTTTGAGGCCACGCGGGTGCCGGGGTCGAAGCATCGGGGCGATATGCGAAATGATGATCGTGACGCCGCGCCGAAGGCAACGGCGAGTGTGCCGCCGACGAGAAACCCTTCGTAGAGAAGCCTCAAATCAAGTAAGCCTTAAACAAAAAGACCTTGTTCATTGACAAGGTCTTAGCGATTCTGCGATCTATCGGGAACCAAAGCCGCGAAACCTGCAGCCTCGTTTAGGCGATCTTGGAATTTGTCAGCGCAAACCGTACTTCGGTTACGTCCTGAAGATCCATGGATGCTTCGGCACGGGCTGAAGTACGAGGAAGATTCAAAGCCAGCAACCGGCGATAGAGAGAACGCGTTGCGCCGGTAATGCGTGCGTCTTCAGATTCATGAGGAAACAAAGTAAAAAACTGGCGAGTGGTGGAGGCTACGCTCTGTCTTACGGATGCAACAGGCCTGCGCGCAGGAACGGCGATCAGATAAGGCCGGCGATCGGCTGCCGGGACGCCGCGATCTTCCAGCGTCTCTGTTGAACCAGAGCGAAGGGATGCGGGGAGAGTTTGTTGAAAGATTGCCATGGGAGTGTCCTCAATATCTCGATAGGAGGACTTCCGGCTTTCGCCTTCTGTCTACTATATCGAGTTGGATGGATATGGCGGAATCTTGGTTGTATTAAATTTCGAACGGGGGCCGAAGTTTTGCCCATGTTACATCCAGCGGTTCGGGAAGTACACGGGTTTCTGCAGTGACCGTCATGAAATTCGTGTCACCGATCCAGCGCGGCAAAACGTGCATGTGAATATGGTCGGCAATGCCGGCGCCTGCAGCTTCGCCAAGGTTGATGCCCATGTTGATCCCACCCGGTTTGTACACCTCGCGAAGAGCAAGTTCGGATCGCTGAGCGAGATGGATCAACTCATTCGCAGCTTCCGGCGGGAGCGCAGCCAGCGACGCAAGATGCTCGTAGGGTACGACCATTACGTGGCCGGAGGTGTACGGGTAGATGTTCAGGCACACAAAGCAGTGCAGCCCGCGATAGACGATGCGTGCGGCCTGCTCCGCGGTCTCGTGAGACATACCGTGGGCGATCGCATAGTCGACCGCGGCGATCATATTGCAAAAAACGCAGTGCCTGTCGTCGGCGTCCGCCGGAGGCCAGGCATTGAGAGCGGCAGGAACGCCGCTGCGAGCCTGCGGGTCGGCTTGGGTAATGTAGCTGTAGCGCCAGGGCGTCCAAAGGCGGTCCATTGGCCGAGTATAGCGGGGCCGGTTGCGGCTCGGCCCGTTGAGCCTGACGGAAAGCAAATTATTTTCACCGCAACTGCTCCGTGGAGTGCCCTGGCGCATCCAAAACTCATACAATCCAAAATGGACTTCGACGGCCGGGATGACAGGGCGATGAAAATGCAGTAATTGGAGGCCATCTTTGTTGACGGACGGTAGGCAAAGTTCTATGCTTGACCAAGTGAGCTATTGCGTGTGGGACCCAAGTGCAGTAGCTCCTCTGCAAGACCTGATTCCTTCCATCCTGCCGAAGCCGGGAGAGAAAGAGCAGCCAGCGTTTCCCTCTGAGATGCTGTTTGTTCCCGACCCACGCGCCGCTGAGATAGAAGGAGTTCTTGGATCCCGGAGTCCGCATTCACCATGGTAGAAAACCACAATCCCAACACTAACGAGAGCAAACCCCTGACCACCGAAACGGAAGTCCTGGCGCCCGAAGCGACAGCCGATCATGGCCTGTCATCTGAATCCACCACCACCCAACCGCATGAGACCACTCACGAGACGTCAAGCGCTCATCATGTTGCCGCAACCAGCGATCACGGAACTGTTGCCACGGTAACCGCAGCCGCCGACGAATCCGACGACGATCTGAACTACGATGCAGCCGATTTCGCTGCAGCACTGGCAAGCTTCGATCGCGAGCAGGCTGCCGAGTCTGCCGCTGCCCAGAACCTGACCGTAGAAGAGGTCATCGTTACAGGCACCGTGGTCAAAGTCACTGACAAACACGTCGTCGTCGATATCGGGCTCAAGTCCGAAGGTCTCATCCCGCTGGAACAGGTACTGGACATTCATGGCGTGCCCAAGTTTCAGGCTGGAGATTCCGTTGAGGTTGTGGTGGAGCGGGAAGAGCCCGAAGGCGGCTACCTGGTCAGCTACGAAAAGGCCCTGCGGCACAAGGTCTGGGACAAGCTGGAGCAGGCTGCGAACGACAAGACCCCCGTCAAAGGCATGGTTCTCGGTCGCGTCAAAGGCGGCCTGACCGTCGATATCGGCATCAAGGCGTTTCTGCCCGGTTCGCAGGTTGAGGTTCGTCCCGTCCGCAATCTGGACGGCTACATCGGTACCGAGATTGAAGTTCGCGTCATCAAGCTGAACAAGAAGCGCGGCAACGTCGTCATCAGCCGCAAGGAGCTGCTCGAAGAAGAGCAGAACGCCAAGAAGTCGGTCACGCTCTCCACCCTTGAAGAAGGCAGCGTGCTTACCGGCACGGTGAAGAACCTCACAGACTACGGCGCATTCGTCGATCTGGGCGGCCTCGACGGCCTGCTCCACATCACCGACATGAGCTGGGGCCGGCTGACGCATCCTCGCGACCTCGTCAATGTTGGCGATGAGATCCAGGTGAAGGTGCTGAAGTTCGACAAGGATAAGCAGCGTGTCTCCCTCGGCTTCAAGCAGTTGACGCCTGATCCATGGCTCGACGCGACGGAGCGCTACCCCATCGGTGCGCAGGTTCGTGGCCGCGTTCTCTCGGTCACCGACTACGGCGCGTTCATCGAGCTCGAGCAGGGCATCGAAGGCCTCGTCCATGTCTCCGAGATGACCTGGTCCAAGCGGATGAAGCATCCGTCGAAGATGGTCAAGCCCGGCGATGAGGTCGATACCATCATCCTCAGCGTGAACCCGAACGACCGCCGCATCTCGCTCGGCATGAAGCAGCTCCAGGAGAACCCCTGGGAGCAGCTTGAGGACAAGTATCCGACCGGCGCCATCATCGAAGGCCGCGTTCGCAACCTCACCGACTTCGGCGCCTTCATCGAGATCGAAGATGGCATCGACGGCCTGGTGCATGTCTCGAACCTCAGTTGGACCAAGCGCATCAAGCATCCCTCGGAAGTCCTGAAGAAGGGCGAGAAGGTTCGCGCAATCGTTCTGGGCGTTGAGCCGGAGAATCGCCGCCTGTCACTGGGCGTCAAACAGCTTCAGCCGGATGTCTGGGACACGTTCTTCGCACAGCATCGCGTTGGCGATGTCATCAAGGGCAAGATCCTTCGCACCGCGCAGTTCGGTGCCTTCGTCGAGATCGCGGAGGGAGTCGAGGGCCTGTGCCACGTCTCCGAAGCGGTAGGCCCAGATGGCAAGCCGGTAGCGTTGGATGTTGACTCGGAGCACGAGTTCAAGATCGTCAAGATGAACCAGGAAGAGAAGAAGGTCGGTCTCTCCATCAAGGCTGTTGGCGAAGAGGCCAGCCGTGCCGAGGTTGAGAGCTACAAGGAGCGCGAGAAGTCGCCCAAGGGCAGCAACTCCGGTTCCTCCTCCTCAAGCAACAGCAGCAGCACCACGCTGGGCGACCTGATCAACTGGAAGCGTTCCGAGTCCGAGCGCGACTAAACCTCGTAAATGAGAAGCAGTAAAAGAGCCGTTCCTGCAAGGGGACGGCTCTTTTGCTGTTGAACAACAGTCTGTTCTCCCAACACGCTCTCCAGAGAGATCGGGTGATTACGCCGGCAGACGCAAAAAAGCCACCCCGTACAGGATGGCTTGTTTGTGTTTATCGTGCTGATCTATGCAGAGAGCGAGTGCAGTGTGGGTTTGCTCTCCAGAGCCGGAGTCATCTTCATCGAAGCGCGGCGCATCACCTCAAGCTCTGCCGGGGCAAAGAGCTCCGGGGGAATGCCGCCAACAGCAACAAAGCCAGGGTCATCGCCCAGCGCCATGGAGATCTGGTTCCAGCGCAGGAAGGGTGAGGTGGTAGGAAGCACGATGATGCGGCGCTTCGGCTCCGGGAAGGCAAAATACGCAGACCACATCAGAAGAGCCAGCGCAAGCGCAAGTCCGTTGATCAGGCTGAGGGTGGAGTACATGTTCGGGCTGCGTGTCAGCCACGCTGCATTTACCAGGTTGACGGTTGCGAGAACGCCCAGACCAAGACTCACACCGAAGATGCGACTGTTATACGACAGGCCCATCGGCCGGATCGCGAAGCAGACAAATAGCAGCAGGCAGAGGGTCAGAATGCTGGAGGTCTGCTGGAGCTGGGTGATCATGGAAACCATGAACTTGATTCCGGAGAGATGCGGAGTAACCGCAACGCCGATGGCTACTGCCACGGAGATGGCCGCCACCCATCGGAAGATCAGCATTCCCAAGGTTTGCAAGCCCTTTAGCGGTGCCATCGCCAGCTTGAAGATGCTGTAGATCACAAGCAGCGAGAGAATCGCCTCAAGAGCGTAACTCGCCCAGTAGACATAAAAGTAGATCTGGTATGCGAGATGGCGTTCAATCCCACGTCCGCTAAGGAGGAGCAGCGGAATGCAGATGAGGGAGCACGCTAGCCTTACGCACAGGAGCGCGAAAAGATAAGCAAACTGGCGAACCGCTTTGGCGCGCCAAAGAAGATACACCAGCAGGCCACAAAGAATAAGTTCTACGTATTGAAGCTGCGAGAGCAGGCTAAATAGGGTTACTTTCATGGTTGTCCGTACCTGTAAGGCAAACTCAGCCTAGCGTATTCCAGGCACGGACACAACAATTTATTGCTCAAATGTGCAAAAATTTGCTGACTATAAAGTAACGGTACCTTTTAGCGTCCGTGTGTTCCCATGCCGCAGGCGTTCGGATCGTCCGGAGCGCAGCTAGGAACGGGGAGGCAGTCAGCGTGTGTGGCAGTCACCTTGTTTTGAGCGGAAGCAAAGGAGGTTTGGGTGGAGGCAGCTGCACCGGTGAGGACGAGGACGGCTACGAAAGCGCGGACGATGTTTTTCATGTGATGGCCCCTTTAGGCTAATTCTCTGCAAATGGTTGAAAATAAAGGTGGAGTATTCTAAATTCGGCTAGGAAATTAGCGTCCGTGTGTTCCCATGCCACATGCATTCGGATCGTCCGGAGCGCAGCTTGGAACGGGGAGGCAGTCAACGCGTGTGGCAGTCACCTTGTTCTGAGCAGAAACAAAGGAGGTTTGGGTGGAGGCAGCTGCACCGGTGAGGACGAGGACGGCTACGAAAGCGCGGACGATGTGTTTCATAATTGGGTACACCTCTAAAGTTGTATTTGCTAAACAAAATTTCTCTGGACAAACCAGATGATGTAACCATAGGATAGACAATGGAATAAGTCCAATAGAATCAGTTATATACCGATGTATTCAATAGAGTAGGTTACTAAAGTACCCAAAAGATCGAAACTATGCAAAAAACTGCATTGTGTTCGGCGCTCTTATCTGGTGTAAGTTCTGATTTTTGTGATTAATAGGATCAACCGAAGATGCAGATTTGCCTGCACCTGCACCCTCTCGGTGAATGCCAACGCGAAAGACGAAACCGCGAGAAACAGGTGATTTAGGGGGAAGGAGTCAGTCTTGGAACAGGCAGCACGAACTGCCCAGACCAGCATCTGACCAGAAGCGCAATCTCGAATCCATTATAAGAAGGATTAGTAGCAGCACAATTAACCGCACTATGAAAAGTGCTGCACACCGTTTTTGCCTCAAAATCGGCGAAAACGGTGTTTTTTCTCTTTTTAAACTGTCGCTGTTGCGGGGGGAGTTGCGGGCTTGATTCCGGTCGCCGAAGGGGGCGAATCAGCCTTTTTGGGGGCTGGCTCAGACTTCTTCGACGGCGCGAGAATGGCGTGTAGCGTAGTGCCTTCCATGCGGGGCATAAACTCCACCAGACCGGCGTCGCCGATATCGAGGATCAGGCGATTGATGATCTTGTAGCCGAGATCGCGGTGGGCCATCTGGCGGCCTTTGAAGCGCAGCGATGCCTTCACCTTGTCGCCCTCGCCGAGAAAGCGGACGGCCTGGTTCTTCTTGGTCTGGTAGTCGTGCTCATCGACCGTCACCGAGAACTTGACCTCTTTGATGGTGATGATCTTCTGCTTCTTGCGCGCCGCGCGGTCGCTTTTGTCCTTCTCATAGAGGAACTTGCCATAGTCCTGGATCTTGCAGACCGGCGGAACCGCGTTGGGGGAGATCTCTACCAGGTCGAGCGACCGTTCGCGTGCCATCTTGAGGGCTTCAAACGGGGCCATGACGCCAAGCTGCTCACCGTTTTCGTCGATAACGCGTATCTCGCGGGCGCGGATACGTTCGTTGGTACGGATAAAAGATTTGGCGGAACGTTTATCAATTGGTGGAATAAGTCGCCTCCACAGCGGGTTATCTCACTCGCTATGCGTTGTTAAGGGTTTAGATGCAATTTACTGAAAAGGTTGCACAGCAACGTGAAGTATAACACTACGCGTAAGATCGGCTTGCAGTTCTGCTCCTGCATCTGACGCCTCAGCCTGCCTCCCAAGCCTCGACGACTTTGGCATCATCGGCAGGATCATGTATGTTTGCTCGGAAGCTCTTAAGAGAGGACTCCACATGGGACGCCGCATTCTTCTGGTCGACGATGAAGTAGCCGTTTTGCTCACGCTCAAGGCTGTACTAGAGATCAGCGGGTTCGAGGTAGACACCGCGGCCTCGGCTCGCGAGGGCGTGTCGAAGCTGCATACGCGCGAGTACCAGATGCTGATCACCGACATGCGTATGGAGCACGACGTGGCAGGCGTTGAGGTCATCAAAGCAGCCCGTGCAGCCGCGTATCGCCCGGCCGTAGCGCTGCTGACAGCGTTTCCTGTCGCCGAAGAGGATTGGCAGGAGATGGGCGCCGATCAACTCCTCGTCAAGCCGATGCACACGCGAGTTCTGCTGCAGCAGATCGAAGAATTGTTCGATTCCCATGTGCGGAAGTTGGAGAGTTTAGGCATCGCCGCCGCAGTCGAAACCACGTCTTTACGAGCGGCCGCTAAAGTGCCCGCAAGGAAATCGGCTGCGCAGAAGAAAGCTGTAAAACCCGCTGCAAAGAAGGCGAAGGCCAGCAAGCCAGCCGCTCGAAGATCTGCTTCGGTAAAAAAAGCCGCAAAGAAAACCGCTCCCAGGAAGAAAGCCGTGGCAAAGAAGAAGGCCGCGTCAGCACTGGCGAAACGCATCGCAGCCAAAGCGAAATCCAAGGTAAAAAAAGGTGCAAAGACCTCCTCCAGGGGCAAGCCCCGAGTGGCTGCGCGCAGAAAAAAATCCTAGCGGCCCACGGCTCAGCTCGGAGTGTGCTCCTTGATGTAGTTGCGCAGCGCAAGGTTGAGGCTCATAGCCTTCTGCACGCCGTCGTCCAGCATACGCAGCCAATCCGACGCGGGCTCTTTCATCTCGGTGGTGCTGAGCAGATAACTGGTCTGAATGATCACCTCAAGAGCGTTGCTCAGATCGTGCGCTATCCTGCGCATCTCCACTGAGAGATCTTCGGGAATCATTTCAACGTCGGACGAAGACTGGGATAAGGGGTTCTTCGGTTCGGTCATGTGGGAGAATGGGAACCTTCCTCATCAAGTAGACGCTCTTTTTCAGGAGAAGTCTGCCCATTGTCTGGAGGAATTTGCCCTCTTCCAGCAACCCATTGAACGAGCCGCACGGTGAAGTCCCTCAGCGGGTGGGTAGTGGGTCAGTTTGATCCACAGAACATCTTCTACCGACCGCGCATGATAAAGGACATTATCATGCGTGAAAATGCAGAAATGAAAACTGCGAAGCAGATGCACGTTTTCTCGCGCCTATCTCACATCAGCAGGTGGGCGTTCTGCCCGAAAAACCACAACACCATCCAGGAAGTCTGA
>JBDTEQ010000137.1:0-35946 GCA_039922475.1 Edaphobacter sp.
CCTCGACCTGCGCAGATACGGCAGCGTCCCCCACTCCGGCTTCGGCATGGGCATCGAGCGAGTAGTAGCCTGGATCTGCGGCCTAGACCACGTCCGCGAAACCATCCCCTTCGCCCGAACCCTGAACAGAATTTACCCATAAGGATCAAGAGGATACATTCTCCGCTCACTAAGGATTGCTCAATGTAGAGTTGATCAGAGATCGGCAATAAGCGGAGCAACCGATGGTAGAGCATGTTTTCGGAGGTGGTTGGACTGAGGATAAACTTAGGCGATTGCGAGATTACCTTGTCGCGTATCGAAACATATTCGCGAATAACGAACGCGCTAGCTTCCTCAAGACATGGTATGTTGATGCGTTCGCCGGAACTGGCTCACGTTCCCTGCCGACTCCGACCTCCGACCAATTGGATTATGGAGAGGGTTTTGTCGTTGAAGGCGATTCACCCAAGTTCATGGACGGTAGTGCCAAGATTGCGATGGGTCTTCCCTCGCCATTCGATCATTATCTGTTCATAGAGCAGAGGAAGAAGCGTGCTCAAACGCTCAGAGTTTCCGTTCAAGAGGAATTTCCTGCACTTGAAAACAGGGTAGAGGTTAGGATCGACGATGCTAACAACGCACTCTGCGAGTGGTGTGGACAGCGAGACTGGACTAAAGAGCGAGCGGTCGTCTTCTTGGATCCTTATGGAATGCAGGTGAAATGGAAAACCGTGGGGACACTTGCAAAAACCAAAGGTGTAGACCTTTGGTACCTCTTCCCGCTTGCTACTCGCGTCCTGACTCACGATGGAAACATGGATGAGAGTTGGGCCAACAAGTTAGACAGTCTCTTCGGTACGCCGAATTGGCGTTTGAGATTCTATTCACAGCACGTACAACCGGGCCTGTTTGGCGAAGTTGAAAGCGTTAAGCGCAACGCAACAGCATTGAACATTCAAAGTTTTATAGAAGAACGACTCAGGAGCTGCTTTGCCGAGGTTGCGGACAGCAGGATAATAAGCAACGCAAGATCCCCAATCTTCTCTCTTTGCTTTGCTGCGTCAAACGAGAAGGGTTCAAAAACCGCGATAAAAATTGCTCAGCACATTCTTAGAAATTAGGGGGGCATATGGCGACAAAATCGAATATTGAGTGGACGGAGATGACTTGGAACCCCGTGACAGGCTGCACCAAAGTAAGCCAAGGATGCAAGAACTGTTACGCCAACAGGATGGCATTACGCTTGAAAGCTATGGGCTCTGAGCGATACAGCAACGGCTTCAAACCTACGGTTCACGAAGACCTTGTAGACCTGCCTAAGAAATGGCGGAAGCCAAGAATCATATTCGTAAATTCAATGAGTGATCTCTTCCACGAAGACATTCCAGAATCATTCATCAAGCGGGTATTCGCAACGATGCGCGACTGCCCGCAACATACTTTTCAAGTTCTTACAAAGCGCAGCAAGCGGCTGCTAAAGATGGGGTCAACTCTTGATTGGCCATCAAACGTATGGATGGGCGTGAGCATTGAAAGTGCGGACGTTATGTCGCGCATTACAGATTTGGCAACAACCCCAGCGAAAGTTCGCTTCCTTTCTTGCGAGCCACTCATCGGCCCTCTGGACCGGATACCACTAGACGGCATTCATTGGGTGATCGTAGGCGGGGAATCGGGTCCAGGAGCGAGATCCATGGAGTCACTATGGGCCGAATCAATTCAAATGCAATGCCACGAGGCGGGGGTGCCGTTCTTTTTCAAGCAATGGGGCGGAGTTCGCAAACACACAACTGGAAGAACGCTAAATGGACATACTTTTGACGAAATGCCCGAGATCGCGTATGCCGGTTTGCAGAACAGGGACTTGATACAGATAGCATCATAATCCCATTCGCTTGCGCCGCCGGGTGCCCCATTCATGCAGTCTCATCGCATGAGTGGGCATTCGCACAAGGCGCGAACCATTCTCTATCCCCTAAGACCCAAGCTGCCGCGGCCCCTTGAAAATTCGGCAGGCACTGCCAACTACAAATATCCCTTCGATACCCGCGTCGCAGTGCCTGAACCGACCAACAAAAAACCTCAGGGCAGCACGACCACCTTGCCAACCATGCCGAGATTGTCGTGCAGCGCACATTTGTAGTTGTACGTCCCCGGCTTCACGAACGTAACCCGAAATACCGGAATGCTCGGGGGAGACTGTGGCACACCGGCTTGGTCCATCGGCACCGCACCAATAATCCCCGAATGCGTGCTGTCCCCAGGGGCGTTGAGCGTAGCGTGACGTCCGCCGTCCGCATCGAAGGACACATTCGCGGAAGGCGGCCCCGGATTCGCAGGTTCTACTCCAAAAGTAATCGTATGCGGCTCCGCCGGATCTAAAACGCTCCACTCAACCGTCTCTCCCGCATGAATCTCGATCGTCCCATGCAGGAAACGCACGACGGAAAGAGATTGAAATCCAGCAGCAGTTGCGTTGATCTCTCCAATGCCCGCCGCTACGCCGTTTCCATGCCACACACGTGCGGAGAGCATGTCTTCCATCTGTTCGTGGCTGTGATGCTCCCTGTCGTTGTCCGCATCGCTCAACAGGGCGCGCGTCTGCTTCTCCGCCTGCTCGTTGTAGAAATACTGATCGTGCGGAAGAGCCGCATTCGCAGCAAGCACATGGATAACTCCAGTCATGTGCGGGTGAACGAGGCAGAGAAGTTTGTAATTGCCGGCTTTCGGAAACTTCACCGTAAAGCTCTGCCCAGCCACCAGTGGAGGTGCGCTGACGCATTTGGAGCCGTCAAAGATCGACGGATTCGGTGTGAACCCCGGACAACCCGTGTTGAAATCGTTATACGGCTGGCCCGCTATAAAAAAGGACACCGTATGAATATCACCGGCTGCGGAGGTCCATGTGATGCTGTCGCCTGCATGAATCCAGAGTTCGTTGGGGAGGAAGGCAATTGCCTGCTTGCTCAGGTCCTTGCTTTGAGCCCCCAATCCAGCCTTCCAATTCTGCTGCGCCTCAGCGGTCCGGGGAAAAGTCAAACTCAGCGACACCAGCGATAACGCCACTACAACCAACGTAGAGTTTGCGAACTTCATAGTTTGCCTCACTTTCGAGAGAGCTAATTTTTTGATAGGAGAGAATCAGGCCGGAATCAAGCCCGCCGACTATATTCCGGTACCTGCTTTTTCGTCAAGGCTCAAACACTCTCCTTGCTCATCCCAGGAGAACTCATCCCAGGAGGATCTTCTTCACCCTGCAACACTTCCCACAAACCGACACCCTGCCACTCACCCCAAACCCAACGAGCCTAACCCCAACGCCGTCATCTCCCCGTAGGAGGATGGCCCAGATAAGAATCAGCGACAAACCCGGGTGCCCCATCTTCGCGACGGTCTCATCGTCGCTAAGGTGGGCATTCGTGCAAAGCGCGAACCGTCCTCCTCGTCCTCACGCTAAAGTCCTCACTCTAAAAACTAGCCCGCATCTCCACCCGCTTCGCCACAGGCTCCACAATCTTCACCCGCCCATGCCCCGGATTGATCTCCTCCCGCGTCCTCAGCACTCCCACCTGCACCAGCTTCAGCACATCGCGCCGTACAGACTTCGGATCGCGCTTCAGCACCGCCGCCAGCCGCGTAACCGAGAAAGCCTGCTTCCGTGTCGCCTCCAGCAACCGCATCCGTTCCACCGTCAACACTCTCCTCATCTCCAGTGCCGACTCGAAGTTAATCGTCTTCTCCGCTGCAATCTTCTCTCCACGCGTCAGCTTCTCCGCCCGCTCACGCCCGCGCCTCGCCCAGCCCTCGAACCCATCGGTCCTGATCGTAAGTCTCATAGCCGCTCCTTGCGTAGTTCTCGTACTTCCCTTACAAATCGGTCGAACACAGCAACGTAATCCGTATAGTCGAACGGCTCAGTCACGCCTTTAAAGTGGCGATGATGATAGCCATGCCCATTGTCGTAGCCCAACACCCGGCCGTTATCTCCTTGCATCAAAAAATGATTGATAAACGCAAGATTGTATCGAGCGACCTCACCATCGTCGTCCCGCCAGACGTCTTCCCGAATGATCTTCCGCAAACTACTCTTAGGCGGCACAACGAAAGACTATCGCAGGGAGGTCGCGATATGCCCTACCTGCCATGGACTGCTTGTCCCACCCCCTCCAACCTGCGACAATTCCGTCAACGGAAAACCATGCCACCCACCTCAACCCAACGAGACTCGCCCGACGAGGTTGTCGCCACGACTACCCTGAAGTGCCTGGCAGGCGTATCGATAAAGAACTGATAGAACTTTCTCCGAGACCTAACCGTAATCTCAGAAACGGGTCTAACAGCTAAAATGGCACAACCTCACCCGTCAGCATAAGCATGCAGCTTCACCCGGGAGATCGCACATGAAACGAACGCTGTTGTGGATCACAGGACTCACTCTGTTGTTGTCAGGAGTTGCAACCACACGGCATGCCGTTGCCCAGGATAAGGGCAAAGACATCACTGGCAACTGGCAGGGAACCCTGCAGGCCGGTCGCGGCCTCCGCACCCTGATCAGAATCTCCAAAGACGATGGCAAGCTGAAAGCCGTTCTGTACAGCATCGATCAGGGCGGCCAGCCCATTCCCGCCACAGCCGTCTCGCTGCAGGGCACAAGCTTCAACTTTGAGATCAAACCACTCGATCTCACCTACACCGGCACGCTAAATCCAGAAGGAAATGCCATCGCCGGAAGCGCAACCCAGAACGGCCAGGCTCATGTCTTAAATCTCGAGCACGTCACCGCCGAGAACGCATGGCCCATCCCCGCGCCTCCAAAGTCGATGGACCCCAACGCCACCCCGAAATTCGATGTGGTGACGATCAAGCCAAGCAAACCGGACCAACAAGGCAAGGGCTTCGGCTTTCGTGGTCGTCAAATGAGGACAATCAATACGAATCTGAACGATCTGATTACGTTTGCCTATGGCCTCCATGTCAAACAGATCATGGGCGCTCCGGCCTGGTTCGCCACCGATCACTTCGATCTCGACGGCGTACCCGATGTCGAAGGCCAGCCCAACGCCAAGCAGATGAAGATGCTCGTTCAGTCGGCTCTCGCGGACCGCTTCAAACTGACCTTTCATCATGAGCAGAAGGAGCTCTCCGTCTACGCGCTTTCGGTAAGCAAGAGCGGAGCAAAACTAACCGAGACCACCCATAAGCCGAATGATCCTGGCGCATTCTTTTTCAGGAAGCTCGGAGCATTGACGGTCGCTAACTTCACGATGAAAGATTTCTGCGATGGTATGCAAGCTGCAGTCATGGACAAGCCCGTAGTCGACCACACCGGCCTCACCGCCCGCTACGACTTCACCCTCAACTGGACCCCTGACGAATCGCAGTTCGAAGCCATGGGCGGCTACAGACCCCCACCAACAGAAGATCCCAACGCACCACCCGCACTCTCCACCGCAATGCAGGAACAGCTCGGCCTGAAATTCGAATCGACCAGGGCCCTTGCCGACGTCTTCGTCATCGACCATGTCGAGAAGCCTTCGGCAAACTAATGCAAATTCCTCACAGGTATAGAGGACGCAAAAGGCCTGTCATTCTGAGCGCAGCTCAGAATCCCCGTATCTTTGCTGTTGCTTGTTCTTCTGTCCTCTACACCAACAACGAATTTGCTCTAGCAGCGCTTCACTTCGACACAAACTCAAACGAAGCCGCAGATCAGATCTGCGGCTTCGCCAATTTACAAAGGATAAACAAAAGAGTTTGCACTGTAACGGCATGGCAATACATCAGGGCCGATGAAACCGCCCCACCAGAACGCCCTTCCCCAGAATATGACCCTCCACAGCCTTCATCACATCCGCCTGCGTCGCATCCGGCCCAAGATTCAACTTCGTATCCAGCGCGAACAGTTCATACGTGTAGTGGTGATAAGGCCCCGCGGCCCCTGCTCCCATCCCGTAATACCCAACCTTCTTGCCTGTATTGATCGCCTGAATCGACCCATCCGGCAGCTTCGCTTCTGTCGGTACGCCTTCTGGAAGCTCCCGCGCCGCCCCCGGAATATTAAAAATCATCCAGTGCAGCACCTCGTTCGTCGATCTCTGCAGCGACGTATCCGGATCATGCAGGATCAGCGCAAAACTCACCGTCCCCTCCGGCACATTCGTCCACGTCAGCTTTGGAGAAACCGGATTCTCCACCGCACGCGAGTATTTATCGGGAATAATCCCGCCATCCTCAAACGCCGGAGTCGTCAAAGTCAACCCGGGCCTGGCAGGTGCAGTCTGAGCCGCAGCTCCAACCGACGACATCAACAAAGCGCCAATCAATATATTTTTCATTCCAACTCCCATCTCAAATTAAATACCTGTCCTTCGAGCCAGCTCACACCAACGTCTCATCGGGCATCGGGCGCACAGTGGGTGGCCGCGTCCGTTTACTTCTCGCTGCTCGGCGGTGCAATCCCCTTCAACCGCAGATACAGCGCCAGCGTCGCATACTGTTCCGTATCGTGTTGCGAAGTGCCCCACATCAACCCGATCCGCGACCGCTTTCCGCGCCCCAGATCCAACATCTCCAAAGCATTCGCATCCGTCAGCGCAGCAAACGCCTTGTCGCACTCCGCAAACGAAGCGTGCAGCGCCTCGACGATCGCAGCCTTGTCCGCAGTCTCCGCCGGTGCCTTCACTCGCGCATCCGCCGCCGTATGGTTCGCCGCGCCGCAGCTATTGGCCTGCGCCTCGGTTATATGGTTCAGCACCCGCGCATAAGTACGCACATCCGGCGTCGGCTTGAATAAGTAGTCGGCTGCAGGCATCGCGTCGGCCGACTTCAAAACATTCGCCTTCACCGAAGCGTAACTCCGCTGCACCTCAGCCGCCGGTCCCGATGGACCTGCAGGAGCCTGTCCCATCGCCACACCTGTAACCATCACACCTGCCACAACACACACCAGGCTTATCTGCCGCATAGTCATCTCTCCTCTGAACATCCTCACCAGCCTACGCTGGACCTTCCCCCGCAGACTACAGGTTTTTCGTCAATGATGTGTCACAAACCCCGCCGCACCCAAAGCAGGTAAGGCGTAACGGTGATAAGGAGGATAAAAACAGATAGAACCCGATAAAACCAACGAAAGGAATATAGAGACGCCGACTCAGACGTAATAAATCGAAAAAAAACGCACACACCCCTCGATACAATCCCAATCATCTTTTATCCGTCTTTATCCCACTTATCACCGTTACGCCTTCTCCCCGCCTACCAATGAACTATCCTGTTAGAGACAACTCCACGACGCCAAAGCAAGCCTCGTAACAAGGAATCGACACACAATGCCATTGAACTGCGGAATCGTTGGTCTCCCCAACGTCGGAAAATCCACCATCTTCAACGCCCTCACCTCGGCCAAGGCGCAAGCCGCCAACTATCCCTTCTGCACCATCGACCCCAACACCGGCGTCGTCACCGTGCCTGATGAGCGCCTCGCTAAAATCGCCGAACTCATCCAGCCCAAATCCCTCGTCCCCACCACCATGGAGTTCATCGACATCGCCGGCCTCGTCGAAGGCGCATCCAAAGGCGAAGGTCTCGGCAACCAGTTCCTCGGCCACATCCGCGCCACCGACGCCATCTGTCACGTCGTCCGCTGCTTCGACGACCCCGAAGTCGTCCACGTCGCCGGCGGCGTCAACCCCCTCCACGACATCGACATCATCAACACCGAGCTCCTCCTCGCCGACCTCGACACCGTAGACAAGCGTCACGCCAAAGTCGAGAAGCTCAACAAGCCCGCCAACGCCGATCACAAGATCAAGGCCGAGTTCGCCGCTCTCTCCAAACTCAAACAAGCCCTCGAAGCCGGCAAGCCCGCACGCACAGTCGATCTCACCGACGAAGAAAAACCCTACACGCGAGACCTCTTCCTCATCACCGCCAAGCCTCAACTCTACGTAGCCAACGTCGACGAGTCCGGCCTCACCACCGGCAACGCATACACAGAAGCCGTAGAAAAGCGCGCCGCCGAAGAAAACTCCCAGTCCGTCCGCATCTGCGGAGCACTCGAATCCGAGATCGCCCAGCTCGAACCCGCCGAGCGCACCGAATTCCTCGAATCCATAGGCCTCAAAGAGCCTGGCCTCAACCGCCTCATCCACTCCGCCTACGCGCTCCTCGACCTCATCACCTACTTCACCGCAGGCGTGCAGGAGGTCCGCGCCTGGACCATCCGTCGCGGCACCAAGGCCCCCGGAGCCGCGGGCGTCATCCACTCCGACTTCGAAAAGGGCTTCATCAAAGCCGACTGCTACGCCTCCGCCGACCTCTTCAAATACGGCAGCGAGCAAGCCGTCAAAGAAGCCGGCCTCCTCCGCTCCGAAGGCAAAGAGTACGTAGTCAAAGACGCCGACATTCTCTTCTTCAAGTTCAACGTCTGAGCATAATCCTGGGATACACGCTCGAAAAAGCCGTCGCCCGCGAAGGCGACATCGTCGTCAGCTTCGACAACCAGGGCACACCCGCTCCCCGCGGACGAGGGTAGCGCAAGATCGTCTACGGTGTCATCGGCGTTCTCTCCTCAAAACAACAGGCCGAAGCCATTCAGGAGTTTGCGCGCGAGCACAAGGTTGTCGATGCCTCACGCATCTGGGGTCATAGCGGAGGCGGCTCAGCCACCCGCACTTCGAAGCGCGTTGCAGAAGAGCAGGAGACTACTCCTTGCTCTTCAGCAAGCCTTCATTCTCGTTAATAAACGCCTCAATCTCTGGTGCCATGCCCAGAATCCTGCGCCACTGCTCCTTGTACAGCGTCACCGGAAACCGTCCCACGCCATACAGCGACACCCCACCCTTCTCGCTCACCTTCAGGCTGAGCCCCCGCACGCCTTTGTTTTTAAGTTTGTCGTTCTCTGCACGCAACCGCTCAATCTCAGCCTTCAGATCTTCATCCGACATAGATATCTCTCCTTCCTGTCAGACTACGACAAACACGCCGCATCGCGCACCAGGCGTGGCGTCGATCAACGATCAACACAGGATCAAACCAGAACCTACTTCGGACTAGGTGCCGACCCACGCGCTCCGCCGCCACCCCCGCCGCCAGATGGCATACTCGGCGCTCCACCACCCCCGGATCGAGCTCCGCCGCCGCCTGGAGAACTCATTCCCCGCGAGCCGCCAGCCGCCCCACCACCATAAGACCCCTGCCGTGCCCCCGAAGGATAAGCTCCATTCCCCCGGTCTCCGCCCCAGTTCCCGTTCGGCGATCCCTGCCGCAGCGTCACTGGCCCACGACTCATCTCATGCACCGCCCCGTTCGCCGAACTGTTCGCCGCCCCATGCACCGCCCCATTCATCTGTCCTCGCCCCCCACGCATCATCGGCGCGTCCACATAAACCTCCATATTCGCCGACCCATGCCGCTCCACATGGTTTGAAATCCCATGCAGGTTGCCCAGCGATCCCCGTGGAACCCCAAGCCCAGCCGAGTCTCTCTGAAACACAAAGTTCCCCGGCCTGTCTTCCTTCGAATACACAATCGGTCTCTGGTTCGAAAGCACCAGCGAAGGCCTCGCCGTCCCCGCCGCAGGAGGATGTGGGAACCCCGGCCGCAGCGGCGAATGAACCGGCCTTCCCGTCACCGGTCCAACCGGCATCCCGCCTACGCCGGCAATATTATTCAACCCGTTCCACATCCCGCCCGGTTGCCATCCCCATCCCACGCCCTGGCAGAACCCCCACGACCCCGAGTGATACGGCAGCCATCCCCACGGATACGGCGACACCCACGAGTACCCCGCCCCCGGATACAGCGCCCAAACTCCATTCGCATAAGGGCTCCACGCCGCGCTCACCATATACGGCTGCCACATCTGCCCGCATCCACCCGCATCGATAAAGCTCCCGTAGTAATTCAAATCGCTCAGCCCAAACGAATTCCCCGAACCCGCAAACGAATTCGCCTTCGAATATCGGTTGTGATACTCAATCGACTCCTTGTCCCAGGCGTCATACGGAGCCTCTGCAACCTTCTTCACGACACTCGTCTGTCCACCCTCCAGCGTCAGCGAATCCTTCTTCCCCACCACCGTAGCCTCGCCGCCGTGCTCCACCTCCACACTACCGTTGAAGACCGACACCACCGTCCGCGTCTCATTCACCTCCACCCGCGCCCGCGTCGACGGAGCCACCGTCATCTTCGTCTTCCCCGCCTCCAGGACAAACTCGTTCCCCTTCGTGCTCTCCGTATTCACATACACGGTCCCGCGCACCACGCTCATCGTCGAAGCCTTCGCTCCCGAACTCCTCAGCGCCAGCAGCGGAAAGTCCACACGCGACTCCGGAGCCAGCCGCAGCGTGCTGTTATCTTCAAACTCCACCTCGGCGTACCCATCCGCCGTCTGCAGCCTCTCCCCTTCGACGATCGGCATATTCTGCATCGTCTGTTCAAACCCATGCCCTGTCTGGCGATCGAGCGCCAGCATCCCCTTCACATCGCTCAGCCGCACAATCCGCACATGCGAGTCCCCCGGCATCGCCCCGTTATCTACCGCCGCACTCTGCACCCCAGTCGGAGCACCCTGCCCTGCGCCAACCACACCCGTCTCCTGCGCCGCCACCCAGCCGGAGCCGCAAAAAACTCCCAACGCCAAAGCCATTAAAGTCGTTCCAGAAGTCGTCCTCATCGCTTGCCTCCTGATCTCCGTACACCTGACCGAAAACCCGCTCAGACCGCAAAGTATACGCCCTGCACAACTCCGTGAATACGCCAGCCAGCGCATTTCCCCCGAAACCATCCCGCTTCGACATCCAAAGCACATCAAGTCATCCAGAATCCAAATCCCAGACATCCCTCAACTACCCAGTATCGACATAGAGCTGGGTCTTAAATCCTCGATTTAATAAGGACTGTCATCTCTGACCCTGAGCCAGTCGAACCGGCTCTCGCAGCATTATCGCGAGAGGCGGAGTCGAAGGACCTGCGGTTCTGCTCCTGGCGCTACTCTCGTTTCGTCCCATTCGCGGCAACACCCAATCCTCTGTCGATACTGCCTAAGTAATCGTCAACGCAACCGTCACCGGAGCCACCGAAACCCCGACCGCCGTGCTTGAAGGAGTAATCGTTATCGTATAGCTACCCGCACTCGTTCCAGCGGGAGTCGAAGAGGCGTTATATCTCCCGCCACACCCGGAAAGCGCCGTAAATCCCGCCGCAAAGACCATCAGTATCCCCAACGCTCGCCACGACCTGCGTCGAACCGGCCCAAGCCAGAGCAACAGAGCGCAGAACATAACTGCTCCAGAGCCGCGCCAGCCCCTGTGCTGCAAACGACTGTCAGCCAGAAGTCCACTGCTGGGCCGTGCCGTCGTATTAATCGTAAGCGTAGGTTCTCCGGGGGGGAAAACCAGGGGAAACGTTACGCTGCCAGGCGAAAGACTACACGTAGGCATCCCCGTTACCGTACCCGGGCCATTGTAGGTAATCGAACAGCTCACGTTCACCGTACCAACGAAGCCCAACTCCGACGCTACATCGACAAACTCTTCATTATTTTCCACGTCCCCTGCGCGCAGCGTCCTTGTCGTAGGGCTCACAGAGAGCTGGTAGAACGCCGGCGTAGACTCCACCGTCAGGCTCGATCCCTGCGACGTAGCCGGTTGCCAGTTAGCATCGCCCGAGTAAGTCGCCGTAATCGTATACATCCCCGCAGTCGAGAAGATGCTCACAGGCGACGAGCCCTGAGCGGTCTGCCCCAGGGCCGTCGGCAGCGCAAACGGAGACCCCAGCGCAACCCCATTCGAATAAAGCTGGATCGTGCCAGTGGGCCCTGGAGCCGCCGTACCCTGACCATAGCCGATGAAGATTCCCGAACTGACGCCTCCTCCAATCCCAATAGTTCCCGATGAAACCGAAAGCTGAAAGCTCGGCACAAGTCTCTGCACCACGATGGCCGGCCCCGTTCCAATCGAAGGAGAGAAAACCGGGTCACCAAAATAGCTGGCAGTAACCGCATAATTCCCCACTACGGGAAACGTGAGCGACGGTGTCGTAGCAACTCCATTCAGCAGCGGAACGCTGAACTGAATGGCGACATTCGGTCCGACTATCCTCACCCGCACAATCCCGGTCGGTATTGCCGTCCCCGAACCGGCAGAGACCGCGATACTTAAGCTCTCCGCCGTCCCAACCGGAATCGATGCGTTGGAAACCGTCACCGCGGTCACAGACGTCAAGCCAGTCACCGTCAGCGGAATCCCCGGCGAAACCGTAGCCGCATACGTCCCGTCGCCCGAGTAGCTCGCCGAGATCGAGTACGTCCCTGCCGCCGTCAAAGCCAACGCCGCACTCACCGCAGTGCCCGAAGCCACCGCCACCGGAGACCCAATCGCCTTCCCATCCGCATAAAACTGCACCGTCCCCGTAGGTGCGCCGGCAGTCTTCGAGGTCAGCGTAGCGGTCAAAACCACCGTCTGCGTATTCGATATCGTCGATGCACTCTCCTGAACGCTCAGCGTCGCCGGAGCCAGAGTCGACTTCGGAACCGCGACCGCCGCCGCAAGAAAATTCGCCACATCCAGAGAACCCAGCCCCGTAGCCTGATCGTATCCGGCAGTCAGCGCGTAGCCGGCCAGCCCTGACGTAGCCGTGTTGGAGCCGGGCGTGCTGTTATTGCATATGCTGGGCGTGTTGATCGCGCACAATGTGCTGTCGATCGTGCCAGGCGTCGCATCATGAAACGCATTTGCGTTGGTCGCCGCAAGCCGATACAGCAGAGGATTCAGATTTCCCTGCGACCCGCCCGTCTTCTGGTTCAAAAGCGCAGTCACGCCAGCCATGCTGGGCGTCCCCGCGGAGGTCCCATAGTAAAAATAAAAATGGTTCGCCGCGCAGTCGCCCCCGGCCGCCGCGAAACATCCGTAGTATGCATCATGGAAAGCCGCAGGAAAACTCACATCGGGAACATCTCTCGCACTATCCGAAGGCACCCCGGTCCCGGTCTGCCACGTCGGCTTTGGAATATAGATACTGGCTCCCCCACCCCCCGACGCAGCAACATTGCCGATGCCCTCGCCGAGCAGAGGCTCGTTCCACGCGCCCTCAGGGATATACTTCAGCGCCGACACCAGTCCCGTACCGTTCGTCGCAGACCAGTATTGCGCCACATTCGCGCCCTCGGATAGCTCCGTCCCGCCGACGCACGTAGCGTAAGAGCTCGCGCAGATGTAATTGATGCTGAGGATCTGATACACCGGCGGAACCGCAAACTGCGTATCGCATCCTGCAGCCCCGGCATCCCCCGAAGAGACAAACACCGAGATACCCTCGCTCGCCGCCTGCGAAAACAGCGTGTCCCACAAGCTCACGTTCGCCGCACCGGCATAAAACTCGCACGAGCCGAAACTGATCGTCATCACCGGGTCGAGCACCGTCTGCACCTCGTACTGCGCCGCCGTAAAGATGCCTCCGCTCGCCGAACTGCTCACCACCAGATCCGCCTGAACCCCCGGCGCAGTTCCAATCAGGCGCTCCACATCCAGCGTCGCCTCGCCCTGGTCGCCGTCATTCGTCGTCCCCGGATCGGCCCCGGTCGCAGGAATGATCGTGTTCGGCAGGTTGTTCGGCAGCGCCATCGCGCTCTCATATTCGGAGATGTCAGTCGAAGCAACCTGCGACCGTCCAATGATCGCCACCTTCTGTCCTGTGCCTGTACTCCCGGAGTTATAAACGGAATTCACATCGAAGATCACAGCAAAGTCGCCGGGGGTGATGTAGTGCTGCCCGTTTATGCTGTTGCTGGTGTACTGTGGCCGATCGCCCGTTCCAATGGAAGCCGGCTTCGCCATCGCCTGCCCATGAATCATCGGACGAAGATCCGGGTCGGACAAACCGGAGATCGAGCGAACGACAGAAGCGAACGCCGCAGGAATCGACGGATCGACGGTGGTAGACATCCGCGACTGCCCGTTCACACTGAAGGTGTGAAAACTCGTCGCCAGCGCATTCGCAGCCGCGGAGGCAGTTCCAGTCGCTTTCACGAAGACGCGGCTCGGAGCCGTCTCCATCACCTGAAGTCCCTGTGACCGAAGCCAGCCGGTCAGTGCATCCACATCATGCTGCGTCGGCCCAAACCGCTCCCCAACCTGCTGCGGAGTCAGCCACTGATGGTAGCTGGACGAATTCGGATTCTGCTGGTCGGCCAGAAGCTGCGTAAAACCCGCCTGCAACTCCGACGAGCGCGACAGCACAAACGTCAGTTGCAGCGTCGTCCCGGATGCGACCGCCCCTCGGTCATTCGCGCTCACTGCCCACCCGGGAACATGGCCCGCAAGTCTCGTCGTGACACGAGAATCGGGAGACGCGATCACACGATCGGCTTGCACCGTCGAAACAGCTTGTGTCGATGCAAAGGCAGAGGAAGAAACAAGGCAAAGAAGAACAAAAAAACAGCGCAGGGCCGGATTCATAAAAGGGGTACCGTCTGGATCTCAGAAGATGAAAGCTATCAAACCTTAAGGCATTCTGGATCAAATGGACAGCTTAAAAACCAAACTCTCAGCACTTTCGATTTACGCTCTCCGTATAGTGATCTCAAGACCAAAAAAAACTTGAAAAAGGTGGCGTATTTTTAGGCAGCGAAATAGTGCCTGCTAAGCACCACGATTCACCACGCGTCCACCACACTTCTCACCACGATTTACCATCCAAAAACACACCGGAATCGCCAAAACCCCCTGAAAAATTACCCTTTTGCCTCTCCAGAATTTTTTCTTCCCTCCGCATTGAAAAACTAGGAGAAACTTGTACCTGCCCATGACGAAGAAGACGAAGAAACAGACAAAGAAGAAGTTACGCGTTGGCATCCTCTTCGGCGGACGCTCCGGCGAGCACGAGGTCTCCCTCCTCTCCGCCAGCTCCATCCTCAACGCCATCGACCGCACCAGATACGACGTAGTCCCCATCGCCATCACCAAACAAGGCCAATGGATCGCCTCCACAGAAGCCGAGCGCCTCCTCGCCGGCGACACAAAACCCGCGCCAGTCCTGCCCAAAACCAAATCCCTTCAGTTGAGCGCCAACGCCGCCGTAGCCCAGCAGAGCGACGCCCTCACCCAATCGTTAGACGTCATCTTCCCCGTCCTCCACGGCACCTTCGGCGAAGACGGCACCATCCAGGGCCTCCTCGAACTAGCTGATATAGCGTATGTTGGCTCCGGCGTACTCGGCTCTGCCACCGGCATGGACAAGTCCGTCATGAAGCAGCTCTTCGCCGCCGCCGGTCTCCCCCAGACCCCGCACGTCAACCTCCTCCGCAGCGAATGGCGCTCCAATCCCAAGCGCTGCACCAGGCTCATAGAAAAAAATCTCACCTACCCAATCTTCGTAAAACCCGCGAATCTAGGCTCTTCCGTAGGCATCAGCAAAGTCCACAACCCCAGCGAGCTCGCCCCAGCCATGGACCTCGCCGCCAGCTTCGACCGCAAGCTCATCATCGAGCAAGGCGTAGGCGGCCCCGGCGTCAAGCCCCGCGAACTCGAAGTAGCCGTCCTCGGCAACGACTCCCCCGAAGCCTCCACCGTCGGCGAAATCGTTCCCGGCGCAGAATTCTACGACTACAACGCCAAGTACCACTCCGCCGCCAGCGTCCCCATCATCCCCGCAAACCTTTCAAAATCAGAGTCGAAGCAGATTCGCGAGATGGCCATCGCCGCCTTCCGAGCCTGTGACTGCGCCGGCCTCGCCCGCGTCGACTTCCTCATGGAACCCGCCATCAAAACAAAGAAAGGCAGCAAGGCCAGGCCAGCCCGCATCTATCTCAACGAAATCAATACCATGCCGGGCTTCACCAGCATCAGCATGTATCCCAAGCTCTGGCAGGCCACCGGCATCCCTTACAAACAACTCATCGACCGCCTCATCACACTCGCCGCCGAACGCCACGCCGAAAAACAACAGACGACCTTCACCCTCGTCTAAGTAACATCGCAAATCGGCAGTAACAACAAGGCCAAATGCTAGACTGCTCCAAATAGAGCACTAAACCAGCGTGAAGGAGGATCTTGTATCGACACCATCGGCAAACCAATAGCAGCCGCCTCGCGCAGCCCTCGCTACGCTACCGCGTCCATCCTCCTGCACCTGCTTCTACTGGCAGTACTTATCCATCAACGCGCCTCTTTCATCGCACCCATCCGCCTCCCCGGCAACGAGCACGGCACCAACCTCATGGTCACCTACCTTCCTGGTCGCGCTCCCATCCAGGCCACAACACCCAATCCAAGAGCGATACCGCAAGTGGCTGCCACCACCGCACTTCCGGCCCCACCCACACCGAAGCCGAAGACCACAACAGTCTCTCCCAACACCAACTCCCCAGCCTCTCCGAATCCCGACTCGACCACTGGCGCCGATTCTCTCGGTGAAGGTGACATCAACATCGCGCTAGCCAGCTACTTTCCTTCGCCAAAGCCCGATCTCTCCGTCCTCCCCCGCGGCACCAAAGGCGACGTCATCCTCGACATCGTCATCGACACAACAGGAAAAATCGCCGATATCAAAATGGCCAGCGGTCTAGGCCACGGCATCGACGAAACCGTCATCGCGACAGTCCAGCAATGGACCTTCCAGCCCGCAACCCGGGACGGTCAACCCGTAGCCAGCGAACAGGAACTCCACTTCCACTACGAAAAAGGTTGACCCCGCAGGAATCGCTATAACACCCGGCTATGCTTGTATCCTTCAGCCGTCAGCGCAGCCAGCAACTCCTCCACCTGTTCTCTTCCTCGCGTCTCCATCGTGATGTCGATCACCGTATCGCCCAGATTCACACCGTAGTAAGCGCGATTATGCAGCGTATCCACAATATTCGCCCGGTAGTTCGCAATCAGTCGCGTCAACTCGGCCAGTGCTCCAGGCTTATCCAACAGATGAATTCTCAGCCGGATCAAGCGCCCATCCTGTACCAATCCGCGCTCGATAATCCGGCTCAGCAGCGTCACATCTATATTTCCTCCGCACACCATCACCGCAGTATGCGCACCACTCAATGAAGTCTTCTTCTGCAACAATGCTGCCAGCGCCGCTGCTCCCGCTCCCTCAGCCAGCGTCTTCTCGCGTTCCAGCAACACGAGGATCGCCGAAGCAATCTCGTCCTCTTCGACAGTCACAATCTCATCGACATATCGTTCAACAACCGGCAACGTTACATCTCCGGCACGCCGCACCGCGATACCATCGGCAATCGTCGTCGCAGGCTCCACCGTTACCGGTCGATGCAACCGCACAGCCGCCATCATCGACGGCAGCCGCGAAGTCTGCACCCCAATCACCCGCACCTCGGGTCGCGACTCCTTGATTGCGCACGCAATCCCACCAATCAGACCGCCGCCGCCAATCGGTACAACAACAGCCTCCAGTTGCGGCACCTGCTCCAGCAGCTCCAGTCCGATCGTGCCCTGTCCAGCCATCACCATGGCATCGTCAAACGGATGAATGAATGTCATTCCCTCCGCGTTGCAAAGCTTCAACGCCTCATCGCATGCCTCATCGTAGTTCGCACCATACAGCACCACCTCAGCACCAAAGCCGCGCGTCGCAGTCACCTTCACCAGCGGCGTCGCCAGCGGCATCACAATCAGCGATCGAATTCCTCGCTTGGTCGCATGATAAGCAACTCCCTGCGCATGATTGCCTGCGCTCGCCGCCACCACGCCGCGAGCCGCCTGTTCCGTCGTCAGCATCGCAATCCGGTTCAGCGCTCCCCGCTCCTTGAAGGAGCCCGTCATCTGCAGGTTCTCAAGCTTCAAATAAACCTGTTGCCCCGTCAGCGCCGACAACATCTGCGAGTGGGGGCATGGCGAATAGTAGATCGCTCCACGTACCCGCTCTCGCGCAGCAATCACATCGGCAAGACTGATACTCAGACGATTCGTCAGATCATTCACAGGTCAGTTGCTCTTTCTGTAGATTTGCAGCGCGCCATCTCAGCTTGGATCCGCCAGCCTTTCACCGCCGTTGACGAAACCGGTTAGCCAGCACAAACTCATCCCGCAATTCGGGATTCCGCAGATTCTCCCGCACATGCTGCAACCGCTGCTCCAGTGCCAGCAACGTATTCCCAACCGGAACAGTATTGGTCATCGCCACGTCTCGCCACATGCTGTACGGACTCGCTCCCAGCCGCGTCGTCTCCTTCAACGCACGCCCTCCAATCGCTGCAATCTCCGGTGCATCCCCAAACTTCTCTTCCAGCAGCGCAGACAGTGCTGTCGACAACATCTGCGGCAAATGACTCACCCACGCGCAAAGCTCATCATGGCGTGACGCGTCCATATCCAGTGTTCGCGATCCGAAACACCCAACCCACCCTCTCCACTCTTTCTCTATCGCCGTCATCTCAGGTTTCGTAGGCGTAAAAAGCCACATCGCCCCGTCAAACAACCCAGCCTCCGCCAGCAAGGCTCCCCCGGACTCTTTGCCTGCCATCGGATGTCCTGGTAAAAAATCAGCAGCTCCCTCATCAGCGAACAGTTGCTGTGCGAGTTCGACGATCTCCAGCTTCGTACTCCCTACATCGGTCACCAACTGTCCTTCGCGGAGCACCGGCGCCAGCTGCTGCATCCAGTCTTTGATTGCGAGCACAGGCACCGCCAGCACAACCACATTCGCCAGTCGAGCCAGCTCCAAAGCATCTTCACGGCTGGCTGCTCTGCCATCAATTGCCCCCATCTGCACTGCCGCCGCCATCTCCAACTGGCTCGTATCCCACCCGTCGATGCGACCCGCAAACCCCGCCGCGCGCAACGCGAGACCGGTCGAAGCTCCGATCAGTCCAGTCCCGATGATGAAAACGCGCTCCATTTATGCCCTGGCTCCCTTATGCAATCGTCCGGCCCACTACCGGAGCCAGCAGCCGCAACTGCGCCATCAGCTTCTGTAACTGTTCTGGATACAAACTCTGCGCTCCATCGCTCATCGCCTTGTCCGGATTCGGATGCATCTCCATCAACAGCCCGTCCGCTCCCGCAGCCACGCTGGCCAGCGCCATCGGCGGCACCAGATCGCGAATCCCGACGCCATGCGACGGATCGCCCAGCACAGGAAGATGAGTCAGTTTCTTCAGCACGGGGATCGCCGAGATATCCATCGTGTTCCGCGTATAGGTCTCAAAGGTCCGCACGCCGCGCTCGCACAGCATCAGGTTGTAGTTGCCACCCGACAGAATGTACTCCGCACTCAACAGCACCTCTTCGATCGTTGCTGCAATTCCACGTTTCATCAACACTGGCTTCCGCACATGCCCCAGTTCGCGCAGCAGGTTGAAGTTCTGCATATTCCGCGCCCCCACCTGGAAGCAGTCGATATAGGGCAGCATCAACTCGATCTGCGAGATCTCCATCACCTCTGTAATGACCAGCAGCCCCGTCTCGTCCGCTACCTCGCGCAGCAGCTTCAATCCATCCAGCCCCATACCCTGAAAGCTGTACGGCGAACTCCGCGGCTTGAACGCCCCGCCCCGAAGAAACTGCCCGCCCGCCGCCGCAACCTGTTTCGCGCTGGTCAAGATCTGCTCTCGCGACTCCACCGAGCAAGGTCCCGCCATCACCACGACCTGTTGCCCTCCAACCACCACGCCGTTTGGAAACTTGACCGTCGTTCCCTCGGGCCGGAAGTTCCGCCCAGCCAGCTTATACGGCGACGAGATGCGGTACGCGTCATAGACTCCCGGCAGCACCTTGAACTCAGCAACCTCAAAGTGTTCAGGCGTTCCCACACCCGCCAGAATGGTCTGTGCCGTGCCCGTCGTGCGGTGAACATTGAACCCGAGCTCCACCATCCGCTCGATCACATGTTGAACGTTCTCTTCTGTAGCGTGGCCATGCATCGCAACTATCATCGTCTTTGTTCCACTTTCCTGGTACGTAACCGAAATCGTCACAAAGCTCCATTACTTCAGATCTCGCCGCTGCAGCGTCCGCATCACGTCGATAATCCGCTCATATACATGTAGCAACTCCGCATCGCCCAGCGGCCCCGGATTCGCCCCTCGCACGCGGTCAAAGACATCCTGCTCTCGTCGCGGTTCATACACTGGAAGGTCTGCTGTACGTTTGAGCTCTCCAATCGCACGTGCGGCGGCTGCGCGTTGGCTGATGAGACGAACAATTTCAACATCCAGCTCGTCGATCTTTTTTCTCCAGTCGGAGATGTCCATCCAGTCGCCTTTCGATGCAGCAAAATCCCTGATCTCAGCTCGCTGCGAAGTGGTTTGTCCTTCAATGATAAACGTTGTCTCACATAAGAATGACAGGCCACGCTGCGGTTAAATCTCATGCCTGCAACCCCGCAATAAACCGTCCAACCGCACTCGCAGCTTCCTTCGGCGGCGTCTTCTCAATCAGCGATACCAGCGCACTGCCAATGATCGCCGCATCCGCAAACTCGCCAACAGCCTTCACATGCTCCGCATTCGAAATCCCAAATCCCACCGCAATCGGCAGCGTAGTAAACTTCCGCAACCGCGCTACCAACTCCGAAGCATCTCCCGCAACCTTCTGCTGAGTTCCCGTTATCCCCACCCGCGAGATCGCATACACAAACCCTTGCGAAACTCCTGCAATCGCCTTCAACCGCGCATCCGGACTCGTCGGCGCAGCCAGAAAAACAGGCGCAAGCCGATTCGCCCGCATCGCCTCCAGATACTCCCCCGCCTCTTCAACAATCATGTCCGTCAGCAACACGCCATCCGCGCCAGCCTCTGCAGCCCGCGAGCAAAACGTCTCCATCCCCATTCGCACCACGGGGTTCAGATAAGAAAACAACACCAGCCCCGCCGCAGGTCTTGCCGCACGCAACTCCTTCGCCAGCGCCAGTACATCGACCAACCGAGCCCCCCGCGCCACCGCACGTTCGCTGGCTCGTTGAATCACAGGCCCATCCGCCAGCGGATCGCTGAACGGCACTCCCAGTTCAATCACATCCGCGCCGTTATCAATCGCAGCCAGCGCAATATCCCGTGTCGTCGCCAGATCCGGATCGCCCGCCGTCAAATAAGCAACAATTCCCGGCTTCTTTCTGAACTCAATCGCCACAAATCCTCCAGATCAAATCAATCGCGTTGCCTTTATCCGTGCTTATCCGCGAAGATCCGCGGTCGCGCCGTCAAGCACCCTTCAAATTCAGCTCCCGAGCCAGGATCCCCATATCCTTATCGCCCCGCCCCGAAAGATTCACCATCAACACCGCCGTCTTCGCCATCGTCGGAGCCAGCCGCACCGCCTCCGCAACCGCGTGAGCGCTCTCCAACGCCGGCACAATCCCTTCTGTCCGCGACAACGTCACCGTCGCCTTCAACGCCGCATCATCCGAACACGAAACATACGTCGCCCGCCCGGAATCATGCAGCATCGCATGCTCAGGCCCCACGCTCGCATAGTCCAGCCCCGCAGAAACAGAGTGCGTTGTACTCACCTGCCCATTCTCGTCCTGCAAAACATAGGAATACGTACCCTGCAACACTCCCGGTACACCGCCGCCTGCCTTTTGAAACCGCGCAGCATGTTCGCCCAATGCAGTCCCGCGCCCACCCGCCTCCACGCCAATCAAATCGACATTCTCATCCTGCAAAAATTCGTAGAATGCCCCAATCGCATTCGAGCCGCCACCAACACAGGCAATAATCGCCGTCGGCAACCGGCCCTCCTGTTCCAGCATCTGCACCTTGGCTTCGCGCCCGATCACTCGATGGAAATCCCGCACCATCGTCGGATAAGGATGTGCTCCTAGCGCCGAACCCAGAATGTAATACGTCGTTCGAACATTCGTAACCCAATCCCGCATCGCCTCATTGATCGCGTCCTTCAGCGTCGCCGACCCGCCCGAAACCCCGCGAACTTCCGCCCCAAGCAGTCGCATGCGATAGACATTCAGCTCCTGCCGCCGCATGTCTTCCTCGCCCATATAAATCACGCACTCCAACCCGAACAGTGCGCACACCGTAGCCGTAGCTACCCCATGCTGCCCCGCACCGGTCTCGGCAATAATTCTCTTCTTCCCCATCCGCCGCGCCAGCATCCCCTGCCCAAGCGCGTTATTGATCTTGTGCGCCCCGGTATGCAGCAGGTCTTCGCGTTTCAGATAAATCTTCGCCCCACCGCACTGCTCCGTCAGCCGTTTCGCAAAGTACAACGGCGTCGGTCGCCCGCAATAGTTGTGCAGCAGATCGCTCAACTCAGCCTGAAACGCAGGATCTTCTTTCGCCGCTGCATACGCATGCTCCAGCTCCTCCAGCGCAGCCATCAACGTCTCCGGAACATACCGTCCCCCATACGCGCCAAACCGCCCCGCCACTCCCGTCGCCGCACTCGTCGTTGCAATCATCATTTTTCTCCCGCATGACACAAAAGAAATGCCGCAACCTTTGGGGTCGCGGCTCGTGTGGATGTCGATCTCTGATCTTCAGCTAGCTCTCAGATTAACCTACTCCGCCGATGCCGCTACGTTGCGCCAGTAGCGGTAAATAAAGCTGGTAATTCGGCTGGAGGTCAAAATCATCTTGCTTTCAACAATACATGCAGTCCGGCGCATCTGCAACCTTCCGCGCCCGCAAGCCCAAAACCGCCCTGGTCCACTGGTGGCTGCTTCCCCCAACTGAAGTGCCTGCCAGGTATCCCCTTCACAATCAGGTGGTCGGTCCCTGCCGTCGCCCAACCCCTACGCCAAAATTGATCTCCCACTTCGGCGAAACATTCAAGTCAGTCACTGCAAATAACTGTTGCTGCTTACAGCCGGGAGGCCGCCGTCAGATCTTTTGCACCCTCTGCACATCGCGCACCCCCGGAACCTTTCGCAGGTTCTGCACCAGCTTGTTCAGGTGCCTCACGTCCACCGTCTCCACCACAAAGTCCACCACCACCGTTCCCTCGGGCGTCGGCTTCGTATCCACGCTGCGAATATTCGTGCCATCGTCGGAGATAATCGCCGTAAACTCCTTCAACAATCCAGCCCTGTCGTCGCAAATCACGGTCAGCTTCACTGGATAAGTCTGCGGCTTCGTGCTGCCTGGCTCCGTCGGCGAAGGCGACCACTCCACCTGGATCCGCCGGTCCGACTCATACAACAAATTCTGCACATTCGGACAGCTCCGCGCATGAACCGCCACTCCCTTGCCTCGCGTCACATACCCCACAATCTCCTCACCGCGAATCGGGTTGCAACAGCGTGCCCGATATACCAGCAGATCGTCCTGCCCCTCCACCTGCAGCGACTCCGAGCCCCTCCCAAAGAAGACTCGCTTCACCGCATCCGACATCTGCCCCACCGTATTGCCGACCCCACCCTCCGGCAGCGCCGGCTCCGCAGTCATCGTCGAACCCGGTTCCAGCTTATTCAGCACCTGCCGCGCCGAAAACTTTCCAAACCCAACCCCGGCCAGCAGCTCAGCCTGTGTCGTCAGCCCATAATCCCCGGCAACTCTGTCGTAGTCCGCCTCAACAAACTTGCTAAGCGAAAGCTTGTACTTCCTCGCCTCGCGATCCAGCAGCTTCCTGCCAATCTCGATCGCACGCTCCCGCTGGTGTTCATTCAGCCAGTGCTTGATCTTGTTTCGCGCCCGCGAGCTCTTCGTAAAACTCAACCAGTCGCGGCTCGGAGCATGACCCGTCTGTGTAGAAATCTCAACAATATCGCCATTCCGAAGCCTCGTCCGCAGCGGAACGATTCGCCCATTCACCTTCGCCCCAACCGTCGTATTCCCCACCTCGGTATGAATCGTATAAGCAAAGTCGATCGGGCTCGCGTCCTTCGGCAAAACCACAACCTTGCCCTTCGGAGTGAAGGTATAAACCTCCTCCGGATACAGATCGATCTTCAGCGTCGACATGAACTCATTGGGATCGGTCATCTCCCGCTGCCATTCCATCAACTGCCGCACCCACGCCAGTCGCTGCTCATCCTTGGCGCTGACATTGTCGTCGGCTTTGTACTTCCAGTGCGCTGCAATCCCCTCCTCAGCAACGCGATGCATCTCCTCCGTTCGAATCTGTACCTCAAACTGATGCCCACCCTCTGCAATCAGCGTCGTATGCAGCGACTGATAAAGGTTCGGTCGCGGCATCGCAATAAAATCCTTGATCCTCCCCGGCACCGGACGCCAGATCGAATGCAGCAGCCCAAGCAGCGCATAGCAATCCTGCACCGAGTTACAAATCACTCGAATCGCCAGCAGGTCGTAAACCTGGTCCACCGGAATCTTCTGGTCCTGCAGCTTCTGCTGAATCGAATACAGCCGCTTGATCCGCGACTCCACTCTGCCCTGAATCTTGAACTCCTTCAGCTTCGTCTCAAGCTGCGTCACAATCTTCTGCAGAAACTCCTCGCCCGCCCCGCGCAGCGCATCCACCTCATTCGACACCTGCTCATACGCATAAGGATCGGTATACCGAAACGCCAGATCCTCCAGCTCACCGCGCAGCTTACCCATCCCCAGCCGATGAGCCAGCGGCGCATAGATATCCAGCGTCTCCCGCGCAATCTTCTGCTGCTTCTCCGGTTTCAAATGCTCCAGCGTCCGCATATTATGCAGCCGGTCCGCCAGCTTGATGATCACGACGCGAACATCGGTCACCATCGCCAGCAGCATCTTGCGAATATTCTCTGCCTGGTGGTCCTCGCGATTGGCAAACTTGATCTTCTCCAGCTTCGTCACACCCTCAACGATGTGCGCCACCTGGTCCCCAAACCGCTTAGCTATCTCCGCCGACGTAACATCGGTGTCTTCCACTGCGTCATGCAGCAGTCCCCCCGCAATTGCAGTCGAGTCCATCTTCAACTCGGCCAGCACCTGCCCCACTTCCAGCGGATGGATAATGTACGGCTCACCACTGGCCCTTTTCTGTCCTTCATGCTGCTGCAGACAAAACGCCCACGCCTTGCGAATGACGTTCAGATCATCCGCTGGCCGGTTCTCATGCACCGTCTCCAGGAGTTTTTGGAACTTCTCATCTACCGAGCGAATATCTCTGGCGGAGCTGCCTGCAAGATGCGCGGCAGAAGACTCCTCCACCACAGACTCAGGCTCCGGTTCAGAATCTCTCTGTTTCTTTCGCACCGCACGAGAGATCGCATCCGGAACCGCCGGCGAGGCCGCGACAGGAGAAGCCGCTTCCAGCTCCATCCCTGCATCGACTTCCATCTCCGGTTGGCTCTTCGGCTTTTTGTGCGACTCTGGCTGCGGGCCAGCCTGTGGAGAGGCCGGATGAGCGGGTGCCATAGCCCATTATAGGCCGTCACCTTAAAACCGCACTCTCAATTCACCGCGGTGCCAGATCAATTCGTAGCACCCTTCGCAACAAACTACTCGGGAACCCCACGCGAGATCCTTTTGATCAGAAACTCCTGGAACACCGCGCCCACCGCACCCGCAGCCGTACCAAGCAGCGAATTCTCCACCGTCAGCTCCGCCCCATGCCGATTGCTCGCCGGATAGTACGCATTCGAGATCCCCGCTGCCGCCATGTTTCCCAACACATTCGAGTAGTTCGGCTGCCAGCGTCCGTTATCACCTTTACAGATGACAGCACTCGCCATGGCATACAGCGCCCTCGAACGAATACTTCCCGTACCTTTGTAAAAGTAGCGCGGATCCTGATGCAGAATCGACGGAAGAACCGCATTGGCAAGAAACGTCCCCACCAGGTCATCCGCATAGGAGGCGCCAAAACGTTTCGCATAGCCTTGCGCGCCCTGCCCATATCCGCTGAACATGTTCTCCGACTGTTGCACCCCGGCCACTCCTGCCGAGATCGCGATCGATACCGGATCGATCGATGTCTTCCAGGCCAGTCTGTACTTCTGCGATCGGCTCAGAGGCTCCGCATCCCACTTATATGAAACATAAAAATTCGGGATCGCACCGAAGACTCGCTGCTTCTCTTCTGCGCGTATCTCCTCCTCCGCAAGCTCGCTGCGTGTAAACACAACCGAAACTTCAGTCGTGGACATCGCCATCTCAAGTTGCACCGGAGGCAGATCGCGGTTCTCATTCGGTTGCAGCGTCAACCCAGCCGACCAGTTCGAGAACCCCTTCGCAACCACCGTCACCTTAGCCGAACCGGCTCCGACCGAACTAAACCTGAAGAATCCATCGTCTCCCGTTGTCGCGCTGTGCTCTTTACTGTCAACGCCCTCCAGCGTCACCGTAGCCCCTGGAACCTCAGCTCCGTTTGGATCGAGAACAGTCCCGCTTATCACGCCTGCAACAGGAGGCTCCGCAGCGGGGTGAAGATCGGGCACCCCAGGCAACCCGGCAGACGCGACCGCTGAAGAAGATAGGCCCGTATCGGAAAACATCGCCGGAGACTGAGCGCGCAGAATCGGGCCAGCCACCGCAATCATGCATGCGAGCGGCAGGAGCGACCCAAGCCTAAGCGATAAAACTCTGCAGGAGTAGGCTTCCATCCAGCTTCCTCTCAATCCTCCACATACGCGAAGTTTTCGCGAACAACAGGCGTTGCCCTGCCCTCGCGATCCGCGCCATCATTCACTTTCTATCTGGATTATCGACAGAATGATCTACCACTAAAGTGACCAGGCGGAGACAGACTTCGGAAGGACTCGTGCCTTGTGGAGAGTGGCATTCACTCCATGCAACTTACGAGTGAAAGCAACGCCCTCACAGGTACCGGGACAGCGACAACAATCCCTGTTGACCCCCCTCATCTCCACCATCTAAATCAAGGTACTAAATCAAGGTCAACGTCATCTCGACCATCTAGATCAAGCGACTAAATCAAGGTCAACGTCATCTTGACCATCTAAATCAAGGACAACTTCATCTCGACCGAAGCGACTCACAGTCTCATAGTGAGTCGCGCAGTGGAGAGATCCCCGCATTTTGAATTTGTCGTTGACTTTGATTGTCCTTTTGTTTGTCATCCCGTAGGGATCTGCTGTTGCTTGCCGTTGCCCTATCACTGTCCCAAAAGCACATGGATGGCACACACCCATGCCTAAGGCCTGAGCGCAATCCGAAAGGCGAAGCGACTGAATCCATTGCCTTTGCTATTACCCTTTTTTTCTTTCACCATTTTCCTCAGCAAATTCGCATGTCAAGCCCCAAAACCACCTAAACCGAACAAACCAAACAAGATCGACTTGGCATTTTAGTTACACCCAACCCGCTATACTGGATATAGAGATCAAGAAAAGCCCCGGCATCAGCTGGGGCTTTTGCATTTAAATCAGTAATCGATCACGCGCGAGTTGGCGAAACGGGTTCGAGGTGAGCGTGGCCTGGGGCGTGGAATCATACCGAAGTCCAGCCCTAAAGCCTCTCCTTCGAAGACTTTAGGACTTTTATGCAGGGGAGGGGGACCCCCTCCTCCAGACAAGGAGAATCGAAGTGAAGTCCCATCTAAGCCGAAGCCGGACTCTTCCCCGCCAGTTGCCGCAGCACATACTGCAGGATGCCGCCGTTCTGGTAGTACAGAATCTCCTGCGGCGTATCGATCCGCACGGTTGCAGAAAACTCCGTCGTCTTACCCTGGTCCGATTCGGCAAACACTGTAATCGTCCTCCCGCCGGCAAACTTGCCATCCAACATCGCCTTCAGTTCGCCACGTGTACCTACAGCAAAAACTTCTTCGCCCGACAGATGCAGCGACTCCACGTTCTGTCCCGGCAAAAACTGCAGCGGCAGAATCCCCATCCCAACCAGGTTCGACCGGTGAATCCGTTCGTAGCTCTCCGCGATCACGAACCTGATCCCAAGCAGCAGCGGCCCCTTCGCCGCCCAGTCTCGCGACGAACCCGCCCCATACTCCTTGCCTGCAAGGATTGCCAGCGGTGTGCCTCGCTTCCCGTACTCCACCGAAGCATCGTAGATCGACATCGGCTTATCGTCCGGCAGCAGCCGCGTCACCCCACCCTCGGTTCCCGGGGCCAGCTTGTTTCGCAGCCGCACGTTTGCAAATGTTCCGCGCACCATCACCTCATGGTTGCCGCGTCTCGATCCATAGCTGTTGAACTCCGATGCCTTCACGCCGTGTTCGATCAGGTATTTCCCCGCCGGCCCATTCAGCTTGATCGAGCCCGCCGGAGAAATATGGTCAGTCGTCACCGAGTCACCCAACAAAGCCAGCACACGCGCTCCGTGGAGATCCTCCACCGGCGCAGGCTTCGCAGTCATGCCGTCGAAATAAGGCGCTTTACGGATATAGGTGGAATCCTGCTCCCACCCATACGTCTCCCCATCGGGAAACTTCAAGCTCTGCCAGTTATTATCACCATCGGAGATCGTGCTGTACTGATGCCGGAACATCTCCGAGTTGATCGACGAGTTCACTGTGGCAGAAACCTCTGCCTGCGTCGGCCAGATATCACGCAGGTACACCGGGCTTCCATCCTTGCCCTTTCCCAGAGGCTCCGTGTCAAAGTTGTGACCGATATGCCCCGCCAATGCATACGCTACGACCAGCGGCGGGCTCATCAGGTAGTTCGCCCGAACCTCCGGCGAGATACGTCCCTCAAAGTTCCTGTTCCCGGACAGCACCGACACCGCCACCAGCCCGTTGTCTTCAATCGACTTCGAAACATCCGTTGGCAGCGGCCCCGAGTTTCCGATGCAGGTCGTACAGCCATACCCCACTACCTGAAACCGCAGCTTGTCCAGATACGGCATCAGCCCGGACTTGATGTAGTAGTCCGTCACCACACGCGACCCCGGCGCCAGTGAAGTCTTCACCCAGGGCGGCGTGCATAGGCCCTTCTCTACTGCCTTTTTCGCAAGCAGCCCTGCCGCGATCATCACGTAAGGGTTCGAAGTATTCGTGCATGATGTAATCGCCGCAATCACAATCGATCCATGGTCGAGATACTTGTCGGGATCGACTCCAAACCGGCTCCGTACCGACACATGTGGAGCCTCCAGATGGGGTACCGCATCACCCTGAATCGTAATCACCGGCACAGTCGGCTGCTCCACTACGGGTGCCGACGCCCCTACACTGCTGCTTGGATCGCCCGAGGCAGAAGACATCCCGCCCTCACCCTCCCACCGCGCCATCTGCCGCACATTATTTTTATTCCCATTCGGTCCCAGCAGCGCGGGCAACTGCTCCTTGAAGTTCGCGCCCGCCTGCGACAGCTTCACCCGGTCCTGCGGACGCTTCGGCCCAGCCACACTCGGTTCCACCGTCGCAAGGTCCAACGAGATCGTCGCCGAATACACGGCCTCTGCAGCATCCGCCGTATGGAACAACCCTTGCTCTCGGTAGTACGTCTCCACCAGTGCAATGTGCTCTTCGCTGCGACCCGTCAGCCGAAGATACCGCAGCGTCTCCGCATCCACCGGAAATATCCCGCACGTCGCTCCATACTCTGGGGCCATGTTCGCGATTGTCGCGCGGTCAGCCAGCGGCAACTCAGCGATTCCCGGCCCATAGAACTCCACAAACTTGCCGACAACGCCAAGTTTGCGCAGCATCTCGGTCACTGTAAGAACCAGATCTGTAGCCGTGGTTCCTTCCTTCAACTTGCCCATCAGCTTGACCCCAACTACCTGCGGCACAAGCATCGACACCGGCTGACCCAACATCGCAGCCTCCGCCTCAATTCCACCCACACCCCACCCCAGCACACCCAACCCATTCACCATCGTCGTATGCGAGTCGGTGCCAACAAGCGTGTCAGGATAGGCAAACCCCTTGCCGTCAGCATCTGGCTCCGTCGTAAACACCACTCGTGCGAGATATTCGAGATTCACCTGGTGGCAGATCCCCATCCCCGGCGGCACTGCAGAAAAATTGTGGAACGCAGTCTGTCCCCACTTCAGAAATGCATATCGCTCACGGTTCCGCTGAAACTCCAGCGCCGCATTCAGGTCATACGCTCGCACCGTGCCAAACTCATCCACCTGCACCGAGTGGTCGATCACCAGCTCTGCCGGCTGCAACGGGTTGATCTTCTCCGGGTCGCCCCCCAGCATCTTCATCGCATCCCGCATCGCGGCCAGATCGACGATCGCAGGCACGCCAGTAAAGTCCTGCATCAACACCCGGGCCGGCATATAAGCAATCTCACGCGAAGGTTCCGCATTCGGGTCCCAGTTCGCCAGAAATTGAATATCGTCCGAAGTTACAGTGCGACCATCTTCATGCCGCAGCAGGTTCTCCAGCAGGATGCGAAGGGAAAAGGGAAGTCGCGTCAAGCTAACGCCCGCCTTCTCCAAGGCCTTCAAACGAAACAACTGATACGTGGTATTACCCGAGGTAAGCGTGGATTTGCTCTTGAAGGAATCAGGGTGCGATTGAGTGGGCATGGTGTTCTTCTCCGAGGCGCGCTTTTCAAGAGCGCGAGGTAAGGGCCTAATCATGGCGTGCAGCCAAAGGGAGCGATGGCAGAAGGCTACAGATTCTCAATGGAGTGATGGTGTTAGCAACGCCCGCGGTCAGGACGACCGTGGCGAAAGCGCTTCGTGTTGGGAAGACAGCCTGCCATCAAGATCATTTTACTGCGATTCTCCGCCCTCCGGTAAAGTTCGATCATCTGATGGATGAGACGCTCCGCGACACGCCAAGGTCGCTTCCATCGAGTAGCCCCTCCGAAGCAACTTATCTTCAGTCTCCCTGGCCAGATACGATCTGTGGGTCTGAAATTTCGCTCAAAAACGCACATATTTTTCTCCGGAATCATAATAATTCCTGAGAAAAACAGCATCTCACCTCATGGCTTTGGGTTAAAACGCCCAGTACGTACGAGGAGATCGGCAAGATGCATAAGCTAGCACCCAGATTATTCCTAAGTTTTTCGCTCGGATTCTTAACGCTTATCGGAGCTGCGGGCTGTCATCGTGCAGCCGACGCCGCAGATGCCGGACTCGCCGCAGACAATTCGGGCCCGGACCCTGCCGACGCCAACATGGCACCCGTAGATAATAGCCAGCCACAACCGGCTGCCGCACCTGCCAGTCAGGGAGCAGTGCTGGGAATTCGTTCTCAGGCGCAGCCGCAGCAAAGCGCCGAACAATACTCTGAATCACAAGTACTGCAACAAACAGCCCCTCCACCCGATCAGGATCAGTCCCTTCAGGATGCCCAGGCTTACGACCAGCTGGACGCAGAAGGTCAACCGCAACCCGTTGAATACGCCGACGAGCCGCCCCCTCCGCTACCCGAATACGAGCAACCTGAGGCTCCCGCACCTAACTACCTGTGGACTCCCGGGTTCTGGGGCTGGGCGCCTGCCGGCTACTATTGGATTCCCGGTGCATGGTGTGCTCCACCCTACTACGGCGCTCTCTGGACGCCTGGCTACTGGGGCTGGTACCACAACCGCTGGGGCTTCTATCGCGGCTACTGGGGCTTGCATATCGGCTTCTATGGCGGTATCAACTATGGTTTCGGCTACACCGGCTACGGATACTACGGCGGATACTGGAACCGCAACAACTTCTACTACAACCGCGCAGTTAACCGCGTTAACATAGTCAATATCACTCACGTTTACAACAGAACCATAGTTGTAAACAATCGCAGCCGCGTTGCCTACAACGGCGGTAGAGGTGGCATCAACGTGCGCCCACGAGCCGCCGAGATCGCGGCCTTCCGCGGTCCACGCACTCCGCCTATGACCACACAGCTACAGAACCAGCGCCAGGCCGCCCAGAACCGTCAACAGTTCTACAACGTAAATAAGGGCCGTCCCGCGATGCTTGCTGCTCCACGGCCGATCGCTGCGCAGCCCGGTATTGCCCGGCCCAATCGTCCGGGGGAGCCAGGCGTTCGTCCCGGCGAAACAAACCGCCCCGTTCAGCCGGGAAATCGCCCCGGCAAACCGAACAACCGCCCTCAGGTGCAACCAGTCCGTCCTGGCCAACCCGAGACTAGACCGGTACATCCTGATAACAGACCCGCTCAACCTCAAGTGCGGCCAGAACAGCCCCGGCCCGAGCAGCCGCAATCAAGACCGATGCCGCAGTCTCGTCCACAGCCTCGGGAGCGACCTGTTCCTCAGCAGATGCGGCCTACACCTCAGTCCCAGCCGAGACCAGAACCTCAACAACAACCACGGCCACAACCTCAACAGCAATTCAGACCCGCACCTCAATCGAGGCCGGTGCCTCAGCCTCAATCAAGGCCCGCACCTCAATCAGTACCGGCTCCGCATGAAAGACCTCAGCCACGCGAAATGGGTCGGCCGCAGTTGTAGTGAATCGCGTTCCTTGCTTTCAGTTCGTATTCGCCGAATCCAGCTCTCCGGCAAAGTAGCTTTCGCGGAATAGAACGTGCGCATCGGGATAATCCGGCACTTTGACCCGTATCCTGTGCATGCCTGGCGAGGGCTCTCCATTGGGTCCGGCTTGTGGTTGAAAGCTCAGCAGATAGTAGTTGTGGACGTGGTTGGTGAGCCGCTGCAGGCCTGTATCGAAGCCCTTCTGTGTGGTGAAGTTGATGTACTCGCCGCCTGAGAGCGCTGCCAGTTCATGCGCTGCGTTCTTCCTCAGTGCATTGACCGCCATCACCAGCAGACCGATCGGGCCACTGCCGCCGCCGTACTTCAGATCGTTCAAAACCTCCGTCTTTCCTGGGCCAAACGCGACGGAATCGACAACGGTGTTCGTGCGTCCAAGCGCGGCGATCACCTGTGCGGGCTTTTTGGTGCTGCCGTGATCGCGAGTTTCGCTGATCAGCAGGATTGCGTGGCGGTAGTGGTTCTTACGCGCGTCCAGTAGCCGGGTGGCGTAATCTACTGCATCCAGGGTGGATGCGTCGGGATCGTCGCAGGGTTGGAGTTGAGAGAGTGCTCGATTCATGGCGTCGACGCTACTGGAGAAGCGGCCTAACAGTAGAGGCGCGGAGCCGTAGGTGACGATGGCGATCTCGCGTGGAGCGCCTCCGGCGATGGCGTCGATCATGGTGGGGAGGCCGTTCAGTTTGGGGAATTCGTAGCCGGCGGAGCGGCTGCACTGGACTACGACGACGAGCGAAAGGCCAAGAGAATCAGTGTCTTCGTCGAGATGGACCTTCTGGGGAACGCCGTTGTCTTCGACGACGAACTGGTCTTGTTTCAACGTGTAGATTACGTCGCCGTGTCTGGTCTGCACTGTGGTGGGGACGAGGACTATGTTCGATTGGGTTTTGAGGGTGTAGCTCTGATCGCCTTGTGGGGATGGGGTTTGCGCGGTGGCGGCGATGGTTGAGAGCAGAAGGACGGAGAGGAGGACCCGCATGGTGCAAGTCTAACCGGGTCTAACCGGAGGATTTTTTGAAATTGCATGCAGATATTTTTTCTGCGTGGTGAAACGTGGTTTTTACAGGGGGTTCTGCGATTTTATGGTGCTTTTTCGCTGATGAATTCGTGGTGGAAGTGTGGTGGAAGCGTACCAATTCGTGGAGTTTTGCAACCACTTTTTCGTGGTCGAAAAACACGCCAACTTTTTGAGATTTATTTTTCAGACGACCCTGCGGGTCTTCACGTTCGTCCGGATCTCGAGGACTACGATCCGGTAGGCGCTGATCCGCGTCACGGACAGGTTCTTCTCGTTCGGCTTGAGGTTCACGTCCCAGTAGACAACGCAGCCGTGCTCCCACTCGTGGGCGCAGTCCTTCAGCGCGTGGCCCCGCCCTTGATCGGTAGAGGTGCCGGGAGATTCTTTTGGTGGCTTGAGGGTCTTTCGTTGTTCGTTGAGAAAGTCGGCCAGACGCTTCTGCTTGTCCGGCGGAAGAGCGTAGAAAGCGTCTTCTGCTTTTTTGACGAGATAGATTCCTGCAATCTCTTCTTCCGGCATCGGCGCTTCCTCATCGGAAAAACAGCTCTAAGCGGTGGCCAGTTCCTGATGACGGGCGGCGGCTTTTTTGTTCTTCACTGCTGCCTTCTTCAGGACTTCTTCGAGCGAGACCAACTCTGCGCCGTCCTCGATCTCTTTTCTGCGCTGCTGCAGGATCTTTTCGACCTGCGGGGTGATGAGGTCTTTGCGCACGTGAGTATACGGGACCAGGCGAATGTCGGAGGGAGTATGGACGACGATGCCGAAGATGTCGCCCTTCTTGAGAGCGAGCGCGCGTTGAAGCTTCTTCGGGATGGTGAACTGTCCCTTGTCGCCGAGTCTGACGGTATGTTCGGCCATGACGGATTTGGCTGTCATATAAATAAAGCACCTTTTGTCGGAATTTCCGACATTCCGATTTTACACTATTCCGAGATTCGGAGGAGCAACAGCAGCAGAAAGCCGAAAGTAAGAAGTCCTACACCCCACTTTGCGACTTTCTCCCAGCGTTTAAGCTGTTTGTCCTCTTCAGTTGTGGTCGTGAGCTTGTTTCCTTTGCCGTCTTCCGCTCCGGGAAAGAGCTTTACGACGGTTGCGACGGACGCGATGGTGAGGCGGTCCTTCTTTTTGAAGAGCGCTTCGGCGGAGAGCAAGAGGCCGCCGAGAAAAGTGAGGCTGTCACCCCAAATCCCGACTGTCCTGTGATGGTGCTGTAAACACTCCCATAGAGTTTGGAGCATATCGGCTACTTTCTCAGTCCGCAGGATTCTAGCGCAATACGGTTCGAACTTACAGCTATGAAAGGACATGGTAGTGGGTCAGTTTGAATCCACCGCCCTTGACGCCCTCATTGCTTTGCTACCGCGCGTGATCAAGGACATTGTCGTGGGTGAAGAGAGGGTGAAAAGAGTGCGGCGCGAACCTTCTGGGGAACAACTGATTACAGCAACGCGTATACGTCCCCGATCCCTCTTTCAAAGGAGAACCCGTCTTGAAATTCTTCTCTAATCCCAAATTTCTGGTGATCTATTCCGGTGTCCTTACCGTAGTCTTCGCTGTGGTGGTCCTGTGCGGAGCTGTAATGGTCAGGAATCCGACTTTCGGCATCATTACCGCTCGACGGATCAATATTGTCGAACCCGATGGCACGGTTCGGCTGACGATTTCGAACCGCGCCGATTTCCCTGGAGCCTGGAACCGTAAAAAGGAATATCCCCGGCCCGACCGAACGGAAGCGGCTGGCATGTTGTTTATGAACGAAGAAGGGACGGAGCAGGGTGGGCTTATCTGGGGTGCTAGCCAGCTTCCAGATGGCACTATTGAAAATCACGGGCACCTTAGTCTCGATCAGTATGAAGAAAATCAGATCTTCGCTATCGACGCGGGCCAGGAAGGGAAGGACAAGTTCTCTCGAATTACAATTGCCGATCAGGGAGACTACCCGATTGAGGAAAAAAGAAAAGCCAATGATCGTATAGAGAAGCTGCCTGCGGATCAGCAAGCAGCAGCCTGGAATGAGTTCTTCACAACTCATCGCGCCGATGTCAAAAGGCTGGTGATGGGTCGCTCGGCGGATGGTTCTGTAGGGCTGGAACTTCGAGACTACAACGGAAAGGTCCGCATCGTCCTGGCTGTAAAGCGTTACGGGAAACCAACGTTCCAGTTTTTGGACGACACCGGAAAAGTTGTTAAGGAGTTTGCGGCGACAGAAAAATAATGGTTTCACTACTGGCTTAGGAAGTATCGACATATGGAGGATCGGGTGTTGCCGCAAATGCGGCAAAACGAGTGGCCCGCCAGCAAACCGCAGGTCCTTCGACTCCGCCTCTCGCGATAAAGCTGCGAGAGCCCGTTCGACTGGCTCAGGGTCAGGATGACACTTCTTTTAGAAATCAAGAACTTATGACCCATATGTCGATACTGCTTAGGAAGAGGTTTCAGATGCGGATTTTCGGGACAAACCGTCTGTCGCCCCAGATTCCGACTGTCCCGTGATGCTGCTGTAAACACTCCCAGAGAGCATGCAGCATATCGGCTCCATTTCCACGTTCGCAGGGTTGTAGCGCAATAACGGTTCCAACTTACGGGACATTATCATGCGTGAAAATGCAGAAATGAAAACTGCGAAGCAGATGCACGTTTTCTCGCGCCTATCTCACATCAGCAGGTGGGCGTTCTGCCCGAAAAACCACAACACCATCCAGGAAGTCTGA
>JBDTEQ010000138.1:0-4430 GCA_039922475.1 Edaphobacter sp.
CTCCAGCCGCGAGCGGATTTCAACTCGACCCCATCTCCCTTGTCCTCGGTGGCAAAGATCCCGCAACCCTCGATGGCCACTTCGATACCTCCGGTTACACCCTGCATCTTGCCGGAATGGCATCCACAACGCGCCTGCATGCCCTCGCTACAGCACTCCCTCAATTAGGCGACGGTCTCGCAGAAGCTCTGCCAGCCGATCGCGCTGCCGGGCCGTTCCGCATCGACCTGACCGCCACCCGGCTATGGGGCGCTGCGCAGACGTGGACCGACAATACCGCCCATCCCGTTCCGCCACATTCGAGACACGCCTCCCGGTATTAGAGCAGTTCTCACAAAGGTATAGAGTCACAACCTTCGAGGGCCACGGGCCCGTGCTATACCAGCTCGGGTCGCGGTAGGGATTATTTACCGTCAGGCGCAGGGACCATGACGGCGTTGGGGTCGATTCTGGGGATACCGAAGTGGCCGCTGAGATGAAGGAGATCGAGCGGACGGAGTTCGCAGGTGATCTGGACGACGCTCATATCGCGAGAGGAGCGGGTGAGGACGGTGACGCCAGTGACGTCGGGGCCGACGTAGCGAAGCCACAGGTCAGTGACCGTGGAGTGGGGCTGAGCGGTGTTGGCGGGAGTCTGGTTGGCATCGACCAGATGCTTCCAGCCAGCGGCGTGAAAGTTGGCAACGATCGAGGCCATGTTCCCGGGCGTGTAGAAGGCGGGGCGAGGATAGTGGAAGTTGTCGACCGAGATGCCAGTGAGAGCGGCCGCGGCGTGGTTGGCGTCGAGTCCTGCTGAGGTAAGGAGATTTTGGGCGACCTGAAGCTCGGAGCGATCAAAGCTGAAGGAGGTGTGGCTGGCGGGCTGATCCGCGAGATTCATCAGAGCACTCTGCAGATCGCCCGGAGTGCCCGCAGGCGGCTGGGCGAAGACCACGAGACTGGCGGTAAGGAGCGCGGGGAGCAGGAGTATACGAAGACGGTTGATCATCTTGGCCTCTTCCCTGTTAGACACGGATTCTAAGCCAGAGTTGGCGCGACTGGAAAGAAAAGGGCGTTCAGCGGCTGTATTGAACGGGGGGATGCAGAAAGCGGTTCGCGTAAGTGGATAGCCTATCCTCCGCTGTTTCATAGCGAAAGATAGGTTCCCGGTATAGCTGGCTGCTTCAGGTTACTGGGGCGGTCGGGGGGCGAAGTAGCCCTTTTGCGCACGGACGTGGTAGCGCGGATCGGTGGCCTGAAGGTAGATAGTGCGGAAGGAGCCGTCCTGTTTCAGGTCCGCCGGACGGTAGACAAGGTGGTACTGGCTGCGAAGCTCCTCTTCAACGTTGCGGAAGCCGACCGCAACATCTTCGAGCTTGATGGGATAGAAGGCCTGGCCGCCGGTGGCCTCGGAGATAGCTTTGAGAACGTCATCGCCCTTGTCTTTGCTGGGGCTGATGTTGGTGCTGATGGAGTAGACGATGGTGTCTGCACGCTGGCACATCTTGATGGCATCAGACTCTTCGGCGCGGCTGTAGTTGTCGTCGCCGTCGGAGACGAGGATGAGGGCACGGCGGACGGCACCGGTCTCCTGCAGCGGAAGCATCTCGTCTTTGCAGGTCTTGTAGAGGGCGTCGAAGAGTGCGGTGCCCCCACCCGGACGGAGCCTGCGGATGCCTTGATTCAAGAGGTCGACGTTGTTGGTGAAGCCCTGGGCTACGTCGGTCTGGATATCGAAGCCTTCGACAAACGCGCGATCGTCGCGGTGAAGAATCTGGAGAAGAAACTCGATGGCGGAGTCCTGCTCAAACTGGAAGCGCTGGCGAATGGAGCTCGATGTGTCGAGCATGATGCCGACGCGCAGGGGAAGATTGGTCTGCTGGGTGAAGCGGAGTACGGCAAGAGGAGGACGGCCGTCGTCGAGCAGGCCGAAGTTCTCGCGCTTCAGTCCGGTGATGAACTTACCCTTCTTGTCCGTGACGGTGAAGATCAGATTGACTTCGTTGACCTGGACTTTGATGGTCTCGGTGGGCTGCTCCTGAGCGGACTGAGTGCCGGGCTGCTGAGCGGCGGGTAATGGGGGAGCTTGAATGGCAGGTGTTTGCGTCGCCGCGGTTTGGGGCGCGGTCGTCGCGACAGCGGATACCGGGACTGCAGCGGCCGGCAGCGATGCAGCCGGCTGTGGCGAAGGTATTGATGGCACCGAGGCAGCCGTCTCCTGTGTTGTTGCGGAAGGCGCTGGCGGCTTGCTGGAGGATGAGAAGAGACGATGTATCCAGCCGGGCTTCGATGCGAGGGTCGACGTGGAGGAGGTTTGGGCACAAAGAGGCGCTGCGGCGGCAAGACATAGCAGGAAAAGTACGCTTTTGAGCGCCGGGCAACGGTGGGTTCGGTTAAGGACAGTCACTTCAGACATTCTACCGAATCGCTGCGTTATTCGTGCGAACTGCTTTGAGGAACGACTCCAGTTCGTCAGGGAGGGGAGCCGCGACCTCGAGCAGTTTGCGGGTTTGCGGATGCGTGAGCGATAAGTGGGCTGCGTGGAGGAAGTTACGATCAAGTTGCAGCTCGGACGCAAGGCCGGGAATAAGGTGGGGTGCGCCGTAGAGCGTGTCTCCGACAACGGGGTGGCCGAGGGATTGCGCGTGGACGCGGATCTGGTGGGTGCGGCCGGTCTCGATACGAACTTCGACAAGAGTGAAGGGACCATACGGAGTAGTGAGACGTTCGAGCACATGAAAGTGTGAGACGGCGGTGCGGCCATCGGCTCGGCGAGTGGTCATGCGGATGCGACGGATGAGATCGCGGGCGATGGGAAGAGTGACGGTGATGTCGTCTTTCTTGAGGTGGCCGTGGAGGAGGGCGAGGTAGGTTTTGGCGACCTGGCGTTGAGAGAACATCTCGCCGAGCTTGCGGTGGGTGCTGTCGTCTTTGGCGACGACGATGAGTCCGCTGGTCTGTTTGTCGAGACGGTGGACGATGCCGGGGCGAAGATCGCCGCCCGTGGAGGAGAGTTTGTTGAAGTGAAAGAGGAGCGCGTTGACGAGCGTGCCACGGTTGCGCTCATCATCGCTTGAGCCGGCGCCGGCGTGGACCATCATGCCCGCTGGCTTGTCGATGACGGCGAGGTGTTTGTCTTCGTGGAGGATATGAAGTGGAATGTCTTCGGGTGTGGCGTGGAGAGGCGCAGGCTGGGGAGAACCTTCGATCTCGATGGACTCGCCACCGTGAAGTTTTTGTTTGGGCTTGGCTGCGTGGCCGTCGACGCGGACCTGGCCCGCTTCGATGAGGAGCTGGACGCGGGCGCGGGAAATATCCGGAAGCGCCTGGGCCAGGTATTGGTCGAGACGAAGATTGGCAGCGGCCGGGTCGGCGGTGAAGGTGCGGGTGCTGGTGGCGCTGGCTACGTCGGTATCTTCTTCAAGCTCGTCGAAGTCGATAACGGGGATTGGTGGTGGTGCGGTTTCTTCGACGCCTCGGGTGGCGCGGTACTCGGGTTTTACAGTGCGGCGGCGCTGGCCCTTGGGGAGCATGTTCTTAGACGGCATGGGTGACCAGCTTTCGAGGTTGTACGAGGAGAATCAACGCGGCTAAGGCGATCATACCGAGAGCGACCCATTGGATGGGATCGAGGAGACCCTGGTCAGGATACGGTTGACGGAAGAAGGTGAGAAGAAACTGAATAACACCAGCAGCGCCAAGAGCGAGAGCTATGGTGTCGCCGTGGTATTTGCGGTGGGGAAGTCGGCGAAGAAGTAGAGCGGTAAGGAGCGCCGCTGCGATGGCTGCATAAAGAGCAACAGGATGGAGCGGCACTGGATCGGGCAGAATACGCATGCCCCACGGAAGCGCGGTGGGGAGACCCGCGTCGCTGCCTTCAGCGAGGTGGCCAAGAGCGAGAAAGGCCCAGACGAGCGTGGCGCAGGGAGACCAGGCATCGAGCGTGTCGAGCAGGGGAAGATGTTTGAAGCGGAGGTAGATCGCCGTCGCGATGAGGGTAAGGATGATGCCGGTGGTGGTGAGCGAAGGCACCATGATCAGAAGGATCGGGTAGCTGATGAAGTTGTGGAAGTTAGTCAGGATCAATAACAGGCGGGAGAGTGCGAAGGCGGAGAGGAGAGCGAAGAGACCTGCGTTCCAGAACTTGTCGGGAACCAGACCAACCACAGTGGCTGTACGCAGGCTGAGGCTGAGGGCAGCCATGAGCCCCACAGCGGCGAGGACGCCGAAGGTGGGAAGCAGAAAATGGCCGGAGTGGATGAGATAGGGGTGCATTTGGAACGATGAGTTTCTGAGGAAGGGATTTGAATCCAGGAAGGTGGAACAAGAAGACCGACCCACGGGGCCGTACCTAGAAGCGCTGGTGAACCCGTCCTAAGACGGCGGGACCTAACCGTGGTTCTTTAGGCGTTCCTGACTGGAGGACTGCACACCGAACCATGTCTACGAGT
>JBDTEQ010000139.1:0-20156 GCA_039922475.1 Edaphobacter sp.
AAGAGGAGCAGGCGCGGGCGCGGGCTTCGTGGAAGGGTGGGTCGCAGAAGTCGGCGGCGCCGGTTTATCGGGAGTTGCCTAAGACGGAGTTTGAAGGGTATTCGACGCTGCGGGTGGATGGGGCTCGGGTGTTGGCGCTTGTCAAAGATGGTGTTGGTGTGCCTGAGTTGAAGGCGGGTGAGTTGGGTGAGGTTGTGTTGGATGCTACGAGTTTTTATGCGGACTCGGGTGGGCAGGTTGGGGATGTGGGGTGGTTGTACTCGGGCGATCATAATTCCGTTGTGGCTGAGGTGAGTGGCGCGACCAAGCCGGTGCAGGGGGTGTTTGCACATAAGGTGAGGGCGAACCAGACGATTGCGGTGGGCGATACGGTGGACACTGTTGTCGATGGAATGGTGCGGTCGGCTACGATTCGGAACCATACGGGGACGCATCTGCTTCATGCGGCGCTGCGCGAGGTGCTGGGGAAGCATGTGAAGCAGGCGGGGTCGCTGAATGACGCGACGAGATTGCGGTTTGATTTTTCGCACTTTGCGGGTGTGGCGGATGAGGAGCTGCAGGAGGTTGAGGATATTGTGAACCGACAGGTGATGGGCAATACGAAGGTTGAGACGATGGTGGATGTGCCGATCGATGTGGCGGTGAATGAGCTGGGGGCGATGGCGCTGTTTGGCGAGAAGTATGGCGAGCGCGTGCGGGTGGTGAAGATTGGGGATTTTTCTACGGAGCTTTGCGGGGGGATTCATACCGGGGCTACGGGCGAGATTGGGTTGATCAAGATTGTTGGTGAGGGGTCGGTGTCTTCGGGCGTGCGGAGGGTGGAGGCGGTGAGTGGGACGGGCGCGCTGCATGAGTTCCGGCGGGATTTCGATGTAGCTAAGGTAGTGGGTTCGCTTGTCGGGTCGAGTTCTGAGAGCGTGACTCCTGCGGATGCGCTGCGGCATCGGATTGCTGCCCAGGAAGAGGAGATGAAGAAGCTGAGGCGGGAGCTGGATGCGGTGAGGATGAAGGCGGCTTCTTCTTCGCTGGCGGATGCGGGGGCTTCGGCGGTTTCGGTGAAGGGGATCAAGGTGCTGGCGCAGCGGGTGGATGGGTTGGAGAAGGCGCAGATGCGCTCGCTGGTGGATGAGCTTCGCGGGAAGCTGGGGTCTGGCGTGGTGGTGTTGGGAGCGGCTGTTGAGGGGAAGGTTTCGCTGATTGTGGGGGTGACGAAGGACCTGACTTCTCGGGTGCAGGCTGGGAAGATTGTTGGATTGCTGGCGGCTAAGGTTGGAGGGAAGGGCGGTGGGCGGCCCGATCTGGCGGAGGCTGGCGGGAGCGATGTGGGGTCGCTGGATGCGGCTTTGAGTTCGGCTGGGGACGTGGTGGGTGGGCTGCTGTAGTTTGTGCTCGGGATGAATAAGGCATACCCCAGGGGCTAAAGCCCCCCATCCTATGCATGGCGTTAGAGGGCCAAGGCTGAAGCCTTGGCTTACCTAGAAGCAACAACAAAGGCAACAGCAACGGCAACAGCAAGGTCAACGGCAACAGCAACGGCAACAGCAAGGTCAACAGCAACAGCAACAGCAAAGTCAACAGCAACAGCAAAGGCAACAGCAACAGCAACAGCAAAGGCAACAGCAACAGCAAAGACAACAGCAAAGGCAACAGCAAAGGCAACGGCAACAGCAAAGGCAAAAGCAACGGCAACGGCAAAGTCAAAGGCAACAGCAAAGTCAAAGGCAACAGCAGATCCTCCGCCTTCGGCGAAGGATGACAACTTGAGAGGCAATTGCTACTTTGCTACTTTGCTACGTTTGCTACTTTGCTTCGTCGGCTTCGAGGAGTGCTCGGGCTTCTTCGAGGGTGAGGGTGTTGCCGTCGATTTGAAATTCGTACTCGCCGGCGTTTTCGGGGACCGGAATGATATGGCCGACGGTATGGCCGTTTTCCTGAAGGGTTCTAACGATGAGATCGATGTCTACCATGGGTGAGAGTCTACCGCAGCAGGTTCTGTGGGTCTAAGAGCCTGTTTAAAAAGTATGGGGTTTGTAGCTCCGCAACGTGAAAAAACAAGCAGAGACAAGAGCGAAATGCGGGGATCTCTCCGCTGCGTCGCGCGATGAGACTGCGCGACTTCGGTCGAGATGACAGCTTCTTTTCAAGTTGTTAAACGGGCTCCAGGATGCGTGTGTACGGGATGTTGATTAGGCTAAAATCTGGCTAGCTCTTTCGAAGGCAGGACTGGTTTGTCTGACCTGCCGGCTGCGAGGGCTGAGTGTTTGCGGTAGAGGAGGGACTTTGGACGTACATGCTCCGCATAACCCGATCCATAGCTGGAAGGATTTTCTGCTGCACCTGGTGATCATTACAGTGGGGTTGCTGATCGCGGTTGGGATTGAGGGCCTGGTGGAGCTGCATCGGGAGCACAAGCTGGTGAACGAGGCCCGGACGACGATGCGGGAGGAGATCGAGAGCAATCTGGGGTCGATGAAACGCGTCGAGGCAAACTTGAAGCAGGAAAGAATCGCGATGAAGAAGGACATGGACACGCTGACTCGCATTCAGGAGAACTCGAAGGACGAGGAGGCGCAGAAGACGCCGATCGATGCAACATACTCTTTGATTGAGTTGCGCGACACCGCCTGGAAGACAGCGCAGACGACGGGAGCCTTGTCGTTTATGCCGTATGCTGAGGCGCAGCACTATTCGCGCGTGTATAGCTCGCAGAATGATTTTCTCGGCCAGCAGGACAAGATCCTTGAGGATGAGGCGCAGTTTCTTGGTGTGGTTGCAAAGACGAACTTTGGCCACAATGGCGTGACCTCGGAGCAGGCGTCGATGGCACTGGAGCGGTTTGGTATATGGAACGCGCACCTGGGGTATCTGGACTTGATGGCACGGGTGACGACACAGATGGATCAGGCATTTCTTGAAGGGAAAGAACCGCCGCATTCCTTCAATATGAGCGGAGACGAATGATTGAGGGTAGACGACTTCAGGATTGACTATGCGTTTCCGGGTGGGGGTATCGGGGGGTGTACCGATGGTTCCTTTTCACACGCTCTGGGCGGTGGGGTCTCTTAAACTTAGGCAGTCTGTCGGTTTTTTGAAAAGACAATGGGCCTGAGAATGACAATGCGTCTTCGTTGGTTTTGTAGAGGTTGCGCGGCAGCGTTGTGCTGGGCGATGGCATTGGTGTGTACGGCGACGGTGAGTGCAAGGACAGTTGGGCAGCATCGGGCAGAATTGACGGCGTGGGAACAGGCAGAGCACGGGTTGGAGAAGCTGGACGCGATTGCCGCGGGGGCTCGGACGCGGGTGGACTATACGCGGGCGATGGATGGATTTCGTGCTGTTTATCATGGCGCTCCGGGGGATGTACACGCTCCGGATAGTGTGAATGCAGTGGCGGAGCTGCTTGTAGAAGAGGGAAGACGGTTTCATGATGAGAGGCTGCTGAAGGCGGCGGTGGGGCAGTATGAGTTTTTGCGGACACAGTATCCGGGGAGTTCGCTGCGGGTGAGTGCGCTGCTGGCACAGGGGCAGATCTATGAGAACGATTTGAAGGATTCGGCTTCGGCGCGGGAGCGATATGCGTTGCTGGTGAAGGATTTTCCGCGGAGTGCGCAGGCGGAGGAGGCGAAGGCGGGGATTGCTTCTTTGACGGCAGGGAATAGGAGTGCAGGGAGTAGGAGTGCAGGGAGTAGGGAAGAGGGAGTAGGGAGTAGTAAACAGAAGCGCGGGGGCGTTCGGGGCTCCGGTTCTGATCTGGCCGCCGGGGGGAGTAGTTCGTTTGCTCCTATGCCGACTACGGCTGCGGAGACGGGGGCTTCGCGTGGTGCGTCTGCCGAGACAGTTAGCAGCGGTGTGGACGCTGGGAGGAGCGGGAGTTCGGTGCCGGTGGATTCGGAGCTGGATGCTGCGACTGCCGGGGTGTCGGGGGACGAGATGCGGAGTGCTGCTCCGGTGGCTCTGCATGTGGCGAAGGGTTCGGCGAAACGGCATGGGCTGGCACAGGTGACGGGGATTCGACACTGGTCGACGCCGGATTACACGCGGGTGGCGATCGACCTGGGCGACGATGTGACGTATGAGGCGGCGCGGGTGCCGAATCCGGATCGGATCTATTTCGATCTGCATGGGACGCGGCTGGCGACGGAGCTGGTGGGCAAGAGTTTTGCGGTGACGGACGATGGTTTTCTGAAGAAGATTCGCGCGGCGCAGTTCTCGAACGATATGACGCGGGTGGTGCTGGATGTGAACGACGTGACGGAGTACTCGGCGTTTCTGCTGCCGAACCCTTATCGGTTGATTATTGATATTCATGGTGGGGGGAAACCTGAGCCTGGAGCGGCGGCGGTGAGTGTGCCGAATCAGCGTGTGGCTGCGGCTGCTCCGACGGTTCCGAACACGACGGCGATGAAGGCGGGTAGCTCGTTCGATGTGGCAGCGCTGAGCGCGCAGCCGGGGAGGGTGGAGGCTACGACGCAGCCTACTTCGCAGCCTATCTCTGCGGTGGTGCCGGGTGCAGGGAATAGGGAAGAGGGAGTAGGGAGTGGCAGGCAGAGCTCTTCAGCGCTAAAGATGGGCGGCTCGGGTTCGATTCCTGGTTCGCGTAAAAGCAGGAAGGGTAAGGCGGTTGTGAATGCCGACGCGGTTCCGGCAAAGGCGGCGGTGCCTACGGCGGATGGGGAGACATCGCTGGTGCGGGCGCTGGGGTTGAAGGTTGGGCGGATCGTGATCGATGCCGGGCATGGAGGGCATGACTCGGGAACGCTGGGCGTGGATGGGATTCAGGAGAAGGATGTGGTGCTGGATGTGGCACTGCGAGTAGGGCAACTGCTGCATGACCGGCTGGGCGCGGAGATTATCTATACGCGGTCGGACGATACGTTTATTCCGCTGGAGACAAGGACCGCGATTGCGAATAAAGCGCAGGCGGATCTTTTTCTTTCGATTCATGCGAACTCTTCGCCGGATGCGAGCGCGCGCGGGGTGGAGACGTACTATCTGAACTTTACTTCGTCGCCGGATGCGCTGGAGACGGCTGCACGTGAGAACGCAGTGAGCGATCAGTCGATTCATCAGTTGAGCGACCTGGTGAAGAAGATTGCGCTGAAGGACAAGATCGATGAGTCGCGGGAGTTTGCGAGCGATGTGGAGACGAGTCTTTACCACGGATTGCAGAAGGGCAATGCGGGGCTGAAGGACCGCGGGGTGAAGAAGGCTCCGTTTGTGGTGTTGATTGGAGCGAATATGCCGTCGATCCTGGCGGAGATATCGTTTGTGACCAATGAGAAGGATGCGCGCCAGTTGCAGGAGCCGGAGTATCGGCAGCGGGTGGCGGAGAGTTTGTACAAGGGTGTGGCGAAGTATGCGGGTGGGCTGAGCAGCATACGGCCGACGACGGAGCGGGCGAGTACGAAGTGATTGTGGGGCTGGGCTGGGCTGTGGTCTAGGCTTACTTTCGGTTGCTGGTGTAGTCTGACCATCGTATGGGTGTTTCTTCTCGGGTTCGGGTGATGTTGTGCGTGATGGTGGGTCTCGCACTGGCGGGGGTTCCCGCGTCTTCAGTGTATGGACAGGGAGCGACGATGCTGGCGGTGCCGCCTGCTCCGCTGCTGCCGGAGGCGATGCGGACAGGGCCGGATCATGATGCGGGGAATGGGGCTCCTTCGTGGAGTGGGGTGGATGGGCCGGTGCTGGTGGAGGATGGGATCAGGCGATATGAGCGTGGGGACGCCGAGAGAAGTCCTGTGGCGCATGGGGCGGGATCAGGTAGCACGGGATCGGGTGGCACGGGATCGGGTAGCACGGGATCAGGTAGCACGGTGCCTAGCGGAACGGTGACGGTGTATCAGTTCGACGACGCGACGGGTGCGTATGCGGCGTATACCTATCTGCGGAAGAGACCGGCAGAGCGAGTTGTGCTGAGTGGAGTTTCGGTGGTGGTGTCGAACCTGAGGCTTTATCCGGAGTCGGCTACGGCGCTGCTGAATACGGTGAAGGTTGGGTTGCCGAAGGTAGGTGGGACGAGGGGGCTGGCTCCGCTGCTGCCGACGTTTCTGCCGACGAAGGGGCTGGAGCGCGAGACGATTCAATATGCGCTGGGGCCCGTGGGGTATCAGGCGGAGAACGGTGTGCTGCCGCCGGGAATTGTCGGGTTTGATAAAGCGGCCGAGACGGTGACGGCGAAGTATGAGGGCAAAGGGACGCTGACGCTGCTGCTGTATCCGACACCGCAGATTGCGGGAGACCATGGGCGGCAGATCGAAGCGGAGATGAATAAGGAGGGCTTGGGCGCGGGAACGGTGAAGCTGCGACGCGAGGGGCCGCTGGTGCTGCTGACGACGGGGGCCTGGAAGCCGGAGGAGGCGCAGGCGATGGTGGAGAACATTCATCTGCACAGCGAGTTGACGTGGAACAAGCCGATGCCGCTGGAGTTCCACTCTGAAGTGCGCAAGACGGTGAGCCTGCTGACCAGCGTCCTGGTCTTTAGCGGTTTGGGGGCTTTGGCGGCGGTGGTGATCGCACTGTTTCTAGGCGGGGCGCGGGCTGCGATCCGGGTGATGCAGGGTAAGCCGGCGGCGACGGAGCCGGAGTTTCTGCGGATCGACTTGAGCGGTCAGGCTGCAAGGATCCATGAGGACGGATCGGGCGCGAACGGATCGGGGTAGCCCATTTCTGCACAGAGGACGGTGCAGCCGCTAGTCTAACCGGCTGATACGATAGCCCTTTGATATATGGTCGGACCATATAAAGCGAATCAATGGCGAATATCGGAAGCGATGTTTACCGTTGAGTAACCCCCGTAACTATCTCTTTACCAAAGACTTGCAGTTGAGAAGTTTTAGTCTTGACACGTCATTTTGGCAAACTTAGTATTTCGCCAGAAAGTTCTGATGGCTTTGCCTCCGTTGGAACTATTCTCCCTAAAGAAGAGGCCACCCTGTTGCCGGGTGGCCTCTTCGCTTTCCAGATACAACTTTCGGGTGATTGGGCGGAGCAACATTGCCCCGGATCGGGAAGGCGAATGGAGGGTTTCCTTTCGATGCCTCCATATCGCGGTGCAGGGTGCCTGGGAGATATCGAGGCGGTCGGAGAACTCACGGCTGGTGAGGCGGCCTTTGGCCTGGAGGAGCGTGAGCGCGGAGAGGAGACGGGCGGCTTTCATGGGGATGGTCTTGTTGCGGAGTTGCTGGTCGAAAATCAACAGTTGAGACAGAGATATGGCTGCTCGAAGACGGGTGGCCGCTCGATAGTTGCTCCCGCGATCTTCGTGGGAACTGAGAGAGGTGCTGAGCGTCCCGTTCGGGTGATTTGGCGGATCGCCGCGAAGCCGCTAGAATGAGGCAATAGGCCGATGTAGCTCAGTTGGTAGAGCAACTGATTCGTAATCAGTAGGTCAGCGGTTCAACTCCGCTCATCGGCTCCATTCTTTCTGCAGCTTGCGTTCCTGCTTGGCTTGCCAGCCAACTCCGACCAGTGCTGATCTCTTCTCCCCATAGAAATTGATTAAACCGGCTACCCGGGCTAGGATGGTGCCCACCGCACGCGCGTAGCGGTCTCGGCCCCTAAATCTTTTTGTTGTGAGGCAAACAATGAGCGAGCGTCTGCGTCGTGTGTGCATCCTTGTCTTTACTGCGGCTTTGCTCTCCATCATTAGTGGCTGCAAATCTTCTCAGACTATGGTTGCGCCGACTCTTCCGGCCAACATCAAAGCTATCTTCGACAAGCCAGCTTATAAGGACGCGATATGGGGCCTTCGCGTCGTCGACCTTGCTACGGGCCACGCTATCATCGACACCGAATCCACTCGCCAGCTCTACATTGGATCTGTTCGCAAGGTCTTCACCATCGGTGAGCTCATGAATGAGATCGGTCCGACCCACAGCTATGACACTCCGGTGTATCGCCGCGGAGCTGTTAGCCCTGATGGTGTTCTGCAGGGCGATCTCATTCTCGTCGCGTCGGGCGATATCACAATGGGCGGCCGCACCAACCCCGACGGTACCGTTGCGTATGGCGACTTTGATGACAACGAGGCCAACTCGCTTGGCAATGCCAACCTTACCAAGCCCGATCCGCTTGCTGGATACGCGGCTCTCGCGAAGCAGGTCGCGGCCTCCGGCATCAAGCAGATCACCGGCAACGTCGTCATCGACGATCGCCTCTTCCAGCCTTATCTCTTCCGCGACCAGTTCAATCTGCGTCCCATCTTCGTCAACGATGACGTTGTCGATCTGTCCATCAACCCCACCCGCCCCGGCCAACTCGCCTCCATGGCCTCTCGTCCGCACTCTGCTGCACTGAGCGTCAAGAATGCCCTTCGCACCACTGCAGCCGATAGCACTTTCGATGTTAAGGTCGATCCTGAGCTTCCCAGTTGTATAGGCAAGCCTGGTTGCTTCTCGACGCTTCGCGGTACGCTGCCGGTCAATTACACGCCGCCGATGACCAACCAGTGGCCTCTCGTCCGCACGGTGCGTATTGTTGAGCCTGCGAACTATGCCCGCACGGTTTTTATCGAAAAACTTCGGGATGCAGGCGTCAAAGTGAAGGCTCCCGCTGTTGCTCCCAATCCCACACAGATCCTTCCGGCAAAGGACAGTTACACGCCAGATACGCGCGTTGCGGAGCTCAAGGGTCTCCCTTTCTCCGAAGACGCGAAGTTCATTCTGAAGGTCAGCTACAACATGGGTGCCGATACCTCGCTGATCCTCTACGGCGTTACCCAGGGTGTCGACACTATGCAATCTGCACTGGTCGCGGAGAGTAAAAATCTCGAGACCAACTACGGTATTCCTGCGTCCGACCACCACTTCTTCGACGGCTGCGGCGGGTACGAGACTACTGCAACCGGAGTCGTTGTCACCCGCATGCTCACCGATATGACGACTCGCCCCGCGTTTGCGCAATATCAGGCGGCGTTTCCGATCCTTGGCGTCGACGGCTCTCTTGCCGCTGTTACGAACTTCACCTCGGACCCCACGCTTGCCCCTGCTAAAGGCAACGTCTACGCCAAACCGGGCACTTATGCGATGGGTGATGAGAGCGGCATCATGCTTAAAGGGCAGGCCTTTGCCGGCTACATTTATACGAAGAGCGGAAAGAGACTTGTCTACCACCTGGTAGTCAACAACGTTCCTCTTAAAAGCGTTCCCGACATTCTCCAGGTCTTCCAGGACGAAGGCACCATCTCCGCCATCCTGTGGCGTGATAATTAAATTCGACACAGCCATTCTGCACAGATCAATGATGAGGTTCTCGCTGGTTGTGGCTGGTGAACCACGTTTGGTACGCGTTATCCACGGCTTTTAATAGGTGGGAGGCGTAAAGGTCTTGATTGGCGCGGTCTCCGAGGGCATACTCCAGAGAGAGTTGGTTGTAAACAATCTCTCGAACGGCCACACGAGACGCATAGTGACCCGATATAGTCGTCAAGACGCAATGCGGATTCTTCACTTGCATGCGCGCCAGTTACTGGCGTGGGAGCGAGCCGGGTTGATCACCTGCAAAGAACATTACACATTTGAAGCTCTCGGTCAGTTGCGGAAGCTTCGCGATCTGCAGGCGACCACGCGCATTTCGGCGAAGAGCATACGGGCATCGATGGATGCGATGCAGCGCGCGGTGGGAATGCGGAACCCGCTATCGGAGGCGAGCTTCGTGCGCATGGGATCATGCCTGAGCTTTCGTCATGGGGGGGCGCTGATCGATCCGCTGACGCGGCAACTTGCGTTCGACTTCGATACTTCTCCTGCGCGGCAACTGTGCGTGGGCGGTGGAGTGGATGCTCCTGCGCGGCAGGCGGTCGAGGTGCAGGACATGTTTCTGCGTGCGGTGCAGATGGAAGAGAATCCGGCGACGATCTCGCAGGCGATCGAGATCTATCAGGAGATTCTGACGATCCGGCCGGAGCATGCACCCGCGCTGATCAACCTGGGGACGATTCATTACAATCTGCGCAAGTATGAGCAGGCCGAACGGCACTATCGAGGAGCGACGCTGGCGGACCCCGAGTATGCGCTTGCGTTCTTCGATCTCGGAAATGTGTTGGATGAGATGCAGCGTTTGACGGAGGCGACTGCGGCCTACCAGAAGGCTGTTGCGCTGGTTCCGCAGTATGCCGATGCGCACTACAATCTGGCGCTGGCGTATGAGCGGCAGGGGCAACGGCGGCGGGCTCTGCGACACTGGCTGGCCTATGTGCGGCTCGACCCGGTTGGGCCATGGGCGAAGCATGCGAAGGAACAGGCTCGCAAGATTCTAAACACAGAGAAACTCTCGATTGTGAGCCGACGCGGGCGGCTGGTGAAGGCTGCAGGTTAGGCCCTTGCTTTTCATCCTTCGACGAGGAGACTGCACTCTCAGCGTTACGGTGAACAGCTATTCACTTGTGACTCCAAAATGCTAGACTCGCCTTTTCGTGACTATAGTTTGAGGTGAGTGGATGTCGCAGCATGTTGGGCCGATGGCGTTGACGCAGTTGGGGGAAGATGAACAGATGTTTCGCGATACGGTGCGACGATTTGCCGTGGAGCAGATTGGACCGCTGGTTCGCGGTATGGATGAGTCGCAGCAGATGGATGCCGGACTTATCAAAAAACTCTTTGAACTTGGCCTGATGGGCATTGAAATCCCTGAGGAGTATGGCGGCGGAGGCGGAACGTTCTTCAATGCGATTCTGGCGGTCGAGGAGATCTCTGCAGTTGACCCTTCAGTTGGCGTGATGGTGGATGTGCAGAATACGCTTTGCATCAACGCGCTGGTTCGCTGGGCGACAGAGGAGCAGAAGAAGAAATATCTGACGCGTCTGGCAAAGGACACGATCGGATCGTACGCGCTGAGCGAGGCTTCTTCGGGCTCGGACGCTTTTGCGTTGCGGACGCGCGCGGTCAAACGCGGCGATGACTACGTTCTCAACGGGCAGAAGCTCTGGATCACCAATGCGAAGGAGGCCGGGCTGTTTATTGTGTTTGCGACGCTCGATCCGGCAGCCGGGTACAAGGGGATTACAGCGTTTGTGGTGGAGAAGGGCACGGCGGGTTTTACGCTTGGCAAGAAGGAAGACAAGCTTGGCATTCGCGCTTCGAGTACCTGCGAGCTGATCTTCAACGACTGTGTCGTGCCGGCATCGCAGCTGCTGGGTGAGCCGGGCAAGGGCTACAAGATTGCGATCGAGACGTTGAATGAAGGACGCATCGGCATCGGTTCGCAGATGCTTGGACTCGCGGCGGGGGCATGGGGCCATGCCGTCAAGTGGGCTAAAGAGCGCAAGCAGTTTGGCAAAACATTGGTGGAGTTTCAGGCGATGCAGTTTCAACTGGCGGAGATGGCGACCGATATTGAAGCGGCTCGCCTACTGGTCTACAACGCGGCTCGCCTGAAGGATGCGAAGCTCGATTTTCTGAAGGAGGCGGCGATGTGCAAGTACTTTGCTTCGCATGTTGCCGAGCGCGTGGCGAGCCTTGCGGTCGAGGTCTACGGTGGGTCGGGCTTTGTAAAAGACTATCCGGTGGAGAAGCTTTATCGCGATGCGAAGATAGGAAAGATCTACGAAGGGACGTCGTTTATGCAGTTGGCGACGATCGCGAAGTTGACGCTGGGCAAGACTTAGCGCCATTCGTCGAGAACATTTTCTGTGCAAAGCGTGGTGTGCAGAATCTGTCCGCGAGGTTCTAGGCTAAGATGGCCATGCGTTTGGTCATCGCGACATGGGAGATCGCTGCAAGGCAACATCCGAAGACGTCTTGATGGAAGCGTAGGCAACGACCGGCGAACGCGTAAGGGTGGTGAGCGAGGCAGGGCTCGAACCTGCAACCGTCAGCTTAGAAGGCTGATGCTCTATCCAATTGAGCTACTCGCCCATGAGGGCCTGTATTCATTGTAGCGGGAGCGCTTGTTCGAAGAGAGTAGCGGGGTTGGAACTGTGCTGCCGGAGTCAGGTGAAGGCAAGATCCTTGCTTCGAAGCAGCGCGACAACTGCATCCAGGGCTGAGGCCCAATTCTGCTGTGCAGCCTGTGCGTCATGGCCGATGGCTTTGATATACAGGCTTACGGCGAAACCCTCCTGGGGGCCGGTCAGATCGATCACTGCCGGACGAAGGATGCAATCGAGCATCGCACAGGGGTGTTCCAGTAGAGCAGCGTGCCGGACGAGACGATGCAACATCTGCTCCTGCAGGTGAGACGACACGAAGAGGGATCTCTCGCGCCAGAGGATGTCGATGTAGCTGGCAAATCCTTTGGGGCCTTCGTCGTCGATGATGTCCAGGTTCATGCGCAATGAATCGAGTTCACTGGAATCCAGCGGCCACGCATCGCACTTGGCCGTGAATACCGGAGATCGAGTGGCATTGAGAGCGCGCAGAGCATGCATGAGCGCCGGGTAATGTTCTGCTTCAGGGAGATGATCGAGATCGTAGGGATTTTCGCGTAGATCGATGAATCTTCGGTTGCCTGTGCTGTCCGAAGGATCAGACCAGGGCACGACAAGGACAGGATCATCGGAGGAGCATTCAGCAGACCATTCGGAGAACATCACCCTCTATCTTAGCGTCAGGCGCCTGGCGAGTTTTGTTGATGAGCAGAGGTTCAAGCGTGGGCGAGCAGAAAGCGGAGCAAGGTATGTTCGGCCCAGTAGCCGTCATAGCCATTGGATGCATCCGGCTGGGCGAGAAAAGCGCAGTGGCCACCGTGCCGCGTCTCAATAAATGTAATGTGCGGGTTTGCATGGATCTTCTCACGGCTCTCAGTCGTGAGACGGATGAAGGGATCGTCCTGCGCATACAGGATCAGGGCCGGGACTGCGATGCGATCGAGAACACGGGCGGCAGCGGCTCGGTAGTAGTAATCATCGGCGCCTGCGTAGCCAGCGTATAGCGCGTTGATGCGCTCGTCGAAGTCGCGCAGGGAACGGATTCTGGTGGCGCGATTCGGATCATAGGCGCTGGGAAACAGCATTGCCTTGCGGCGAAAGCGGCGCAACAGGGCGCGAAGGAACTTCATCTCGTACAGCCGGTTCTGTGGCAGATGCAATGCATCAGCGGAAGGCCCAAGATCGACTACCGGCGAGACGCCGATTACGGAATGAAGTTGTTGCGGTGCGGCGGTGCCGAGTTCGCCGGCGAGTTTGAGGACAAGGTTGCCGCCCATTGAGTAGCCGATCAGCGATATAGATTGCAGCGCATATTTTGTGACGAAGAAGTTCATTACCGCGAGCACATCGCCGGAAAGGGCAGAGTGGTAGAGCGTGGAGCAAAGTGCCTCAGTGCCGCCGCAGTTGCGCATGTTCATGCGGACGATGTTGCAGCCGGCACGCCACAGCTTGTTGGAGTTGCCAACGACGTACTGGGAGTTCGATGAGCCCTCGAGCCCGTGGACAATGATTGCGGTAGGCCGCTCGGCGCGAATCTCTTCGGGTTGCCAGTGGCAGTGACACAAGACCTGGCTTGCGATCTGGTTTGCGGTCGCAGGCGAGACTTCGACTAGTTGCGGTTCTGGCGCGGGGAGAGCGTTGACGCGCGGGAGATAGTTCCCGGCGATCGTTTGCAGATGCCCGTTGCCTAGAAAGCGGCGTGGATTGAACTCTTCGGCGTGGCTGACGATGGCTTCAATCTCTGCTGTCTGCATCAATGCTTTCCTGATTCGGCGTTTGCCAGCGTGAGGAATGCTGTAGCATTGAGCGCGCCTGTGGGCTCATCCTCGTGCTTGAAGTACACGTAGACGTCGCGCCTGGCGGCGAGCGCAGTGAAGCGTTTGGCTAACGTATCAAGCTCCGATGCCGTGTAACCGCTGCTTCGGCGTAGCCTGTAGCAGGTAAAGTCCGATGCAGTGTGGACCTCGGGCGATTGCAAGTCGTCGCTTTCGGCGATGCAGAGAGCTGCGTTGTGGTCACGCAGGATCGAATAGATCGGATCGGTGAACCATGACTCGTGGCGGAACTCGAATGCGATCGGCGGCGCGTGAGAGGTTCGGAGGGCCGCTATCGCAAGGAAGCTAGTAAGAAGTTCGGTGTCGGCCTTGAAGTTGGGTGGAAGCTGGAAGAGCAGCAGGCCGAGTTTGCCCGCCTGACGTACAGGCTCGAGTGCGGCGGTGAACTGGGCCACGTCGTTTTCGCATCCGCGCAGCCGCTTGAAGTGCGTGATGCGCTGCGGTGCTTTGAAGCTGAAGCGAAAGTTCTGGGGTGTTGCGGCGAGCCAGTCTTCGAGAATTTTGGCGCTGGGAAGCGCTCGAAAGGTGTAGTTGACCTCGACTGAGGTAAGCTGCGTGGCGTAGAACTGGAGGAAGCGTTTCGCTGGCGTTCCCGCAGGATAGAAGGCCGGCTTCCAGGTAGGGTAGGCCCAGCCTGAAGTTCCGGCATAGATGCGCGCGGATAATGCGGAAGGCGAGACTTGGGGGGCGCGGGGCAAGGTTAGGCCGCAGTCGTGTGGAGCAGGAGAGAATTTTGGGGCGGCTAGTGGGTTTCGAACCCACGACATCCGCTGCCACAGAGCGGCGTTCTGCCACTGAACTATAGCCGCCGTATACTGGAATTATAGCACTGGCACCCGGCCGGGCAATCTGCGGGAGACGGTGGGGGTACGATGGCGTTTACCGCGAAACCCGAGGTTCTATCGCCACGCCTGAAGCGCGCCGGTAAGACGTTCGACGACGAAAACCTGGATCTGCTGTCGCATGTGCTGGATGATTTCATCAAGATTCCAGGTACCTCGATCCGCTTTGGACTCGACGGCATCGTGGGGTTTATCCCCGGTATTGGCGACCTGATTGGCGGTATCGCCTCCTGCATCATTATTGTTGCAGCCTGGGTGCGCGGTGTCTCGTATGTCACGGTTGCACGCATGGTGGCTAACCTTGCGATTGAGGTGGTTATCGGCTCCGTGCCGGTGCTGGGCGACATGTTCGACATTGCGTGGCGTGCGAACCGCCGCAACTATGCATTGCTAACCGGCAGCATGGACGAGCCGCGAAAGCACACGGTGCAGAGCTGGTTCTTTCTCGGCGGCCTCTGCCTTGTACTGGCTGCGCTGGTCCTATTGCCGATGCTTCTTTTCGCGTGGCTCTTTGAAGGGCTGTTTCATGCGCTGTTCGGCGCCGGTTCTAACGGCTTGTTCGGACTATCGTGACGGCGTTGTGGACTCGATGCGATAAACTAAAGACAGTCGGGGCGTAGCGCAGTCTGGTAGCGCATCTGCTTTGGGAGCAGAGGGTCGGGGGTTCGAATCCCTCCGCCCCGACCAACATAAAGCATTGGTAATTAAAGCGATATGGTCGCTACGGGTCACGCATCTGCCTTTTCCCGCTACATGATTGCAGTCAAAATTGAGACGGTCGGCACCTCGCTGTATTTCCGTTTGGCGTTCCAACGAGAGAATCAATGAAAAATGCTAAGTGACGCACATGGTTCAGGATAGGGGTCGGAGGTTAGAATCCTCTCGCCTGATCCAGGAGCTCACACGTGGCGGAATTTGAAGGGCCTTAAGAGGTGCTGTTTGAGATAGAGGCGAAGCTGTTATCCGATCTCAGCGGGTGAAGTGTGTAAGATGACTGATGTACTTTATGCTCTTCGAAAGTCAACCATGCATCGCGCGCCCACCGAGTTCTACAGTAGCCGACTGCGTAAGCGTTTCTTCCTTAGCTGTCTCATACTCCTGATATGTTTCCCGATCGCATCCTGCGGTGGCAGGGCGGCCTCGAACTTATCCGGCACCGGCCAAAGTCAAACCCCAGATTTTGCACTTGTCTTGTCACGGTCCTCGATGTCGGTCAATCAGGGAGGAAGTGTAACGTTCTCGGTATACTTTACCCCCCTCAATAGGTTTGAAGGGACCGTCGGGATATCGATAACCGGCCTTCCTGCCGGTTTGACCGTTTCACCTTCCACCATCGTCCTGAGTGCTTTAACTAGTCAGACGATCACAATTTCAGCATCGGCTGCAGCGGCTCTAACCAATGGTTCTACGATCTCCGTAACCGGTCAAAGCGGCACGTTGACACATTCCTCGAGCGCGGCGGTTAGCGTCATTGGGCCACCGAGTTTTTCCATCAACGTGCCAGGGGCCCTTACCGTTATTGCGGGTACGTCGCAGACGGTGACACTCTCGGTTACCTCAGCCAACGGCTTCACGTCGCCTGTTGCGGTTAGTATCGCTGGACTACCGGCCGGTGCCACCGTCTTCCCAACGTCGACAACGTTGTATCCCGGTGCCACGCAACAGGTGACCTTTACAGCCGCCGCAGGGTCTTCCGGAAGTGGAACGGTTGTGTTCACCGGCACGTCCGGAGCACTTACCGCCTCCGCACAGATGTCGCTCGCCGTTTCGACAAGTCCCGATTTCATCATCTCAACCGGGATTTACACTGGCTACTCCATTACTGCGGGGACCTCACACACGCTGACGATTGGTTTGTCGGGATACAACGGATTTTCCGCTCCTGTCGAGATGTCCTTCAGCGGATTACCATCGGGGGTTAGCGTCTCCCCGGCCAGTTTTACGGTTCTCCCGGGTAAGCAGCAGGTTGTTCAGGTCACCGCGGCACTTTCCAGCCCCGCTGCGACAACAACCGTGACGGTCAACGGAAGTAGCGGTGGTCTGGCACACCAATCCCAATTCACAATGTATGTGAGTGCACCCACGTTATTTGTACAAGCTCAGCCCACCAGCCTTACGGTAGCAGCGGGTGGCTCTAACTCGTTTCAGGTTTTTGCGGACATCGACGGAAATGACAACACTGCGACAGGAAGCACAACCATCTCCGTGACGAATTTGCCCAACGGCGTTACTGCAACGCCCACATCAATGACGTTTTCCCAGGCAAGTGGCGCAGTGACCGTCTATCTGAATGCGGCATCGACGGGTGCTGTATCCGGCTCTCTGAACGTATCCGTAAGTTACGCGACGTTGCACCAAACGGTTCCAGTCGCGATCACAATAGGTGCAGCATCAAACCCAACTCCGGTTGCGGTCAAATCGCGTTCAAGCTATATCCGGACGGGCGCGACAACCGACTTTGGCGCGCTGCCCGCGCCAACACTCACGCTGTACCACAGCGCGACGAGCCGATTCTTCTCGAGTGATCCCTATCTCGGACATTTGAACGTCGTCGACGCCACAACCCAGAAGCTGACCGCAACGATCAGTATTCCCGGAGCCTTCGGGATTGATCAGGCGCCGGATGGGAGCAGCCTCTACGTTGGAACGTTCTCCGGTGATATCTATGTTGTGGATCCGGTGAACCTGGTAATCACGAAGCGGTATCCAAAGTCCACCATCAGCCAATATGGCTTCAATGCAAATGCAGTCTTCGCGATGGCCAACGGCAAACTTCTGTTGATGCAATATTTCTTGGTCCCCTACTATTCGTGGGTCGATGGCAATGGACCGATCGCATTGTGGAATCCTGCCGACAACACAATCGTCAAATTCGTCGGCGGCACTGTCGATAAGACCATGCCTATCGATAACATGCCAGAGCGGCAAACGTGCATGCAGGGTTTTGAACACCTCATCCTTACCGCGAATCGGACACGGGTCATCCTGACACCGGTACTTACTTCGGAGGGTAGTTCTCAATTGTGTTCCCTAGACCCTGAGACGGGAACGTGGAACCTATCTCCAACGCTGTTCGACACACCCACGCAGGACATAAATTCCGTGGCAGAGTTTGCCTCAAGCCCTGACGGAAAGACAATCGTGACGTTTGACGAGACCAAGGTATATGTCCTGGACTCTACCACGCTCCAGATTAAGAACTCGTTCCCTTCTCCCGTGAAGCGCTTCAACTTCGTGTACCCGAACATGATTATCGGACTGGATAACCAGACTCTTTACATGGACGATCCGTCTACCGGAACCATCCTCTATGCCTACAATCTGACCTCCGGACAAATGGTCGGATGGGCGCCAGAGGTCGAGATCTCCTCCTCCTACAAAGGGTACGAGCCATCGAATCCGTACATGCAGGCGATCAGCGATAGCGGCTTGATAGGAGGTGTTCTCGATAATGGCGTTGGGTTGCTGGACACTACGGCTCTCAATCCGCCGCCGATAGGAACAAGTTTCGGCTTTTCGTCCTTGCAAATGGCGACGGGACCAATCAGTGGGGGGACACCGACCTCGTGGTTAGTGAGTCAATTTCTTCCGGGCTCGTCACCGCCACTTGGCAACGTTTATTTTGGCTCTGCACCGGGCGAGGATGTTTCCTATAACAATTCGACGCTCTATGCTTCTGCTCCGACAGGCACTCCGGGTCCGGTCGACATTCGTGTCACGACAACAGACGGCGGTGAACAACTTTTGCCCGAGGCCTACTCTTATGGCCCGTGGATACTGGAAACTCCAACCTCCTATGCAACGGCTGAGGGCGGCGGGCCTGCTCAGGTCTTCGGATACGGGTTTGGTACACCATTCCGCTTATCGTACGGACGCTATGCTTCTCCACCAGATAGCCTTGCAGTGACAGTTGCTGGTCAATCCGTCACGCTCACCGGTTTTGTCCCATCGCCCTATGCGAAGGACTATCCCGTAACCGAACCCTTCCCAACTCAAGGCATCGAATATACGGTGCCGGCCGGAGTAGCGGGCTCGTATTCGCCCATTGTTGTAATGTCATCTTCCGGAACGACCGCGGGACAGAGCTCGGTCATTCAATACCTGCCGGCAACCCGACAATTTGCAGCAACCGGAAGCCAGTTGGTTGATGGGGTCTACGACAAGCTTCGTGACTTGTATTATTTCACCGACGCGAATCAGATTCGCGTATTCTCAAAAACTCAAGGGCAATGGCTGAATTCGATTCCCATTCCAGTTCCGGTACGCTCTGCTGGAGCACAACGACTATTCAGCCTGGCTCTTTCCCCGGACGGATCGAAGCTCGCAATCACTGACGCAGGCGCTTTAGCCGTCTACATCCTTGATCCAGGATCCCCATCTTCGGTAGCGACCTACCCACTCGTTCCTCAGTTCGATCTTTCCAATACGCCGGGCGGGGTCGCGGTGACGAACGCTGGAGTTGTCTATTTCATGACGTTCGATCAGAAAGGCGATGGTGCATTCGACTTATATCGACTCGACACCTCGACAGGGCAGGCAGTGTACGTTACGGGACCGACCAATCAGCCTCTTCAGGGTGACGATGTTGCTGAGTCCAATCTCAGACTCGCAATGTCTACTGATGGATCTCGAGTGTACTTTTGTAACGATGGAGAAGTGGGTTATGTGGATACGACGGCCAACACATACCAAATCGGGAGCATAGGGCCTTTGGGAACCTTCAGTGGCGGTTTCGAACTCGTCCTATCCCCTGATCAAACTCGCCTGGCAGCGGGTGGTCTCATTACGGATAACAACGGCAACGGCATTAGCATGCAAAGCCTCGGGTGGGATGCCAGTTACGACGCCGACTATGTTTATGGAGCAGCCTTTTCCTCCGACAGCAGCGTGCTCTTTCAACCCGGCGTCAACGCCATAGATGCCTATGATGGATTCTCTGGGCAATTCCTCTCGCGAACCTCTCTCCCCGTTCAACTATCCGGAAACTTCCGGGCGCTCGTATCTGATGGTACTGACAACGTGATGGTGGCAATCACTGGTGAAACCGGAGATGGAATCGCAGTCATCGATCTGGACGGTGTGGCACGGCCTACTACCAAACCTTACCTTAGCCCAAGTTTGCTTCATTCGAATGTGGCGAACGCTTCGGTAGCCGCAACTCGTCGGTCTTTTACATGGACGGGACGTCGCCCCGATCCTGCCCGCTATCATCAGCGACTATTACCAAACCTCCGTTCTCACCCAACCGCCACTCAATGATCCCGCACCGGAAGCTCAAAAGTTCGAAATCCGTCTACTAGTTGTGATGTCTCAATACGTTGTCCATTCGATCGGGATGATAGAAACTGATTGTGCAAACAAGAAGCTTACTTTGAGGTTACATAAAAACAGACTTTCCAGGGGGGGGGGCGACTGCGGACGAGCAGCGTGTGCTCACTCTCGACCTAGTGTAGTGTCCCGTAAATAACTTGACTAATATAGCGATCTGAATTAGGCTTATGTATGTCTATCGGTCGTCCGTTACCTGCTCTGCATCTGACCGTGGAAGAGCGGTCTGAGCTAGCTGGCTTTGCCACTTCCCGTAGTCTTTCTCATGCTCTTGTGTCCCGCGCCCGG
>JBDTEQ010000140.1:0-11847 GCA_039922475.1 Edaphobacter sp.
CCCAGGTTCAGTCCGGACATCTCCTTGCCGATCGTCTCCTCGGCAAAGAACTCGGAGAGCTGCAGATCCAGCGCCCGTGCGATCTTCTGCAGTGTCTCGAGCGACGGAACCGTGTGCCCGTTCTCCACCCGCGAGAGATAACACCGCAGCAGGCCGGTCCGTTTCTCGATGTCGCCCTGGGACATGCCCTTTTGCAGCCGGTACCCGCGAATCGTCGTACCGATGTTCATCGAAATCGAGACGGCTTCAACCGCTCCGCCCGCCATATCCATTGGAATTGTTTGCATGTCAGCCATTAGCCACAAAGTAAACATTACGTACGGGTTGGTCAATCACTATCTTGTGGGATTTGTCGATTCCCGTACCAGCTAAGGTTCATCCAGAGCCAGTTACCTTCAAAACCTGAACTCTTACTTGAACCGTGTCAGTCCGGTGAACCCAAACTCATATTACCCCAAGCCATATTACTAAAGTTTGTATTGCCGGATCAGTGACTAGCGAAATCATGTAGAGGGAGTTCTTACGTCCTCGCCCCTATCCACCGGTAAACGCTGCAAAGATCACTCTCCGAAACCAGAGGATCAGCCACCGCATCCTCCTCCGACAGCGCCACCACTCCCGTCCACAACACCTCGAAGCCACCGTGTCTCTCCAGCAGTTCTCCAGCCTCAGGATTGAAGTAGATCAGGTCCAGCAAGCCCGGGCGCTTCCGGAACTGGCCGTCGATCTGATCGATCAACCGCTCCAGAACCGGTGCAGTAAACGGATGGAACAGATATAACAAACAAGCTCCCGGAGGGAAGACAAACTCGGTGGCGTCGCTGCAGACAATCCGCACCGGACAAACCGCCCGCCCTGCCGCCGACCACACAGCGACATTAGCCTCAGCGGCCTGTGCCAGCGCAGCGTGCAGCTCCACTCCCACCACCTCGCGAAACTCAAACGCCGAGGCCATCATCACCGCACGCCCCTTGCCGCAACCAAGGTCGACGAAGCTGTACTCTTCAAGCGCAGGATGGCTCTCGTCCGCGATCCAGTACTCCATCACCCGTTTAAACCGCGACGGAGCCATCGCATAGTAAGCCGTATTGAACTCATCGTGGGCGTGGCCGGAGTGCAGCTCGCTGCCTGCAATCAATCCACCCGTCTCCACGCCATAGCGCTCGTCAAACGGATGCCGCGGCGTCACCTCAACCGAGGGAACTCTTCGCCGCCGCAACCACTCCCATGCTATTGCGAGCCGCATCTTCACCCCATGTGCATTCCACCGTTCACATCCAGCGTATGACCGGTGATATAGCTCGCCTCCTCCGACGCCAGAAACGCCACCGCATGGGCGATGTCAACGTCGCTGCCAACGCGACCCAGCGGAATGTACTGGGTCATTGCGTTCTTCTGCTCCTCCGTCAGCACTGCTGTCATCGCCGTCTCGATATACCCCGGAGCCACAGCATTCACCGTAATCGACCGGCTCGCCAGCTCCCGCGCCAGCGACTTGGTCAGCCCGATCAGCCCCGCCTTCGACGCCGCATAGTTCGCCTGTCCCGCCTGCCCCGTCTCCCCGACAACCGACGCAACATTGATAATCCGTCCCCACCGGTTCTTCACCATCTGCGACATCACCGCCTGTGTCATTAAAAATGCCCCGGTCAGATTCGTCGTCAACACATCGTCCCAATCCTTGCGTTTCATCCGCATAGCCAGAATGTCTCGCGTGATGCCAGCGTTATTGACCAGAATATTCACCGCGCCAAAGTGGGCAATTGCCGCCTTGGCACAATCCTTGATCGACTCCTCGCTGGCAACGTCGAGCGCGAATGCCTGCGCCGTCCCACCCGCGGCGGCAATCTCCGCGGCAACCTCACCCAGCTTGTCCAGATTCCGTGCCGCCAGCGCAACCGAAGCTCCAGCCCGAGCCAGCTCCAGCGCGCACGCCCGCCCAATCCCCTGCGAAGCTCCTGTAACCAGTGCAATTCGACCGCTGAGTGTGCTCATGAACCTCCTGATAAAGCAGTGCTGCCAAATTATACGGATCATCCCGAACGATCCCGGACGATCCTGATAGAAACGCGGCGCGAAGCAATCCTCAACTTCATAACGTATCCTGAAGCTCCATGTCAGAGAACGAGAGAAAGCCGACCGAAACCGACGTCTACGCGATCCACGGGGCAGACCCCGAAGTCCTCGCCTACGCGATGGCCAAGTACTCCCGCTCCTCGCTCACCATGAAGGAATCGCTCGCCGAGATCAGCGCCCAGCGCGCCGAACAGTTTCTCAACACCTTCTACTTCCAGTACGGCCATCGCTCCATCGCCGACCTCGCCCACATCCCCTTCGCCATCGAGCGCCTCAGCCTCCTCGCCGCCATCGATCTCGTCGACGAGCAGCGCTGGGACGGCCAGGAGCGTTCCACCCGCTACCAGAACTTCCGCCGCTCCGGCTGGTACACCCCCGACTTCGGCTCCGAAACCCCAGCCTTCACCTCCACCGTCGAAGCCCTCTTCACCGCCTACGACAAAATCGGCGAAGAAATGCTCGAAGCCCTGAAAGCAGCAATCCCGCAACCCGAAACCATGAAGCCCGACGCCTACGAGCGCACGCTGAAGGCCCGCGCCTTCGATGTAGCCCGCTATCTTCTTCCACTCGCAACGAACACCTCGCTCGGCCAGATCGTCAACGCCCGCACCCTTGAGACCCAGATCTCCCGCCTGCTCACCAGCCCCTTCGCCGAGGTCCGCCAGCTCGGCGAAAAGCTCCGCATCGCAGCAAGCGAGCCTGCCTGGAACGTGCAGCACAGCGAGGCGAAGGTCCTCTGCGAAGAGATCGGGTCCGTCGACCAGGCCTGCGGAGAGCGTTTAGCCGAAGCCATGCTGCGCCCCGTAAAGGCCGCTCCAACACTGGTCAAATACGCAACCCCCAACGACTATCTCCATAAATCACGCGAAGAACTCACAGCCGCTGCCGCCCAATTGATGGCCAACCAGCCCATCGACCCAGCGCCACTGGTCGATCTCCTCGATGACGCCGAGCCGCTCGAAGTTGAGCTGGCAACATCCCTCCTCTACCCGCACTGCCACTACTCCTACCGCCAGCTACGCAACCACGTCGCTGCCCTCACCGCCACGCAGCGAGACGAACTCATCGCACAAGGCACCAAACATCGCGGCCGCCACGACGAGCTCCTCCGCGCCTTCAGCTCCGGCCACAGTCTCCGCTTCGACATCCTCATGGACATCGGCGGCTTCCGCGACATGCATCGCCACCGCCGCTGCGTCCAGCTCCTCCAGCCCTACACCGACATCCACGGCTACGACGAGCCGATCTGCCCCGGCCAGCCCACACTAGCCCAGGCGAAGCTCGAAACCATCTACGCCGAAGCGATCAAAGCAGCCTACGCAAGCTACCATCGCCTCCTCGCCACCGGCGTCCCCGAAGCCGCCGAATCCGCCCAGTACTGTCTACCTCTCGCCACGCGCCGCCGCGCTATGTTCAAGATGGACTTCGCCGAGGCCCTGTATATCTCCGAACTGCGCTCCGGAGTCGCCGGCCACTTCAGCTACCGTCGCGTCGCCTGGGAGATGTATCAGGCAGTAGCAAAGAAGCACCCATCGCTAGCCCAGTACTTCCGAATCGACGACGTTAACGAACCGGTAGACCTGCTACGTCGCTAAGTAGATTCGCTTTTTATTTGCTTTTCCCATTTTGGATGCTAGAATCCGCATTGAAGGCTAACCCAACGTTTTTACCCACATAGGAGACGTATCGTGGCTGATGACCGTAGCAAAGCAATAGAACTGGCTCTTTCCGGGCTGGAGAAGCAGTTTGGCAAGGGTTCCATCATGCGGCTCGGCTCCAAGGATGTCGTGCCGATCTCGGTCATCTCCACCGGCTCCATCTCCTTCGACGCAGCGCTCGGAGTCGGCGGCGTCCCCCGCGGACGTGTCATCGAGGTCTTTGGCCCTGAGTCCTCGGGCAAAACCACGATCACCCTCCAGATCATCGCTGAGGCCCAGAAGGCCGGCGGCCTCGCAGCCTTCGTCGATGCCGAGCACGCGCTCGACCCCGCCTATGCAGCCAAACTCGGTGTCGACATCGACAACCTGCTGGTCAGCCAGCCCGACTACGGCGAACAGGCGCTCGAGATCGTCGAAGCTCTGGTCCGCTCCAACGCCATCGACGTTCTGGTCGTAGACTCGGTCGCCGCACTGGTGCCGAAGGCCGAACTCGACGGCGAGATGGGCGACTCCCACATGGGCCTGCAGGCACGTTTGATGAGCCAGGCACTTCGCAAACTCACCGGAACGGTATCGAAGTCGCGCACCTGCCTCATCTTCATCAACCAGATCCGCGAGAAGATCGGCGTCATGTTCGGCAACCCCGAAACCACCACCGGCGGCAAGGCGCTCAAGTTCTACTCCTCCGTCCGCATCGATATCCGCCGCATCGGCGCAGTCAAAGACGGCGACTCGGTCGTAGGCTCGCGCACCAAGGTGAAGATCGTAAAGAACAAGGTAGCCGCCCCGTTCCGCGATGCCGAGTTCGACATTCTCTACGGCGAAGGCATCTCGCGCGAAGGCGACGTTCTAGACCTCGCAGTGCTGCACAACATCGTCGACAAGAGCGGAGCCTGGTACAGCTATCAGGGCGAGCGCATCGGTCAGGGTCGCGAGAACGTCCGAGCCTTCCTGAAAGAGAACAAAGACATCTTCGCTCGCGTAGACGCGGAACTCCGCAAGAAGTTAGGCATCTCCGGAGTCGCATCCGCCGATGTTCCACCGGTTCCCACCGAGGGACCGACTCAGGCAAAGGAAGCCGTACGCAGCAAGAAGTAGATCGTACAGCTACTGTTGCTGTTGACGTTGTTGTTGCTGTTGTTGCCTGTCCTTTTGTTTGTCATCCCGTAGGGATCTGTTGTTGCTTTGTCGCTGTTCTTGCTTGTTGTCCCCTTTGCCGTTACATCGCGGACAGCGCCGAAGGCGCGGAATATACCAGCCTGGGGCGAAGCCCCAGGTATGCAGAAACCCCGATCTATTCCCTCCGCAGAGCCTCTAGTTGCGAATCAACGACAGCCCCATCGAGACAACGCCGCCCGCCATCGCATTCTCCGCAATCGAGAAGCCTGCAGCCAACCTGCCTGTCATCAATAACTTCCCCGCTCCCAAAACTATTTTTCGCGTTTTTCCAGCCAAAATCGCGTGTCAAGCCCTCAAACCACCTAAATCTCTGAAACGATGGCAGATAGAGTTGGCGTTTTAGTTAGCTCCATCGCGTTATACTGGATATAGAGATAAAAAATACCGGTCTACCCGCCGGGTTTTGCATTCTAAGCCATACCTTGCCAATAACCCTTTTGCTTGCACATATTTAGCAATAACCCCTTTGCTTGCACATATTTAGCGGGATTGACCATCGCTAAATCATTGCAACGATTAGGTTTACAGCCACGCAATGGGGGGTACCCCCTGGAGATCTAACCGCTTAGAGATTCCTTCCGGCGGTAAAGGGAGGTATTCTTTTGAAGCATGCATACCATCAAAGCCATCTATCCGGGAACCTTCGATCCGCTCACAAATGGCCATCTCGACCTGATAGCGCGAGGGGCGAAGATCGTCGATCAACTGGTAGTTGCCATCCTCCGCAACTCCGAGAAGGGAACTCCTCTCTTCACCGTCCCCGAGCGCGAAGAGATGATCTTTGAGGCGACCCGCAACTTTGGCAACGTCTCCGTCACCACGTTCGATGGCCTCCTGGTGGACTTTGCCCGCGAACTGGGAGCCAAAGCCGTCCTCCGCGGCATTCGAGCCATCAGCGACTATGAGTACGAGTTTCAGATGGCGATGATGAACCGCAAGCTCGATCCCGAGCTTGAAACCCTCTTTATGATGCCCGCCGAAAAGTACACCTACGTCAGTTCACGACTGATCAAAGGGGTATTCCAACTCGGAGGCGACGTCACCGCCCTGGTCCCTCCCCTGGTCGTCGAGCGACTCAAGGCCAAAGTACCAAGCCGCCACTAGTCTGCCGCCCAGCCTTCCAGCTTTATCTCGCAGGCTAAATCTGCCAAACTAGAGATTATGACCACAGCAACTGCGACGAAGATATTTGCAGACCGCATCGGACGCATCGAAGTTTCGGCAACCATGGCGATCACGGCAGCCGCCTTGAAGTTGAAGTCCGAAGGCGTGAACCTGTCGGACTTTGGCGCGGGCGAACCGCACTTCTCAACCCCACGGCATATCAAGGACGCAGCCATCGAGGCGATCGAAAAGAACTTCACCCGTTACACCAACGTGGCTGGTATTCCCGAAGTGCGCAAGGCGGTCGTCGATCGTCACGCCTGCGACTTTGGCTCTAACTACGCACCCGACGAGTGTGTATTCACAACAGGAGGCAAGCTGGCCCTGTTCAACGCCATCCAGGTCCTCGTCGATCATGGTGATGAAGTTATTCTGCCCGTCCCCTACTGGGTTTCGTTCAAAGACATCATCCAGTACGCAGGCGGCAAGGTCGTCTTGGTCGAGAGCAAAGAGGAAGAAAACTTCCGCATCACAGCAAAGATGATTGAGGCAGCGATCACGCCGAAGACCAAGGCCATCATCCTCAATACGCCGTCCAATCCATCGGGCGCGGTCGTTGCTTCTGAAGATCTGGAAGCGATCGTCAGGCTCGCCCATAAGAACGGCATTTATGTTCTGCTCGACGAGTGTTACGTCTACCTCAACTTCACAGGTCAGATCGTCAGCGGCGGATCGTTCACTGACTGCAAAGAACACATCGTCGTGCTTGGCTCGCTTTCGAAGACCTATGCGATGACAGGCTGGAGAGCCGGTTTTGCGCTTGGTTCTAAACCGGTTATCGCGGCGATGAGCAAGCTGCAGTCGCAGAGCACCTCAAATACCGCGAGCATGGTGCAGCGCGCATCGATTGCAGCGCTCGCAGGATCGCAGGAGTGCGTCGCAGAGTTTCGTGCCGACTACATCAAGCTGCGCGATCGGATTCTGGCTGGCTTCAAGAGCATTCCAGGGCTTACCTGCACCGAGCCTCAAGGCGCGTTCTATGTGTACCCGAATGTGAGCAGGTTCATCGGCAAAGGCGGTATCAAGTCAGCTTCGGATCTGGCGGCGAAGCTGCTGAGCGAGGCGCACGTAGTTGTCGTTCCAGGTGAGGCGTTTGGCACCAGCGAGCACATTCGGTTGTCTTATGCCGTCTCGCACGATGTTGTTGATGAAGGTGTGAAGCGGATGCGAGAGTACTTCGCAACGCTTGGTTAGTTGTTAATCTTATGGAGGGGCCGCATTCGGTCTTTGCCTGAGATGGAGTTCTATGCCAATTGCAGGCAGTAAAGAGGAGCGGAAGTTCGCTCCGGTGATTCTTGCGGGTGGAAGTGGAACACGATTCTGGCCTCGCAGCCGGAAGGCGCGGGCGAAGCAGGTGCTGGCTCTGGACGGTGAGCGCACCATGATTCAGCAGACCGTGGAGCGGCTTGCTCCGCTTGCCGATTCTGCTCAGATATGGGTGATCACCAACGATCTCCTGGACAACCTGATTGCAGAGCAGCTTCCGGAAGTTCCGCGCGACCATATCCTGCGCGAACCGGCTGCGCGGAATACGGCTCCAGCGTGTGCTCTGGCGGGGTTTCTGCTGGAGGCGACTCAGCCGGAGACGGTGATTGGTATCTTTCCAGCTGATCACGTAGTGAAGAACCAGGTGCGCTTCGTCGAGATCGTTCGTGCGGGAATCGCGCTTGCTGCGAGTGGAGACAGGATCGTTGTGCTTGGCGTTCCTCCCACGCGGGCCGAGACAGGTTACGGTTACATCGAGCTCGGCGCTGAGGTCGCAGTTGCGAACGGAGAAATTGCACCTCGTCGCGTGAAGCGATTCACCGAGAAGCCGAATGCAGCTCTTGCCGAGCAGTTTGTGGCTTCCGGCAACTATGTGTGGAACGCGGGAATCTTCCTCTGGAGCGCGCGGACACTGGCAAACGCGATTCGCGAGCATCAACCCAAGATGGCACTGTTGATGGAGCGGATCGCCGAGGCCCACAGAACCTCGCAAGCCGAGTTTGAGCGCGTCTTTGCCGAGGTTTATCCGCAGTGCGAAAACATCAGCGTTGATTATGCCGTTCTCGAGCCGCGTTCGGTCAAGGGTGAGGCGAAGTCCGAGATCTACTGTCTTCCTGGAGACTTCGATTGGAACGATCTTGGCTGCTGGTCGGCTTTGCATGAACATGCTGCAGGTTGCCCTCCGGAGAATGTCTCGGTTGCAAATGTTTTTGAAGGGCAGGATCCGCTCTGCATCTCCATCGATTCGACGGGGAACTACGTTCACGCGCCGGGAAAGGTGATCGCCCTGGTTGGAGTCAACAACCTTGTTGTCGTTCAGACTGAAGATGCGCTATTGATTACGACCCGGGAGCGGTCGCAGGACGTTGGAGCGGTAGTTGCGAAGCTCAAGAGCGCCGGGCGAGAAGATTTGATTTAAGAGATCGAGCGAATATGGCAGAGACAACGGTAGTCAAGTTTGGAACCGACGGCTGGCGCGGCATCATCGCCGACGATTTTACCTACGCAAATGTGCGGGTCGCCGCGGCTGCGATTGCGAACTACGTTCTGGCGTATGAGCGTCCTGCAGCCGGCGTTTGTATCGGCTACGACACGCGATTCGGTTCGCGGTCTTTTGCGAAGGTCGTTGCCGAAGTGCTTGCCGGAGCGGGTATTCCTGTCGCGATGGCTTCTGAGATCACGCCGACGCCTGCCCTCTCATTCGCGGTTCGCGAGCAGAAGGCGGCGGGTGGAGTAATGATCACCTCGAGCCACAATCCGGCGGAGTGGAATGGCGTGAAGTACAAGGCGAGCTACGGTGGATCGGGCAAGCCTTCGATCATGACGGCCATCGAGAGCTTTCTGGGCAAGCCTTTGGCGAAGAGCGCGACTCCTGCGGCGATCGACGAGGTCAACTTCAACCCGGAGTATGTAGCGGCGATTACGCGGTTTGTCGATCTGGATGCAATTCGCGCCTCTGGGTACAAGTTTCTGATCGACGATATGTACGGTGCCGGACGCGGAGTGATCTCGGGCATCTTCGCCAGGGCCGGCGTCCCTTTTGTCGAGATTCGGAGCGAGCTCAATCCGGCGTTTCCGGGGATCAATCCCGAGCCGATTCTGCCGCATATTCGCGCGACGCAGATTGCAGTGGTCGCTGAGAAGTGCGATGCGGGGCTGATTACGGATGGAGATGCCGACCGCGTTGGCGCTGTGGATGAGCACGGCAATGTGGTCGATGCGCACAAGATTCTGAGCCTGCTGGCGTACTGGTTGCTGGAGCGGAAGAAGTGGCCGGGCGAGCTGACGCGGGCGTTCAACACGACGAAGATGGTGGACCGCATTGCGGCAAAGTACGGCCGCAAGCTGAACGAGCACGGGATCGGCTTCAAGTATGTCGTCGACCTGATGCTGGAGAAGGAGATCCTGATTGGCGGGGAGGAGTCCGGCGGCATGGGGATCAGTCGGCATCTGCCGGAGCGGGATGGGATGTTGAATTGTCTGCTGCTGGCCAATGTGATGGCGGATGAGAAGAAGACGCTCGGGCAACTGGTGGCGGCGCTGCAGGAGGAGTTTGGCGAGCACCAGTATGGGCGCGTCGATATGCGTATCGACGAGGCGGTGAAGCAGTCTGCGATCGCGCGGGCGAAAGCTGGCGTGGCTGAGTTTGCCGGGATGAAGGTGCTTCGGGTTGAGACTCTGGATGGCATTAAATTTTTCCTTGATAACAAAGACTGTGCAGATAAGCCCCATGCTGCGGAGACGTGGCTGCTGCTGCGTGCTTCGGGGACGGAGCCCCTGTTGCGGGTTTATTGCGAGAGCTGTTCGGTGGAGTCGGTGGCACGGGTGCTGGAGGCGGCGCAGAGCTTTGTGCTGCGGGGGAGTGCTGGTTGAGGGAGCTGGTTTCGGTCAGGGTTAGAGGTATTTTGTTCGACATGGATGGAGTGCTGATTAGCTCCATTGTGTCGGTGGGGCGGTGCTGGCGGCGTTGGGCGAAGATGTATGAGGTTCCGAATGCGGCGGCGTATGAGGTTCCGCATGGGGTGCGGGCGATCGATATTGTGAAGATGCTGCGGCCGGACATCGATCCTCGGGCGGGGCTGCGCGTGATCGAGGATATGGAGGTTGAGGACGTGTCCGATCTGGTGGTGCTGCCGGGGGCGAAGGCTCTGCTGGCGGGGTTGCCGCCAGAGCGTTGGGCTATCGTGACCTCTTCTACGCACCGGCTGATGCTTGCCCGGCTGAAGGCCGCGGGATTGCCGCTGCCGGAGCGGGTTATCAGCGGCGACATGGTGGAGCGAGGCAAGCCGGACCCGGAGCCTTATCGGCGGGGGGCGGAGTTGCTTGGTTTTCGTCCGGAGGAGTGCGTGGTGGTGGAGGATGCGCCTTCGGGTGTGGGTGCCGGAGTGGCTGCCGGGTGCCGTGTGCTTGGGGTGTTGGGGACCCACTCTGCGGAGGAGCTGTGTAATGCGGATTGGGTGGTGGGGTCGCTCGAGGGGCTGGCGGCGACGGCGAAGGTGGATGGGATGGAACTGCGGTTTATGCCGGTCATTTGAGCCGCCGGATTGGTGCCCTCCTCCCCCTCCCATTGCCCGGCGATAAACCTTTTCGTTTCAATTATTTGCTGGGTGTCATGGTCTGCAAATATATCCAAACAAAGGGCTTATCGCTAAAAATGGGTAAACAAAGGGGTTAGAGTCGATTCTCCTTTGTTAAGCAGAAAACCCCGGTTTTGTGACCGGGCTTTTTTGATTTCTATTTCAATTATAGCTGGTTGATCCTAACTAATACGCCAACGGGATGTTGTTGATGGAGAATGGGTTAGGTGGTTTTGGGGCTTGACATGCGATTTATGGGCCAAAAACGCAAAAAATAAATGCAGGGGCAATATTCAGGCCGTTCTGGCTGCGGAAAAAACGGATAGTTGCGGCCGGCGAAGAGAAAGCCCGGGGCTAAAGCCCGCTGGGTTTGTCGGCTTTTCGCAGGGCTGAAGCCCTGCGCTCCCTCCGAAAAGACAGGCTTGCGCTTCCTCCGAAAAGACAGCGCTGCGCTCCCTCCTAAAAGACAGGCTGGCGCTTCCTCCGAAAAGACAATGACGAAGGCTTTTCCGCGGCCTGTGAAGCCGTGCCCTTCCGTGTTCGCGGCGCCTTGTGTAGGGTGTGCCTCGGTGAGTGGGAAATCGGTTCGCGCGTGGCGCGAATAACCCACCCTTCGCGATGAGACTGCGAAGGATGGGCCACCCGGATTTGTGGTTGGTTGAAGAAGTGTGAAGAACGACGACGGAAGCAGATCACTCATGGATGACAAACAAAAGGACAGGCAACGGCAACGGCAACGGCAAAGACAGAAGCAGATCCCTGCGGGATGACAAACAAAAGGACAGGCAACGGCAACGGCAACGGCAAAGACAGAAGCAGATCCCTGCGGGATGACAAACAAAAGGACAAGCAGCGGCAACAGCAACGGCAACAGCAAATGCAGCGGCAAATGCAAATGCGGGGATCTCTCCACTGCGCGGTTCACGATGAGACCGTGAACCGCTTCGGTCGAGATGACGATTCTTTACTTATTTGAGTGTTGCCAGCAGAGAGAACAGGCGGCGTTATGCGCGTTGGAGGAGGGCTTCTACGCGTTGGAGGTCTTCTTCGGTGTCTACGCCTATGGTGTCGTAGTCGGTGGGTTCTACGTGGATGTCGATTCCGTTTTCGAGGAAGCGGAGTTGTTCGAGGCGTTCGGTCTGTTCGAGTGCGCTCGGGGGCAGGGTGGTGAAACGTTCCAGCGTGGCTTTGCGGTAGGCGTAGAGGCC
>JBDTEQ010000141.1:0-15458 GCA_039922475.1 Edaphobacter sp.
AATGCATGCACTCGCTCCTGCAGGACATCCGCTACGGTGTCCGCCAGCTCCGCAAGTCCCCCAGCTTCACCCTCACCGCCATCCTCACCCTGGCCTGTGGCATTGGAGCCACCACCGCGCTCTTCTCAGTAGTCGACGGCGTACTCCTCAAACCTCTCGCCTACCGCGACAGCGGCCGCCTCGTCGTCGTATGGGAGCGTGTCCGCTTCCTCGAAAAACTCTTCCCCTACGTAGGCGCCAACCCACGCCATGCAGATATATGGCGCAAACAATCCACCGCCTTCAGCGACCTCACGCTTCTCCAGCAAGGCTCAACCGGCGTCAGTCTCGGCAACGCCGACCATCCGCGTCTCGTCGGCAGAATCATCTCCCAGCCGAATCTCCTCGACGTCCTCGGCGTCCAGCCCGTCCTCGGCCGCAACTTCCTGCCCGAAGAGGCCGTCAAAGGCCATAACCATGTAGCCATCATCAGCAACACCCTCTGGCAATCCCTCTTCAACAGAGACCCCGCCGTCATCGGCAAGTCCATCCAGATCACCGGCACTCCCTATCAAATAGTCGGAGTCCTCCCGCAAGCCTTCTACTTCCCCAAAGCCAACGAACTCTCTCCCTCCCCGGTCTCCCGCCAGCTTCCAGCCAACGAGATCGTCACACCGCTCGTCATCGACCCCAGCCAGTTCGGATGGAACAGCGACTACGGCAACTACGTCGCGCTCGGCCATCTCAAACCCGGCATCTCCATCGCGCAGGCCACACAAAACCTCAACCTCCTCGACGAAGACATCATCCGCCAGATCCCCCCGAATCAGATGGACAGCAACTCCCACGGTGCGATCGCCGCCTACATCCAGCCCATGAAGGAGGTCATCGTTGGCCGCACCTCCGCCCGTCTCTGGCTCCTCTTCGCCGCCGTCGTCAGCGTTCTGCTCATCGCCTGCATCAACCTCGCCAACGCACAGCTCGCCCGCGTAATCAGCCGCGACCGCGAAGTCGCCGTCCGTTCCGCCCTTGGAGCATCCGCCGCCCATCTCCTCCAGACCGCGATCGTCGAAGTCGCCATCCTCTCTCTCATCGGCGGCATTCTCGGAGTCGGTCTCGCCATCTTCGCCGTCCACCGCTTCGCCGGATACGCGCAGCTCGCAATCCCACGCTCCGGAGCCATCACCGTCAACTTCACCGTACTCTGCATCTCCGTCCTCCTCACCGTAGGAGCCACCTTCCTCTTCGGCGTCCTGCCCGCACTGCGCGTCCTCCGCATCAAACCCCAGCAAGCCCTTCAGGGCATCGGTCGCTCCTCTGGCTCCCGTCGCAGCACTCTCCTCCGTCGCTGGCTAGTCGGAGCCCAGGTCTTCGCCTGCACCACACTCCTTCTCGTAGCTGGTCTCTTCGCAAAATCCCTCATCCATCTCTCCTCCATGGACCGCGGCTTCTCCACCGCCAACATCGTCGCCGCCGACGTCTACCTCCAGGGCAACACCTTCACCGAAGACAAAGCCCGCGCCACCTTCGACGATGGCGTCCTCGACAAACTCCGCGCCCTTCCCGGCGTCCAATCCGCATCGCTCGTCAGTTACATGCTCCTCACCGGCGAAAGCTGGATCGACGGAGTCGTTCCCGTAGGCCAAACCACCAACCAAAACCAGCTCGCCAACTACCGCTGGATCGCCCCCGACTACTTCACCACCCTGCAACAACGCATCGTCGAAGGCCGCCCGCTCGACGCCCGCGACCGCACATTAAAAAACGCCGTCATCTCTCAAGCCACCGCCAAAGCCGTCTGGCCTGGTCAAAGCCCCATCAACCGCCAGTTCAAACGAAACGACGGAGTCTTCACTGTAGTAGGAGTCGTAGCCGACGCGCACAACAACACCCTCAACGCCGCCCCCGTCAGCATGGTCTATCTTCCCTACTGGGACAACCCACCCTACGCCACCTACTTCCTCGTCCGCGGCGCGCCCGACTCCAGGCAGGACCCAACCCTCCTCATGCAATCCGTCCGCAACGCCATCTGGACCTACAACCCCAACGTCACCATCGCCCGCGTCCACACCCTCGACTCCCAGCTCTCCGACTCCCTCGCACCCGAGCATCTCCAAACCGGAATCTTCGTAGCCTTCGGCGCAGCCGCACTTCTACTCGCGCTCCTCGGCATCTACGGCACCCTCAGTTACTCCGTCGAAGCCCGCACCCAGGAGGTAGGCATCCGCATGGCGCTAGGCGCAACCCGCAAGAGCATCTACCGCCTCATGCTCGGAACCATCGTCGCCCCCGTAGTCGCAGGTCTCGCGTTCGGCTCGATCGCCAGCTTCGCCATGGGCCGAAGCCTGACCTCGCTCCTCTACGGCACCACGCCCTCTGACCCAACCGTCATCCTTCCCGTAATCGCGATCTTCGCTCTCGCCGCCGTCGCCGCAACCTTCGTCCCCTGCACCCGCGCCGCAAAGATCGAACCCATGCAAGCCCTAAGGAGCGAGTAGAACGTCTCACCCGGCCTTAGCTCTCTGTTGTCCAGGATCTTTTAGAACCTGTTCAAAAACTCGAAAAGAAGCTGTCATCTCGACCGAAGTCGCGCAGCCTCATCGCGCGACGCAGTTGAGAGATCCCCGCATCTTGCTCTTGTCTTTGCTTGTCTTTTCACGCGTGCAAAGCCACAAACCCCAGAGTTTTTAAACAGGTTCTTACCTAGCAACCATCTGCAAACTATCGATCTGAGATCGAAATAGAATCGTATTCCGCCGTCTGCGATGAGCGCACTCGCGCCAACTGACAATCTTTCGTCCGCTGCCTGGCAACCTCTCGAGCACACAATTCGGATCGTTCTCGTAAACCAGCTTTCCATGGCTAATCCGTCTGGAAGTTGTTTTCAGGCATTCAAAACGCGTCAAAAAAAACGCTTTGTTGGGAGACGATCATTTGCTCGATTAAGAGGTTGTGGCAACGGAATGGGCGTGTCACAGATTTCAGAGAGATCGACTTGTATTTTGGTTGGGACCGCTGCGTCTGCTTCCGGTTAAGCCATTTACATATCAACTTCATAGCAAGGAAGTTGCATATCTCGTCTAGGCACAGGTGCCGATAATGCGAAGTGTGCCCATCCGCTGGCGACCGGGATCTCACGAACGAGTTTTGCATCGCAGATGAGAGAAATCCTCAAGCCGTTCTTTGTTTGAAATAAATTCCTAACGCTTCTCATAGAGATATAGGACGAAATCGAATGACTTTGCATCTTGGCCTTGACCGCACTTCTTCTGCCTCACCCTTTCGAACCACTTTCCGCAGGACTCTCAGCGATGCATTTTGCTTTGCCTGCTCTGCAGTGCTGGCTCTCGCGTGCTGTGCGGGAATGCCGTTGGCGGCGCAGACCGCGCACGCCGGCGGTACTCTTCCGCTGGGCAGCGGATTCAGCACTCCCCAAGGCGTGGCGGTGGACCGGAGCGGCAACGTTTATGTCGCAGACAGTAGCAACAATGCGGTGAAGGAGATCATGGCGGTCGGTGGCGTCATCCCAGCCTCACCCACCATCAATACGCTGGGCAGCGGATTCAGCTTTCCCACTGGCGTGGCGGTGGACGGGAGCGGCAACGTTTATGTCGCTGACGATGGCAACAGTGCGGTGAAGGAGATCATGGCGGTCGGTGGCGTCATCCCAGCCTCACCCACCATCAATACACTGGGCAGCGGATTCAACTTTCCCACTGGCGTGGCGGTGGACGGGAGCGGCAACGTCTATGTCGCAGACACCAACCACAATGCGGTGAAGGAGATTATGGCGGTCGGTGGCGTCATCCCAGCCTCACCCACCATCAATACGCTGGGCAGCGGATTCAGCAATCCCAGTGGCGTGGCGGTGGACGGGAGCGGCAACGTCTATGTCGCTGACTTTAGCAACAATGCGGTGAAGGAGATCATGGAGGTCGGTGGCGTCATCCCAGCCTCACCCACCATCAATACGCTGGGCAGCGGATTCAACAATCCCCAAGGCGTGGCGGTGGACGGGAGCGGCAACGTTTATGTCGCAGAAAGTAGCAACAATGCGGTGAAGGAGATCATGGCGGTCGGTGGCGTCATCCCAGCCTCACCCACCATCAATACGCTGGGCAGCGGATTCAACCATCCCAGTGGCGTGGCGGTGGACGGGAGCGGCAACGTCTATGTCGGAGACAGAGGCAACAACGCAGTGAAGGAGATTGTGACGGCTCCGCAGAAGTTGCCGACGACCGCTGTGGCCAGCACGAGCGCATCTCTCTCCATTCCTTTTACCTTCGATACCGGCGGCAGCATTGGCGCGCCTGTGGTGCTGACGCAGGGCGCAGCGGGGCTGGACTTTGCCGATGCGGGCACGGGAAGCTGCACCAGCAACGGCACAAGCCATATCTACAATGCAGCCGATACCTGCACGGTGGATGTGACCTTTACGCCGAAGTACCCTGGGCAGCGGCTGGGCGCGGTGCAGCTTACGACTACGGGCGGAGCGACGATTGCGACAGCGCATATCTACGGCACGGGCACTGGCCCACTGGTGACCTTCCCCAGCAATACGACCGTGAATACGCTGGCCAGCGGATTCAATCCCTTTGGCGTGGCGGTGGACGGGAGCGGCAACGTCTATGTCACTGACAATGGCAACAATGCGGTCAAGGAGATCATGGCGGTCGGTGGCGTCATCCCAACCTCACCCACCATCAATACGCTGGCCAGCGGATTCAACTTTCCCACTGGAGTGGCGGTGGACGGGAGCGGCAACGTCTATGTCGCCGACCTCAACAACAATGCAGTGAAGGAGATTATGGCGGTCGGTGGCGTCATCCCAGCCTCACCCACCATCAATACGCTGGGCAGCGGATTCAACTTTCCCTATGCTGTGGCGGTGGACGGGAACGGCAACGTCTATGTCGCCGATACCTTAAACGGTGCAGTGAAGGAGATTATGGCGGTCGGTGGCGTCATCCCAACCTCACCCACCATCCATACGCTGGGCAGCGGAATCAGCTCTCCCGAAGGTGTGGCGGTGGATGGGAACGGCAACGTCTATGTCGCAGACACAGCTAACAATGCGGTGAAGGAGATCATGGCGGTCGGTGGCGTCATCCCAGCCTCACCCACCATCAATACGCTGGGCAGCGGATTCAACCATCCCTTTGGCGTGGCGGTGGACGGGAGCGGCAACGTTTATGTCGGCGATAGCAACAATAACGCGGTGAAGGAGATTGACCTGAGCGATCCGCCAGCGTTGGTCTTCGCGACAGCGACGCCTGCGGGCACAACGGATACGACCGATGGTCCGCACACGGTGACGGTGGCCAACAGCGGTAACGCAGCCCTTACCTTCACGCTTCCGACAAGTGGTAATAATCCGAGCATCTCTGCAGACTTTACCCTGGACAGCAGCGGCGGAACTGCATGTCCTCTGATTGGAAGCACGTCCTCTTCGCCGGGAACACTGGCTGCGGGAGCGAGCTGCTCTCTACCGATCAGCTTTGCTCCCACAGTTGGGGGAGCGATCGCCGGCTCGCTGGTGTTGACCGATACCAACCTCAACGCCAACCCGAGCACGACGCAGACGATCTCTCTGAACGGCACGGGACAATTGCCAGTGCCAACCCTTGCCTTCGCAACCATCCCGGACCACACCTTTGGCGATACCCCGTTTATCATCACCGCAACGTCTGCCAGCACCGGGGCAGTGACGTACTCAGTCACCTCCGGTCCGGCGACGATCACAGGCAGCACCCTCACCCTCACCGGAGTGGGAACGGTAGTGCTCTCTGCCAGCCAGGCAGCGACTACGAGTTACGCGGCGGCGACGGCGACCACCAGCTTCACCGTTAATGCACCAGTGCCAACGGTTGCCTTCGCAACCATCCCGAACCACACCTTTGGCGATACCCCGTTTACCGTCACCGCAACGTCTGCCAGCACCGGGGCAGTGACGTACTCAGTCACCTCCGGTCCGGCGACGATCGCAGGCAACACAGTCACCCTCACCGGGACAGGGACGGTAACGCTTTCGGCAAGCCAGGCAGCTACCGCCAGTTACGCGGCGGCGACGGCGACCACCAGCTTCACGGTCGGCGCAGCAACGCCCCCCCTTGCCTTCGCAACCATCCCGAACCACACCTTTGGCGATACCCCGTTTATCGTCACCGCAACGTCTGCCAGCTCCGGGGCAGTGACGTACTCAGTCACCTCCGGTCCGGCGACGATCGCAGGCAACACCGTCACCCTCACCGGAGTGGGAACGGTAGTGCTCTCTGCCAGCCAGGCAGCGACTACGAGTTACGCGGCGGCGACGGCAACCACCAGCTTCACCGTGGCGGCAGCGCCTGTGCTCGACTTTTCGATGAGCACGACGACCACACAAACCCAGAGCGTATATCGCGGCAGTGCGGCGACGTTCATCTTCTCGTTGGCGCCAACGTCCGGCGCGTATCCCGGCGTGGTGACCTTTGCCGCGACCGGATTGCCTGGGGGCGCGATGGCTACTTTCTCGCCGTCGAGCCTCGCAACCAATAGTGGAGCTCAGACGGTGACGCTGACGGTGCAGACCTTGGACGTGGCCGGGTTGAGCCAGCCAATCTCCCCTCGCGGCGGCTTGATCGCCTTCGCTCTGCTCTTCCTGCCACTGGCGGGCACTCGGAGGATGCGCCGCATCGCGCTGAAGCTGGGCGGGAGAACGAGTCTTGCTCTGCTTCTGCTCCTCTCGCTCGGCGCGGTAGCCGGACTGAGCGGCTGCGGCGACAATCTTCACTCCTCCGCTCAGAACTACACCATTACGATGACCGCGACCAGCGGCTCGGTGCAACACTCCAGCAACGTCACCTTGCAGGTGGTGCAGATGCAATAGAAAAGGAGACGAGAACCGTAGTAGACAGAATTCCCCCGCGCAACCACAGAAACCCTCTTTAGGGTTAGGCCAGGGAAAGCACAGACAAATAACCCATCCTCTGGCCAAATCGTCAGAGGATGGGTTACTTGTTGCACCGTGAGGAAGCCGGGCCGTGCATGGATCCGACTTCATGCATGGGCAACGAACGAGCCCCGATGAGTACCGATAACCGGCTTGCCGAGAGTAAAAAATGATTCAAGGCATCTCAATCTCAAACTCTTCCCCGCTCACTTATCATCACGGCATATAAGCCGATACCGAATCCAATACGTTCCGTTGCTGACTTCGCATGAGGAGGAAAATCGAAAGAGAGGAAAAAATAAAGTTGAAATCCGTGGCGTGTTTTTAGACACCGGAAAACATGCAGCAACAACACCACGTTTCGACACATTCCACCACGTTCTCACCACAAAAACACCACCCAAAAACAGCGCTTTTTCAGCAACCCCCCTCAAAAAACGCCAGCAAAACCGCGGTAATCCACTCATCCACCACACCGAAAACATTTTAAAGAAAAACTACCGCGAAACCAGCTCCGTAGCCACCGGAAGCTGCTCTACAATCTCGATCCCAAACCCCTGCAATGCAGGCACATGCGTCGGAGTATTCGTCAGCAGCCGTATCTTGTGAATCCCCAGATCTGAAAGAATCTGCCCTCCAAGCCCCACCTGCCGCAGCGTCCGGTGCGCCCGCTCCTCATTGCCTTCCCGCGACCGCAGCTCCCGGTGAAACACCACCCGAGACGGTGTAACCCCTTTATCCACACCAAAACCAGCAGCCCCATTGTGCAGATACACCAGCGCCCCGCGCCCCGCCTCCGCAATCATCCGCAGCGAATTCTCCACCACCGCCCGGCAATCGCAGAGCGTAGTAGAAAAAACATCACCCGCCAGGCAATGCGTATGCACCCGCACCGTCACCGGCCCATCGCCCGACACATCTCCATACACCAGAGCAACATGCGACTCCCCACCGTCAACCTCGCTCTCATACGCAATCATGCGAAACTCACCATGCGCCGTAGGCATCAGCGACTCAGCCACGCGATGAATGTACCGCTCATTCTGCAGCCGATACCGAATCAAATCAGCCACCGTCACCATCTTCAAACTATGCAATTCACAGAACTTAACCAGGTCCGGTACCCGCGCCATCGTCCCGTCGTCGTTCATAATCTCGCAGATCACGCCCGCCGTCACCAGCCCAGCCATCCGCGCCAGATCGACCGAAGCCTCCGTCTGCCCCGCCCTCACCAGCACTCCACCCTTGCGCGCTCGCAGCGGAAACACATGCCCAGGCCGAGCCAGATCAGCCGCCGTCGATCGAGGATCGATCGCCACCTTGATCGTATGTGCTCTATCCGCAGCGGATATCCCAGTCGTAACGCCCTCCCGCGACTCGATGCTCTCCGTAAACGCCGTGCCAAACCGCGAAGTATTCTCCTGCGTCATAGGCCCCAGCCGCAGATAATCCGCCCGCTCCTCCGTCAGCGTCAGACAGATCAGTCCCCGTCCATACTTCGCCATGAAGTTGATCGCCTCAGGCGTAACAAATTCCGCAGCCAGCGTCAGGTCTCCTTCATTTTCGCGGTCTTCATCGTCGACCACGACCACCATCCGACCGGCCCTGATCTCCGCAACTGCCTCAGTCACATCAGCAAACATATGTCCACCTCCCACATCACTCGACACGCTCAATCCTACGCCGGTCGCAAACAAGAAAAACCGCTCCCGAAAGGAGCGGCCTCACTTTTTACAATCGAATGACAAAAAGAGCCATCACGCTGATTACAGCGTCGATTCAATCTCAAAACCCCAGGCCTCCAACAGCGCCTCAGGAATGTACTTTGAATTCTTATTACGACGGGCCCATTCGCGAAGCCGGGTCGAACGAATGTACTGGTCCGGTGTCAGCTTGAACTCTTTTACCACCTGCTCGAACGATGTAACCGTAGGTACAACCGGCCCTATCGGCTCCGGCTTGCCCCAATTAGGATTTCCACGACGCTTCGCCATCTTTATCGATACCTCTTTGAATTATTTGTCGCTTGCGCTATGCGAACACTGGAAGAAACACAGCATCATTCATTCTAAGGCAGTTATGCTCAAAAAGCAAGGATGCGTCCAGGGAAACCACCCTGAACGCACCCTTCTTTGCCCGTAACTTCAACCCTGTCTTAGTGCTGCTCGGCCGAAGCATAAAACTTCGCCATGTCAGCCTTCAACTCCTTCAAAGCTTCTACATTGAGATAGACCATATGGCCAGCCGGATAGTAACCAAACTGAACATTTCCAACCAGGTTCGCCGGCAAATCCATATGGCTCAGGTCATATTCAGTTGAGAAGAAAGGCGTAGCCAAATCGAAGTACCCATTGGCCGAAAACACATGCAGGTGCGGATTCTTCCGCATCGCATCCGATAGGTCCACCGCAACGTCAGGCATATTCTGCTCTCCACCGCGTCCACCGCCTCGAGCGCCTGAAGCCCGATGCTTGAAGTCCCAGTTCTGGTTCAATCCGGGACCCGACAGATAATAAGGCTCCTGACTCATGTACTTCAGCTCTTTTTGGATGTAGTCGTGAAATGCCGCGACAAACGCTCCGCTAATCCCTGTATCCGAAGGATCGTATCCAGGATTTTCTCCTGCCGAATCCGTATCCCACCCTTCGAACCGCGCATCGTACCGCCCCATGATGCGTGCATCGCCCCGCAACAATTCTTTGCGGAACCGGGTCGCCGAAATCTTCAACTTCGACTCCTTCACATAATCAACGCTCAATCCTGTGATCGCTGCCAGCTTCGTCGCAATCGAGTCGAACTCGGCCGGTGGCAGCTTGTCGCCCTGCTGCAGCGCTTCCGCATAAGGCCCTCGCGCAAACTCACGCGCCTGCTGCACCCACTCCGGCAAAGTCAGATTCGTCTTCACTTTCTTGTGGTAATAAGCGATCGCGGCAAACGATGGAAGATATCCCACCGATCCAACGTCAAGCCCCGGAGCTTCCCGGTTATAGTTCAAAACCGATGACAACAGCGTCACGCCATTGAACTCAATCCCTGCATTTTGCAACGCCGCTACCAATCCAGCCGAACGTGTCGTGCCGTACGATTCGCCAAACAGAAACTTCGGAGAGTTCCATCGCTGGTTCACCGTGATGTAGCGCGTAATGAACTTTAAGAACGCCTCGATATCCTGATCCGTCCCGGCAAAATCCTTCGCCGTTCCCTTGCCTACCGCGCGCGAGAACCCAGTCAGCGGTGCGTCGATAAATACCAGGTCGCTCTTATCAATCAGAGAGTATTGATTCTGGACCCACTCAAACGGCGCCGGTCTCGTCGCATCGGGACTCTGCGTAATCACACGCACCGGACCCAGCGATCCCATGTGCAGCCAGATCGTCGCCGATCCAGGTCCGCCATTGTAGAAGAACGTCACCGGCCTGTTCTTCGCATCGACGCCGTCTTCCGTATACGCCACGTAGAAGATGCTGCCGTTTGCTTTATCCTTATTGTCACGAATCAGCAGATTCCCAGCAGTCGCGGTGTAATGAATCGTCTGCCCCCCCGCAGTCCAGTCATGCTTGGTCACAGAGTTTGTCTCTGGCGGAATCGGAGTCCCCTGGTCCTCCTTTGCAACGGGTGCGTCGGAGTTCCCTCGCTGCCGCCCTTCCGGCGTCTGTGAAAGTGCAGGCATCACCATCACCCCTGCCAGTGTTGCAACAACACCAATGCGTGATATGTGCGATATTAGAGCTAAATTGAAAGCAGTAGGCACGATCATTCTCCCGAAACTTCTTTTTGTTAAATGTTTTGGATAACACCTTCATGAACGTAATCATGATAACTCTCAAACGACCGGCAAATCGGCACTTTTTACGTGCGTCTTTTTTGTCGCTGGCTTCGTCAACATATACTTGTGCGTCATACGAGCCTGCCGCTCGTCCATCAACTTCTGAGGTACGGTTATGAGTTCAACTTCCTGCAATGACGTTCTGGATCGGATAGTCGACCAGGCGCAAGACCAGCCCGCCTCTCTTACTGATGTCGAACTCTCCCGCCGCGCCTTCGTCAAGACTGCGAGCGTGCTTACCGCCGCAACCGTCACCGGCCTCCCCCATCTGGCCGCCGCCGAAGAAGCGCAAGCCGCAGCCGCAACTGCTCCGCAAACGATGACCCTGACCCTCAAGGTCAACGGCACCGCGCACTCTCTCTCCCTCGACACACGCACCTCACTGCTTGATGCGCTACGCGAACACCTCTTGCTCACCGGCAGCAAGAAAGGTTGCGATCACGGCCAGTGCGGAGCCTGCACGGTTCTCGTCAATGGCCGTCGCGTCAACTCCTGCCTCACCCTTGCCGCCATGGCCGACGGAGCCGAGATCACCACGGTCGAAGGACTCGCAAACGGTGACACTCTTCATCATGTCCAGGCCTCCTTTCTCGAACACGACGGTTTCCAGTGCGGCTACTGCACCTCAGGACAGATATGCTCTGCCGTCGCGCTGCTTGACGAGCACAAACAGAACACTCTCAGCACTGTCTCCTTTGAAACCGGCAACACCCGCAATCCCGAACTCACCGACAATGAGATTCGCGAGCGCATGAGCGGCAATATCTGTCGCTGCGGCGCTTACCCCAACATCGTCGCCGCCGTTCGTGCCGCGTCGAAAGGAATCTCCGCATGAATCCCTTCAACTACCAGCGCGCCACAGCTATCGATGAAGCCGTACAAGCAGCAGCCACCCACGGAGCGAAGTTCCTTGGCGGCGGCACCAACCTCGTCGACCTGATGCGGTACAACGTCGAGCATCCCGCCACCCTGATCGATGTCACCCATCTCGACTTCACCCAGATCACTACCAGCGGCAACGCCACCATCATCGGCGCAGGCGTTCGCAACAGCGATCTGGCTAATCACGAGACCATCCGCACCCACTACCCTCTCCTCTCGCAGGGGCTTCTCAGTGGAGCCTCTCCGCAACTCCGCAACATGGCCACCACCGGCGGCAATCTTCTTCAGCGCACCCGCTGCTACTACTTCATGGATACGACCTTCCCTGCCTGCAACAAGCGCATCCCCGGCAGCGGTTGCGCCGCCATCAAGGGCGTCAACCGCACTCACGCCATCCTCGGCGCAAGTGAGGAGTGTATCGCCACCAATCCGTCCGACATGAATGTGGCCCTTGCGGCTCTCGATGCCACCGTTCACATCACCGGCCCCAAAGGAAAACGCTCCATCCCTATCGCTGATTTTCACCGTCTTCCCGGCTCCACTCCACAGACCGATACAAATCTTCAACCCGGCGAGCTCATCACTGCGGTCGAGCTCCCCGCACCGAAGTTCGCAAAACACTCCTACTACCTCAAGGTCCGCGATCGCCACAGCTACGCCTTCGCCCTGGTCTCTGTCGCAGCCGGTCTTGAGATGAACGGCAACACGATCAAATCCGCCGGCCTCGCACTTGGCGGCGTTGCGCACAAGCCGTGGCGCTCCCTCGAAGCGGAAAAGTCTCTCGTCGGCGCAACTCCCAGCCGCGAGGCATTCAAGAAGGCCGCCGACCTCGCAGTAGCCGGAGCGAAACCCTACGAACATAACGCATTCAAAGTCGAACTAGCCAAACAGAGCATCGTGCGCGCCCTCACCCTCGCCGCACAAGGAGTCCAGGCATGATCGCCCCGCAGGAACAGAAAGCCGCCAAGCTCGATTCACGTCAGTTGGCTCATCGTTACGATGCCCTCGCCAAAGTAACCGGCCGTGCCAAATACGCAGCCGAATTCCCCGTCAAAGATGTCGCCTACGCTTATGTCGTTCAGGCCACCATCCCCTCAGGAACGATTGCCTCAATCGATCAAGCTGCCGCCTCTCGCGCCGCCGGTGTCTACTCCATCATCACGCCGTTCAACGCGCCGAAACTCACTGTCCCGGGCAACGTCAACATCCTTCAAGACACAACCGTCTTCTTCAATGGTCAACCCATCGCCGTCGTCGTAGCGCGCTCTCTGCCCGAGGCTGAGTTGGCCGCCAAGCTTCTCCGCATCGTCTACAAAGAACAATCCGCGAAGCTTGATTTCAAGGCTCTGCTGAAAGATGCTCGCCCGCCAAAGCGCGGAGGCTCCAATCACCGCGGCGATCCCGAAGCCTCTCTCGCCAAAGCCACTGTCGTCATTGACCAGACTTACTCAACGCCCATTCAGAATCACAATCCCATGGAGCCGCACGCCACCATCGCCTCATGGGATGGCGACAAGCTCAGCGTCTACGACTCCACCCAGGGCATCAGCGGCGTTCAAGGCTCTCTGGCTCATGCCTTCTCCATTCCGGCAGCCAACATCCACGTTCAATGCCCATTTACCGGCGGAGGCTTCGGCTGCAAAGGTTACGTCTGGTCTCACACCATCCTCGCTGCCATGGCCGCAAAGGTTGCCCAGCGCCCAGTTAAACTCGTTCTTGGCCGCGAGCAGATGTTCGGCCCCGTAGGCTCTCGCCCCAATACGCATCAACGCATCAAGCTCGCCGCATCCTCCGACGGAAAGCTCCTGCTCCAGCAGCACGACTCCACCTGCTACACCTCTCCCATCTCCGATTGGGTAGAGAGTGCCGCCAACCAGACCTCAATCCTCTACTCCAGCGAGTCTCTCTCGATTAGTCATCAAGTGGTCGAGCTCAACCTCGGCATGGGTACCTGGCAGCGAGCCCCCGGCGAAGCCACCGGCACCGTCGGCCTCGAAATTGCGATGGACGAGCTCGCAGAGAAACTCAACCTCGACCCCATCCAGCTCCGCCTCATCAACTACGCCGAAAACGATCCACGTCAAGGCCACCCCTGGTCCAGCAAGCATCTCCGCGAGTGCTACGCCCAGGCTGCAGAGCGTTTCGGCTGGTCCAAACGCACCGCAAAACCCCGCCAGCATCGTGAGGGAAACCAACTCATCGGCTATGGCATGGCTACTGCGATCTATGGCGCCGGACGCGCACCTTCCTCAGCCGTAGTTCGCATCCTCCCCAACGGCCGCGTCTTTGTTGGCATCGGCACACAGGATATCGGCACCGGCACTTACACCATCCTGGCCCAGACCGCGGCTGACACCCTCTTCATCGACCCCACACTCGTTGACGTCAAGCTCGGCGACACTACCCTTCCCCGCTCCGGCGGTTCAGGCGGATCGACCACCGCCGCCTCTGTCTGTCCCGCTGTCTACGATGCCGCAACTCAAGCAAGACTCAAGCTCATCCAACTCGCCATCGCCGACACCCAATCGCCGCTCCACGGAGTCACCGCAGAAGACGTCGATACCAGAGATGGCAAGCTCTTCCTCAAATCCAACCCGGAAAAATCCGAACCCGTAACTACCCTCATCGCCCGCAACGGCAACTCGCCGGTAGAAGCCACCGCAACTTCCGAACTTGCGAAAGACCGTGAGACCTTCACCTCTCAATCCTGGGGCGCCGTCTTCGCCGAAGTAGCCGTCGATGCCGACACCCACATGGTGCAGGTCCGCCGCATGGTCGGCACCTACGACATCGGCACTCTCATCAACAAGACGACTGGCATCCACCAGCTCGTCGGTGGAATCATCTGGGGAGTCAGCATGGCACTCTACGAAGAGACCCTCATCGACACAACCTACGGGCGCACTGTCAACGAGAACCTCGCCGAGTACCACGTTCCCGTCAACGCCGACATCCACGAGATCGACGTCACCTGTCTCAACATCCCCGACTACAAGTTCAATCCGCTCGGATCCAGAGGCATCGGCGAAATCGGCATCACGGGTGCCGCAGCCGCCGTCGCCAATGCCATCTACAACGCCACCGGCAAGCGAGTCCGCGACCTTCCCATCACTCTCGACAAACTCATGAGAGCTTAATATTCACGGTTACTTGACCGTATCCAGGTGAAAGGATTTGGTATACGGCTCGACCGGATACCCTTTCTCCTTCCACGCCGCCAGGCCACCCTTCAGAAATCTAATCCGCGAAAACTTCATCCCCAGTGCATTAGCTAACACCATCCGGCTCGTCTTCTCACTGACGCACGTGCAATAAAGCACTGAGTCCTTGTCCTTCGAGATCAATCCCGCCTCTTCCATCACATCCTTCGGCGGAATCCTCTTCGCTCCCGGAATAATCTCCGAGTAGGCCAGCAGATCCAGCGGCTGACGAACATCCAACAGGACAATATCCTTCTTCGACTCCAACAGAGCATGAAGCTCCTCGGCATCGATGCTGTACCGTTCCAACTCTCTATGCCGTCGCAACTGCCTCATCCGTACCAGGCCAAAGATCAAAACGCAAAACCCGACCACGCAAATCGCAATCAGCCACATAGTCTTTCTCCCGAGATCTCTATTATCCGATTGATGGGACCATCTTAAAAATGCCTAAATCAATGGCGCCTCCTCGATCATCTGCAAAGCTTTCTCGCGTTCGCTACATTGGAGGCATCAAGCTAGTGTTGTGTCCCAGAGATTCGATTACATAGTCGGGAGAGTTTTTGGAAGATGGAGTCTGCTGTCGCGGTCCATGCGAAGGGGCGGCAATGTTGGTTGTAGTTTTTGGTGAAGCGATTGATCC
>JBDTEQ010000142.1:0-6101 GCA_039922475.1 Edaphobacter sp.
GTTCTACGTGGATGTCGATTCCGTTTTCGAGGAAGCGGAGTTGTTCGAGGCGTTCGGTCTGTTCGAGTGCGCTCGGGGGCAGGGTGGTGAAACGTTCCAGCGTGGCTTTGCGGTAGGCGTAGAGGCCGATGTGTTTCCAGTATTCGGGCGCGGCGTTCTCGCGTGGTTGTCCGTCGTGGGCGCGCCAGTCGCGGTCGTAGGGAATGGTGGCTCGGGAGAAGTAGAGAGCTCTGCCATCTGCTGCGGTGACGACTTTGACGGCGTTGGGATTGGCGATGTTCTCGGGCGTGCAGCGGACTTTGAGGGTGGAGACTTCTACGCTCGGTCTGGCAAAGGGTCGCAGGAGCGCGGTGAGGTGTTCGGGCTTGAGGAGGGGCTCGTCGCCCTGGATGTTGACGTAGATGTCGGCGGGGAGGAGCTGGGCTACGGCGTGGACGCGGTCGGTTCCGCTGGTGAGATTGGAGGAGGTGAGCTGGACGGCCCAGTTATTCTTGCGGCAGAGATCGGCGACCTCGTCGGAGTCTGTTGCGATGACAACGCTGGTGAGTTGCGGGCAGGCGATGGCGGCTTCGTAGACCCAGGCGAGCATGGGACGACCGGCGATGGTACGAAGGACTTTGCGAGGCAGACGCGTGGAGGCGAGGCGTGCGGGAATGACGCCAAGGACAACCGGTGAATTGGAACTAATTTCCTTCATTCTTATCCAGAGGAACGTTTTGAAGTGTTCCCGCTTTCTTTTTCTTTTGGAAGTGGAGGATCGTTAGATAAATTCCACCACCGATCAGGATGACACCAGCAGCAGCGAACCCATTGATGGCACCTACAAAAGTGCTCAGGCCACACTGACCATCGGATTGCCCTGGCTTGCAATCATGCGAGATTCCAACCATAAGGAAGGGGAAGAATGCTGCAATCGATAACGCGACCAGAATGAGAACAGGTTTCCAAAGCGCCAGCTTTGCTCCGATCACTCGTTCTCCTCGTTTACCACGGCCAAGGAATGAAGTATCATCGACATAAGCGGTTGTGAATGGCGCGGCGGTGTGCGTTCCATGCGACTTCCTTCTCCAAGGCCGCTTTCCAACCCAGGCGGTGTAGCTCAGATGGTTAGAGCGACGGACTCATAACCCGTAGGTCGGCAGTTCGATTCTGCCCACCGCCACCAAAGTGTCAGTGGGCGTACCGGCGCACTGATGTGGTTCGAGAGTATCATTTTGAGTGCGGGATGCGTCTAACCCCTGTGCTGCGGGGAGACCCGATGGAGCCGTTCCAACTATGCCCAAGATTTCGAAGATCCTTCTGCTTGCCGTTTCGGTTGTCCTGGTAGTTGCCGTGTTTCTGGGCGTGAACTCGAACGGTGTCAGCGCTGCATCGGAGCCGCAGGATGGCGCTTACCGGCAGATCAATGTGTACAGCGAGGTGCTGCGGCACATCCAGACAGACTATGTGGAGCAGCCGAATATCACGCTGGTGACGAATGGCGCTCTGCGTGGACTGCTTGAGTCGCTGGATGCCGACTCAAGCTATCTGACGCCGGAGGACTACAAGGCGTACAAGGCAGACAAGGGCGGCAAGGCGCAGGTGGGGATCAACGTCTCGAAGCGGTATGGGTATGCTTCGGTGGTGTCGGTGGTTCCGGGAAGCCCGGCGGACAAGGCGAGTATCGCTGATGGCGACATTATCGAAGCGATCGGGCCGGCGGATACGCGGGACATCTCTCTGGCGATGATTCAGCGGATGCTGGAGGGGCAGCCGGGGAGCGAGTTGACGATCTCGGTGGTTCGGCCACGGAAGGCGGCTCCGGACAAGGTTGTGCTGACGCGTGTGATGCCGTCGCTGCCGCCGGTGACGGAGGCGATGTATGAAAACTCTTCGATTCTCTATTTGAAGCCGGAGATTCTGGACCACGACCATGTGCAGCAGATTGAAGTCAAGCTGAAGGCGATGTCGAAGGCGGGAAATAAGAAGGTACTGCTTGACCTGCGCGATGTTGCCGCAGGCGATATGGCCGAAGCGACCCGGCTGGCGAACTTCTTTTTGAAGGACGGCACGATTGCGATGCTGGAAGGCCAGAAGGTGCCGAAGCAGACCTTTACGGCCGATGCATCGAAGGCGATCAACACGACCGCACCTGTGGTGGTTCTGGTGAACCGCGGAACAGCCGGACCGGCAGAGCTTACAGCCGCGGCGTTGCTGGATAACAAGCGAGCCGAGTTGGTGGGGGAGAAGACGTTTGGCGAAGGCGCTCAGCAGAAGACGTTTGAGCTGCCGGATGGCGCTGCGCTGATTCTGTCTGTGGCGAAGTACGAGTCGCCTTCCGGAAAGAAGCTGCAGGATGATGGCGTGACGCCGGAAGTTCTGGTGGCTTCGAGCATCGATCAGAGCGGAGTGGACGACGATGGAACGGCTGCCGGTACTCAGACGCCTGCGAAGCCGAGCGTGACGGTGGATGAGCAACTTTCGAAGGCGCTGGCACTGCTGAAAAACAAGGCTGCGTAGAAGATCTCGCAGGGGTTTATCTGGTGTGTGCCGGTAGCTTAGCTGCGGGCTGAAGCGGCGGCTGTTCGTGCTATCGTGAAAAGGCCGTGCAGAGCTTATACAGCCGCGAGGACCGGTCGCTGGAGCCTGAAGAGCCGCGGTGGAAGCGGATTCTTCGGCGAGCCACGCTGACTGGACCGGACTACCCTAGTCGACGGATTGCGCGTCGTGTGACGTTCTTTGCGTTGCTCGGGTTATCGGCTGTGTTTGGAGCACTGTGCGGGTTGATGCTGATTTATTCCATCGATCTACCGCAGATGGATGATCTGGCGCGCTATCGTCCGAATACCACGACGGAACTGCTCGATGTGCATGGGAGGGTGTTTGGCTCGTTCGCGCTGGAGCGACGGGTGGTGGTGCCGTATGCGGATTTTCCTCCGGTGCTGCGGCAGGCGATCATTTCGATTGAAGACAAGAGTTTTGAGCGGAACTGGGGAGTGAACCTGTTTCGCGCGGTGGGTGCTGCTTATCGGGATTTGCATTCCAACGGGAGGGCGCAGGGAGCTTCTACTCTGACGATGCAACTGGCACGGAATCTGTTTCTTTCGTCGGAGAAGACGTATGCGCGGAAGCTTCAAGAAATCTTTCTTTCGGTGCAGATTGAACGGCGATTTACGAAGCAGCAGATCTTTGAGTTGTATGCGAATCAGATCTATCTGGGGCATGGGACGTATGGGTTCGAGGCCGGGTCGGAGTATTTCTTCAACAAGAAGGCGCTGGATCTGACGTTGCCGGAAGCCGCGTTGCTGGCCGCGTTGCCGAAGGGGCCGGAGGCTTATTCGCCGCTGAAGTATCCGGAGCGCGCGCTGCGAAGACGGAACCTGGTGATCAGCGAGATGCTGGACGATGGGAAGATTACGGCAGCGGAGGCTGAAGCGGCGAAGGCTGCTCCACTGGGTTTGCATTTGGAGGCACCGGCGAATTCGGTCGCGCCGTACTTTGTGGAGGAGGTGCGGCGGCAACTGGAGAAGGAATATGGCGTTGAAGAGGTGCATGGCGCGGGGCTGCGTGTATTTACGACGCTCGATCTCGATCTGCAACAGGTGGCGAAGAAGGCAGTGATGGATGGTACGGCTGCGTACGAACGGCGGCATGGATGGAAGGGCAGGCTGCAGAATGTGGTGCTGGAGGGGATTGACCTGGCGAGCTACCGGCATCCGGACTGGGCGGACCCGATTGAGAAGGGCGGGTATGTGCATGGGGTGGTGACGTCGGTATCGGCGAAGAAGGTGAGTGTGAGGGTGGGCGCGAACCAACATGGCGTGCTGACGCCGGATGATTGGAAGTGGACCCAGATGCGCGATGGCGATAGTTTTTTGAAGACGGGAGATCTGGTTTACGTGCGGATTGAAGGGAGCGCGCCGGATGGGACGCTGCGGGCTTCGCTGCAACAGGATTCGGGGGCGCAGGCTTCGTTGATGGCGGTGGATAATGCGAGTGGCGAAGTGCTGGCAATGGTGGGCGGGAGGGACTTTGCGCTGTCGCAGTTCAATCGGGCTACGCAGGCACAGCGGCAGGTGGGGTCATCGTTCAAGCCGTATGTTTATACGACGGCGATTGAGGCGGGCGCAAAGCCTTCGGACATTATTGTGGATGGGCCGACGACGTTTCCTACACCGAATGGACCGTATACGCCGCATAACTACGAGGCAAATTATCTGGGAGCGATGACGCTGACGAATGCGTTTGCGGAGTCGCGGAATATTCCTGCGCTGAAGCTGGCTAACCGGTACGGGATTCGCAAGGTGATTGAGACGGCGCACCGGTTTGGGATTACAAGCAACCTTCCGGAATTTCTTCCGGTAGCGATCGGCGCGGCGGATATTACGCTGGCTGAACAGGTGGGAGCTTACAGTGTTTTTCCAAACGACGGGATTCGGATTGAGCCGCGATATATTCGCAAGGTGACGCAGGCCGATGGGCTACCGCTGGACGAGACGCCAAGCGAAGTGACCGAGGTGATCTCGGTGGAGACGGCGCGGGAGATGATGCAACTGCTGCAGGCCGTGGTGCAGCATGGCACGGGAGCGGCGGCGTTGCAGTTGAAGCATCCGCTGGGCGGAAAGACGGGAACGACGAACGATTATACGGATGCGTGGTTCGTTGGGTTTTCGCCTTCGGTGACGTGTGGGACGTGGGTTGGGTATGACGACCGGGAGTCTTTGGGAGAGAAGGAGACAGGGGCTCGCGCGGCGCTGCCGATATGGATGGATTTTATGCGGGCGGCGATTGCGAAGAAACCGAATGAGGTGTTTGCGACGGCTGGCGCTCCGCAGAAGAAGCTGGATGTGCCGTTGAGTGCGCCAGGTGCGGTCAAGCCGGCTGTTAAGCCTGATGAGGAAGATCCCGATGCGCCTGTGGGCGGAGGGAATGCGCCGAAGCGGGCTGCTCCTGCGAGTGTTGCTCCTTCAGTGGTTCCGCCCGTGGCTGCGCCGATCTCGAATCCGGGTTCGGCACCGGCGATAGAGAAGTCTGCGGCACCAGTTGCTCCGCGTGCTACTGCGCCCGCTAAGCCTGCTCCGAGCGCACCGGCGAATGGAGTTATGGAGCCAGCGAAGCCGGTTGGGGATGATCGGACCGGGGTTTCGAAGCCACCGCCCGACACAAACTGAAGTAGTGGTTTGCTTTGGCAACGTCGCGGCCAATCTGCTCACGCAGGGCTTCGGGGTTTGGCCAGCGCATCTCGGGGCGAAGACGGTGTAGGAACGTCAGGGTGAGCGGCGTGCTTTCGTCGAGCGCGATGGGGTGGAAGTTGAGCAGATGCGATTCGACGGCGAAGGAGTCGACGCCGAAGGTTGGGCGGTTGCCGATGTTGGTTACGGCGTCGAAGGTTTCACTCTGTGTGCCGAGTTTGCCTGAGCCGATGGTTAGCGAGGTGACGTAGACGCCGTTGGCGGGGAGGAGTTCGGCGTAGGGAGCGAGGTTGATGGTGGGAACGGTGTAGCGTGTGCCGTAGCCGCGTCCGGATGCGGGTGTGCTTGCTATAGCGAAGGGTCGGCCAAGGAGGGCGCGTACATGGCTGACGTCGCCTTCAGCGATGAATCTTCGGACTGTGCTGGAGGAGATGGCTTCGCCGCGGACGGTTTGCGGCGTGTAGACGCGGACGCTGAAGCCGAGCTCGCGGCCAAGGGCTTCGAGGCTGTCGATGCCTGCTTCCGCTTGATAGCCGAAGCGGAAGTTCTCGCCTTCGTGCAACTCCGTGACGTGCAGCACTTTTTGCAGTATATCGGTGGCGAAGGTGCGGGCCGAAGTGCGTGAGAGCTCGACTGTAAACGGCAGGATCAGTACGGCGTCGATGCCGGTGGAGGCGAGCAGTTCCAATTTTTCTGCTAGCGGCGTGATGAGAGGCTGGCTCGATTCAGGCCGGATGACGCGGGCAGGATGCGGGTCGAAGGTGATAGCGATGGATTGGATGCCGAGCGCACGGGCACGGGCGACGACCTCGGCGATGACGCCTCGATGTCCGCGATGCACGCCGTCAAAGTTGCCGATGGTGGCGATGGTTGGGCCGAAGTTCTGCGGAACTTCTGCGAGTTGGCGGAAGATCTTCATCAAGCGATCTC
>JBDTEQ010000143.1:0-16113 GCA_039922475.1 Edaphobacter sp.
TAGACGACGGGGTCTTCGTTGAGCTCACCGCGAGAGGCTAACAGCCAGAGACGGCTGATCCAGAGAAGAAGAACGGGAATCAGAAGCCACAGGCGGTGGGTGTGGCGATAAAGTTCGGCGGCGTCCAGATTCGAGATGTAGAGGGTGAAAACGACGACCGAGGCGTATCCGCTGGCGGTGCCGAAGCTGCGAAGCTGTTCGATGTCGGTAACGTGATAACCACGGCCACCGGCGCTGACGCCTCCACGCTCGCGCAGGTTCTCGAGTTCGGCGAAGCGTTTGACAAAGGCGAGGGAGAGGAAGAAGAAGATGCTGAAGCCGCCCAGCCAGGTGGAGACGGCGACTCCGGTGGCTGCAGAGCCGGCGACGATGCGAATGGTGTAGAGCCCGGAGAGGACGATGACATCGACCAGGACGGATCGTTTAAGGCGAAGCGAGTAAGCGAGTGTGGTGACAAGATAGATGCCCAGCCAGAGCAGAAAGTGGAGAGGCTTGACGAGAGCGTATTGGGGAGACAGAGTGGCAACCACCGTAGGAACGAGCAGCGCCAGCACACAGGAAACCGCGAGGAACAAAACCACAACTGCAACGCCGGAGAGCGCCGAGAGATCGCCTGCAGCGAAGGGGCGTCGGCGCTTGCGGGGATGTTGCCGGTCAGCTTCAAGGTCGAGCAGGTCGTTGACGATGTAGGTGGCGGAGGCGCAGAGGCCGAAGCTGAAAAAGGCTACCACCGCGCCGACTACGAGACCTCGCGCCAGGGTGTGGGCGAGGAGAAGAGGAACAAAGAGGAGGGTGTTCTTGGCCCATTGGTGGAGCCGAATGGCCTTGAACCAGGCCTTGAGCGGGTGGACACGCTCGTTGAAGGTGCGGACCGGGGTGATGCCGGCCTTGCGCAGAGAGGCTCGCAGGCTGCCAGTCGGGTTGGCGAGCATGGGCTCCTGGCAGTGCTGCAGGAGCGGCAGGTCGGGTAAAGCATTGCCAATATAGGAGAAATTGTCGCCGAACTGAGTCTGGAAGGCGGCAAGCTTGTTTTTGCCAGCGAGGTTGAGCTTCCCGTCGGAGGCGAGGACGCCGGTAAAGAGACCCAGGTGGGCGGCGATGCGGTTGGCAGTGTCGGCGTCGGCAGCGGTGGCGAGGTAGACCGGGCGACCGGTAGCGCGCTGTTGTTCTAGATATTGAAGGAGTTCGCGGTTATAAGGCAGGTGGATAACATCGAGCTGGATGGCGTTGGCGAGGTGTTGTTTGAGAGCCGCTTTGCCCTGGAGGAGCCATCCAGGAAGCTTTAAAAGAGACTGGGGATGGTGGCGGGCCAAAGTGAGCGCCGAGTCATAAAGGGTATCCGACTTGACGAGGGTTCCGTCCAGGTCGACGCAGAGCACCGGAAGGAGGGCAATGTCCTGGGCGGTTGGCGTCAAAAGTGTCCTTCCTTGCGTCTAAATAATCAATGACAAGATGAGGATAGCGTGGAACGAAAGCGGCTGCCAGCGCGTTCTGACAAAGGCAACCACCGTCATTATCAAGTATTCTTAAGTGTCGAGTACAAGAATCCGTAAACGATCAATTGAAATTGAGAAGAACTGAGAGCACCCATGTTGTCAACGCCGATGAGTGAACAGGAACCGCCCGCAGCAAAACCTGCCGTGGAGTCGCAGAGAAATTCGTCCCCCCACAGACCATCCTCCGAGGAGCCCAAGGGTTCCGCGGCGCGAAAGTGGATTGTGCTTCTGGTGATTGTGGCCGCAGTCGGCGCTGCCGTCTGGAAGATTCAGAACAATGCGAAGCAGCAGGATTCTTTGCAACAGATTATGGCGGCACAGGCAGACCGGCCCACCGTAGTGCAGGTCGCAGCGGTGCAGCAGAAGACGATGCCGATCTTTCTTACCGCGCTGGGGACGGTGACTGCTTACAACACGGTGACGATCAAGAGCCGCGTAGATGGCCAACTGATGCAGGTGCCGGTGCGCGAAGGACAGGCGGTCAAGCAGGGACAGGTACTGGCCGAGATTGACCCGAAGCCTTATCAGGCAGCGCTCGAACAGGCGCAGGGACAGTTGGTGAAGGACCAGGCAAGCGCGGTCAATGCAAAAGCGGAGGCTGCACGATATACAGCACTGCTGCAGGCGGGCGTGGTATCGAAGGAGAGCGAGCAGGCGCAGGCTTCGACCGCGGGACAGGTGGAGGGTTCGATCGCGGCGGATCAAGCGGCGATCCAGGCAGCGAAGGTCAACCTGGGATATACGAAGATTGTGTCGCCGATCGATGGGGTGGTGGGTCTACGGCAGGTCGATCCGGGGAACATCGTCCATGCGTCAGACACGACGGGATTACTGGTGGTGACACAGCTTCAACCGATCGCTGTGATCTTTACGCTGCCGGAGGACCAGTTACCCGAGGTGCTGAAACGGACTCGGGGAGGAGAGAGGCTGGCGGTGGAGGCCTTCGATCGCGCGGCCCAGACCCATCTGGCCAGCGGAAGTCTGTTGACGGTCGACAACCAGATCGATACCACGACTGGAACCGTGAAAGCCAAGGCCGTCTTCGACAACCGCGATGGAGCATTGTTTCCGAACCAGTTTGTGAATGTGCGTCTGGTCCTGCAGGAAAGGCAGAACGCAGTGGTGATTCCTGCTGCGGCGCTCCAAACCGGCACGCAGGGAAACTTTGTTTTTCTGCTGAAGGTTGGACAGCCGCCGGCGAATCAGTTGCCGAAGCCGAAGCCTGGGGAAAAGCCGCATCTGGATCTGCCGCAGAACCAGTCGAACTACTACGTTGAAGCGCAGGCGGTGAATGTGTCGTTGACCGAAGGGACCCAGGTGATCCTGAATAGCGGAGTGAAACCGGGCGACCAGATTGTGGTGGACGGGCAGGAGAGACTGAAAGACGGAAGCAAGGTATTTCCAAGGACCGTTCCCGCAAAGGCCGCCGATGGAACGACGGCGGAGATCACTGCAGCCGGTAACGCGACGGGACAGCCTTCATGAGTTCGTCGATGAGTCCATCGAGGCCATTTATTCTTCGGCCAGTGGCCACCTCGCTCCTGATGGTGGCCATTTTGCTTGCGGGATTTGTTGCGTATGTGCAGTTGCCCGTGTCGGCGCTGCCGCAGGTGGACTACCCGACCATCCAGGTACAGACGTTTTATCCCGGTGCGAGCCCGGAGGTGATGGCGTCTTCGGTGACGGCTCCCCTCGAACGTCAGTTTGGAGAGATACCGGGGCTGAGCCAGATGACGTCGGCGAGCTCCGGCGGAGGCAGTGTAATTACGCTGCAGTTCTCGTTGGAAGAGTCGATCGATGTCGCCCAGCAGGATGTGCAGGCAGCGATCAATGCAGGCTTCAGCTACCTGCCGAAGGACCTGCCGAACCCCCCGGTCTATAGCAAGGTGAACCCGGCGGATGCGCCGATCCTGACGCTCTCGTTGACGAGCGATACATTGCCGCTGCAAAAGGTGGAGGACCTGGCGGACACCGTGATCGCGCAGAAGATCTCGCAGCTTTCAGGTGTGGGGCTGGTGTCGATCAATGGCGGACAGAAGCCTGCGGTACGGATTCAGGCGAACCCGACGGCGCTGGCGAACTACGGATTGAGCCTTGAAGACATTCGCACCGCAGTGAGTTCGGCGAACGTTGACCAGGCAAAGGGAAATCTGAATGGAGCGACGCAGTCCTACACGATCGGCGCGAACGATCAGATCCATTCAAGCGAGGGTTACAACAATGTGATCATCGCTTACCGCAACGGATCGCCGGTGCGGCTGTCCGATGTAGCGAATGCAGTGGACAGCGCGGAAAACCTGTTTCAGGCAGCGTGGATGGGGACTTCGGCGCAGCCCGCAAGCGATGGGCGGCCGGCGAAACCGGCGATTCTGCAGCCTGCGGTGATTGTGAACATTCAGCGCCAACCTGGCGCGAACATCATTGGCGTTGTGGATGAGGTGCAGAAGATTCTGCCGCAACTGCGAGCGACGATGCCGGCGACGGTGAAGCTGGAGGTGCTGACCGACCGCACAAATACAATCCGCGCTTCCGTGAAGGACGTAAAGTTTTCGCTGATTCTGACCATCGCGCTGGTCGTCATGGTGATCTTCCTGTTCCTGCGATCGTTTGCAGCGACCGTCATTCCTTCGGTTGCGGTGCCGCTGTCGATCGTCGGGACGTTTGGCGTGATGTATCTGCTGGGATACAGCCTGAACAACCTGTCACTGATGGCGCTGACGATTTCGACCGGATTTGTGGTGGATGACGCGATCGTGATGATCGAGAACATCGCGCGTTATCTGGAGCAGGGCGATTCTCCGCTTGAGGCCGCGCTGAAAGGCTCCCAGCAGATCGGGTTCACGATTGTTTCGCTGACGGTAAGTTTGATTGCGGTGCTGATCCCGCTGCTGTTTATGGGCGACATTGTGGGACGCCTGTTCCGCGAGTTCGCTGTAACTCTGGCGGTTACAATTCTGGTCTCGGCATTCGTTTCGCTGACGCTGACGCCCATGATGGCGGCGAAGCTGCTGAAGCATACGCCTGCGACGCAGCAGAGCACGTTCTACCGGAAGAGCGAAGAGTTTTTCGAGTATGTGATCCGGAGGTATTCGATCGGCGTGCGATGGGTATTGCGGCACCAGACCCTGACGCTGCTGGTCACGCTTGCCACGTTTCTTCTTACCGTGTATCTGTTCCTGATTGTGCCCAAGGGGTTTTTCCCGGTGCAGGACACAGGTGTGTTGCTGGGTATCACGGAGGCCCCGCAGACAATCAGCTTTGGAGCGATGAGTTCGCGGCAGCAGGCGCTGGCAAAGATTATCTTGCAGGACAAGGATGTTGAGAGCGTGTCGTCGTTCATCGGAATCGATGGCACGAATTCGACGTTGAATAGCGGACGCATTCAAATCAATTTGAAGGACCGGGAGCAGCGCAAGTCGTCTGCGCTGGAGGTGATTCAGCGGCTGGAGCCGCAGGTTGCGAAGGTGGATGGCATTCAATGTTATCTGCAGCCGCTGCAGGACCTGACGGTGGAAGATCGAGTGAGCCGGACCCAGTATCAGTACTCGCTGGAAGACGCGAACAGCGAAGAGCTGGCGCTGTGGACCAACAAGATGGTCGCCAAGCTGAAGACGATTCCGATTCTGAACGATGTTGCCAGCGACCAGCAACTGGGTGGTCTTGAGGCGAACCTCGTCATCGATCGCGATACAGCTTCACGGCTTGGGATTACGCCGCAGAACATCGACGACACGCTCGATGACGCATTTGCACAGCGCCAGGTATCGACAATCTTTACGCAGCAAAATCAGTACCACGTGGTGCTGGAGGTAGCTCCGAAGTTTCAACGCACTCCCGCGTCGCTCGACAATATTTATGTGAAGAGTTCCAACGGCGCTCAGGTGCCGCTGTCGGCGTTCACGCACTTTGAAGAGAGACATACGCCGCTCGTGATCAGTCATCAGGGACAGTTCCCTGCTGTCACGATCTCGTTCAACCTGGCGCCGGGCAAGTCAATCGGCGATGCGGTCAATGCGGTGAACAAAGCGAAGGCAGAGCTCGATATGCCGCCCAGCGTGAATGCAGAGTTCCAGGGTTCGGCAAAGGCATTTGAGGCTTCCTTGAAGAATGAGCCTCTGCTTATTCTGGCGGCGCTGATCGTCGTCTACATTGTGCTGGGCGTGTTGTACGAGAGCTACATTCACCCGATCACAATTCTTTCAACGTTGCCGTCGGCGGGCGTAGGCGCGATTCTGGCGCTGCTGCTATTTCACGTAGACCTGAGCGTGATCGCGCTGATCGGAATTATTCTGCTGATCGGCATCGTGAAAAAGAACGCGATCATGATGATCGACTTTGCGCTGGAAGCGGAGCGCGAGCAGGGGATGTCGCCGCAGGAAGCGATCTATCAGGCGTGCCTGCTGCGGTTCCGGCCGATCATGATGACGACGATGGCGGCGCTCCTCGGCGGCTTGCCGCTGGCGCTGGGCACAGGCACCGGGAGTGAGTTGCGAAGACCGCTGGGCATCACGATTGTTGGCGGGTTGATCGTCTCGCAGGTGTTGACGTTGTTTACGACGCCGGTGGTATATCTGTTCTTCGACCGGCTCGGACGCAAGCCGAGGCACATCGATATGGAGTTGCAGGAACAGGCTATATCGGCGGATTGAGAAGGAAAGAGTCTAGAGGGATATGCATTTTTCGGCACCATTTATTCGGCGACCAGTAGCGACATTTCTGATGTCGGCTGCGGTGATTCTGGCGGGAGCGGTAGCGTACACGCTGCTGCCGGTGGCCAGTCTGCCGCAGGTCGAGTATCCGGTGATTTCAGTAGGCGCGAGTTTGCCCGGGGCCGATCCGGAGACGATGGCATCTTCGGTAGCGACGCCGCTGGAACGACAGTTTGCCAAGATCGCCGGAATCAATGAGATGACCTCAACCTCATCGACCGGGTCGGCGGGAATCATCCTGCAGTTCGATCTCAGCCGGGATGTGAACGGCGCGGCACGCGATGTACAGGCGGCAATCAATGCAGCGCGGAGCCAGTTGCCGGCAAATCTTCCGAGCAATCCAAACTACTACAAAGTAAATCCGGCAGACTCGCCGATCATGATTATCGCGCTCACATCGGACACGATGAGCGTGCCGCAACTGTACGATGCATGCGACAGCATTCTGGCACAGAAGATCGCTCAGGTGCAGGGTGTAGGGCAGACCTTCTGCGGCGGCAGCGCAAAGCCGGCAGTACGCATCGAGGCGAACCCGATGCAACTGGCACACTACGGCATTGGGCTGGAGGCTTTGCGCGCGGCGATCGGCACGGTGAACGTGAACCAGCCGAAGGGATACCTGCAAGATGGTGAGCGGCGGTGGAGCATCAATGCGACCGACCAGTTGTTTGGCGCGGCGGCTTATGCTCCGCTGATTGTGGCGACGGATCGCGGCCCGGTAAGTTCAGCGCCGGCGCGTTCGGGATTGCCTGCATCCGTGACGACTGCGGTAACGAATACACCTTCAACAGCTACTGCCTCCTCCTCGACCGCCACGATGACGGCGTCCAGCACCGGCTCCACTACGAAGAATACGAGTGCGGGTACCGCGCCAACGCATGGAATCGTGCGGATAGAGGATGTGGCGACGGTTGTCGATAGCGTTGAGGATGGTTATCGAAGCGGCGTGTTCAACGGCAGGCCGGCGATTCTGGTGATTGTGTTCAAGACCTCAACCGCGAACGTAATTCAGACCGTGGATAAGGTAAAGGCGATGTTGCCGATGCTGGAGGCGTCGATACCGCCTGCGATTCAGGTGCATGTGGCGCTGGACCGAACGACGACGATTCGCGCCTCTGTACGAGACGTGACGAGAACGTTGGTGATCTCGATCCTGCTGGTGATCCTGGTTGTGTTCCTGTTTTTGCGGGAGGTGCGGTCGACGCTGATTCCGACCGTTGCGGTTCCATTGAGCCTGCTGGGAACATTTGCGGTGATGTATTTGCTGGGCTATACGCTGGACAATCTTTCGCTGATGGCTCTGACAATCTCGACTGGGTTCGTGGTGGACGATGCGATCGTCGTGATCGAAAACATCAGCCGGCATCTGGAAGAAGGGATGACGCCGTACCGCGCGGCGATGGTGGGTTCGAAGGAGATTGGATTTACGGTGTTGTCGATGAGCACGTCGCTGATTGCGGTGTTCATCCCGATTCTTCTCATGGGCGGGATTGTCGGCAGATTGTTTCGCGAGTTTGCAGTAACGCTGTCAGTGGCAATTCTGGTGTCACTGGTAGTTTCGCTTACAACGACGCCGATGTTGAGCGCCAAGTTTCTGGAGCCTCATAACAGCCGGCAGCATGGATGGTTTTATCGCGCGGGGGACCGAGTCCTGAAGCGGATGGCAGCAGAGTATGAGCGGGGCCTGCGATGGGTGTTGCAGCATCAGAGGCTCGTGCTGACGATTACAGTGCTGACCTTTGTACTGAATGTTTATCTGTACATTCTGGTGCCGAAGGGATTTTTCCCGGAGCAGGATACGGGACGCATCGGCGGCCAGGTGCAGGGACAGCAGGATGTTTCCTTTCCTGAGATGAAGAAGAAAGTGCTGGCGCTGGCGAAGATCGTGGGGAAGGATCCGGGCGTGCAGGACGTTACGGCGTTTGCCGGTGGGAAAGGCAACTCTAATTCCGGCTTCATGTTCATGTCGCTGAAGCCGGATGCGGAGCGGTTGAAGCGTGGCGATACCGCACAGGTGATTGTCGATCGGCTGCGACCGCAGATGTCGAGCATTCCCGGAGCGATCATGTATCTGCATGCGTTTCAGGACCTGCGAATTGGCGGCCGGAGCAGTGCGACCGAGTATCAGTACACCCTGACCGCGGACGACCTGAAGCAACTGAACTACTGGGGACCCAAGCTGAAAGAGGCTATGGACGACCTGCCGCAGATCAAGGATGTTGCGACGGACCAGCAGCAGAAGGGGTTGCGAGGGCAACTTGTGATTGACCGGGCGACCGCCAGCAGGTTGGGCGTCTCTCCCATGACCATCGATGCGACCTTGTCCGATGCGTTTTCGCAGGCGCAGGTTTCGACTACGTATATGCCGTTGAACCAGTATCACGTGGTGATGGAAGTTGCGCCGCAGTTCCAAAAGGACCCGGGCGCGCTGAACAACATTTACGTCAAGAGCACGACCGGAGCGATGGTTCCACTCTCAGCGGTGACGCACTTTGAAACGCAGCGGATTCCACTGGCGGTGAACCACCAGGCACAATCTCCGGCGACGACGTTGTCGTTCAATCTCGCGCCGGGAGCATCGCTGAGCGAGGCGACACAGGCAATTCAAAAGGCGCGAACCGATATCGGGATGCCGTCATCGATCCATGGCGGATTTGCCGGATCGGCGCAGGCGTTCAAAGATTCGCTCAAGAGCGAACCGTGGCTTATTCTGCTGGCGCTGATCGCGGTGTATATCGTACTGGGAATGTTGTACGAGAGCTTTATCCATCCACTGACGATCCTCTCGACACTGCCTTCGGCGGGCGTAGGCGCAATTGTGGCATTGCTGTTGTTCAAGATCGACCTGAGCGTGATCGCGATGATTGGCATCATCCTGCTGATCGGGATTGTGAAGAAGAACGCAATCATGATGATCGACTTTGCATTGGTGGAGGAGCGGCAGCATGGCAAGTCGCCGCAGGAGGCAATCTTCGAGGCTTGCATGCTGCGGTTTCGTCCAATCATGATGACGACAATGGCGGCATTGCTTGGCGGACTGCCACTGGCACTTGGTCATGGAGCGGGCAGTGAGATGCGACGGCCACTGGGAATCACGATTGTGGGTGGATTGATTGTGTCGCAGGCGCTGACCCTGTTTACGACACCGGTGGTCTATCTTTTCTTCGACCGGTTGCGCGGAAGGTTTGAGCGCGCGGGATCGCAGCGGAGAGCCAGGGCGGGTATAACGCAGGTTGTAGCTGGAGATTAGCCCGGCGTATCGAAAACGCGTATCGAAAACTTAGACCAGAGCTGGTTCAGGGACGAGAATGTCGCTGGAGTGGCGGCGTTCCAGCGGGGTACCGGGAGTTTTGCCCACCAGCGTTGGCGGAAAATAGGAATTTTCAAAGTACTGCGCCAGCATGCGGTGGGTGTTGAAGAAACTTCCGTTGATGGCAATACAGTGCTGCTGCATCCGCGACCAGGCGTGCGGATTGGCGTACATGGGAGCGATGGATTTTTCGAGCTTGTCATAGAGGCTGTTGGCTTCGGCCTCCTCGGTTTCGCCGTCTTCGATGGCCCAGCCGGTGGTATTTTCGGCGCAGCCCTCGATCCACCAGCCATCGAGAATAGAGAGCGATGGAACACCGTTGAGCGCGGCCTTCATCCCTGATGTTCCGGACGCCTCATAGGGGCGGCGAGGAGTATTTACCCAGACATCGACACCCTGAGTGAGGAGCGCGCCGAGTTCCCAGTCGTAGTTTTCGATGTAGTAGATCTTGAGTGCAGTGGAGTTCAGCTTGGCGGCTGCAGTATAGACGTCTCTGATGAGACCTTTGCCGGCGTTGTCCGCGGGGTGAGCTTTTCCGGCGTAGAGAATCTGGAGCCCACCGATCTTTCGCGCAATCGCCACAAGGCGGTCTGGGTCGTGCAGGAGCAGACTGGCGCGCTTGTAGGTCGCGACGCGGCGAGCAAAGCCGAGCGTAAGGACATTGGGGTTGAAGTGGTGGCCGGTACGCTTGGCGATAGTTCCGAAGAGGCGCAGCTTGCCTTTGTTATGAGCAGCAACGATGCGGGCGGGATCAATGCCGTAGACGGAGCGGAAGTACTGGTTGTCCGTGCGCCAGTGGGGGATCTCGCCGTCGAGCAGTTCCTGAAACTGCGGAGAGAGCCAGGTGGCAGCATGAACTCCGTTCGTGATGGAGTAGACCTTATAGTCGGGGAACATGTGTTGCGACACCTTGCCGTGCTGCATCGCGACGCCGTTGACGAAGCGCGAGAAACGCAGAGCAATATACGTCATGTTCATCAGGCCGTTGTGAAGACAGCCGAACTGGTCGATAGCCGCCGCGCGGTCGTGGCCGAGCACCTGATACATCTGGTCGACACCGAACTGATCGTGACCGGCAGGAACAGGAGTGTGGGTGGTAAAGACGCACTGCTGGCGGACAAAGTCAATATCGGCTTCGGTGGCATCTTTCAGAGGAGCGCCGGCGAGGTGATCCTCAAGGAGACCGATGGCGAGGAGTGCAGCGTGGCCCTCGTTCATGTGGTAGACCTTGGGTTTACATTCAAGAGCGTCCAGCAGAGCAACACCGCCGAGGCCGAGGACAGTCTCCTGGCAGAGGCGGTAGTAGGTGTCGCCGCCGTAGAGATGGTCGGTAAGGCGGCGGTCCCAGGGGTCGTTGCCTTCGACATCGGTGTCGAGCAGAAAGACGGGAATGACGTGGCCGGTAATGCCAATCACATCGAAGCGCCAGGCGCGGACGAGTATCTGACGGCCCTGCATGGTTAAGGCGATGATCTGGTTTGCGCTGGGGAGCGTTGTCTCGGGCGACCAGGAAACGTCGGCTTCAGTCTGCTGGCCGACATCGGAGAGCTTCTGGCGAAAATAGCCTTGGCGGTGGACGAGCGAGATGGCAACCATGGGAGCGGCAGTATCAGCAGCGGAGCGGAGGGTATCGCCCGCGAGCATTCCAAGGCCGCCGGAGTAAGTCGGCAACGCAGGAGAGAGCGCGATCTCCATTGAGAAGTAGGCTACGGTTCGGTTGGCAAGATCGGGTACTGAAGACCGGGTGAGAGTGGAGGGAAGAGTCATGCGGTGATTGATCCTTTTCTCATCCGAGCCAGTGCTGCGTGAAGAGCGGGGTATGGGGTCCGATGCTGAAGCTCTCTATCGGCTGAGAATAGGGCGTGCGTGACATCCGGGGATGAGGAGAGCAGGAGCATCGAATCTGGCTGATTTTAGCAAACCGCTCGAGTGATTTAGATAAACCCAACGGTTACCTGCGCTGGTTCTATCGGGGGATTGACCCGGCTGCCGCAATCGTTGCGGCGTCAAGGCGTTGCCACAACTGGTCTAGCCAAAGGAGATGCTCCGGTTTCATCAGAACGGAGCGAAGGCAGGTGACCGTGTTTTGCTCGTCGGTCTGAGGAGGGTTTTTCCATGAATTTTGTGGAAAAAGAGATACCGGAAGCTTCGCCAACGCGAGATGGAGGTCGCGTTTGGCGGCTTCGTCAAAGATGCGCTGGGCAAGCGCGGAAGAGGCTTCCAGACTAGTGGCACGAACGGCCCAGAAGACGATGTCCAGCTGCGGAGGAGTTGAAGGAGCGAGGAAGTGGGGAGATTCGCTGAGACGCCGGTGGAGTTCGAGGGCGGCAGAGCGGCTGGCTTCGAGGCCCTGAGCGAAGGCGCCTCCGGGAATGTAAGGAAGCAGTTGTTGCGTGGCCCAGAGAGCGACCGCAGAGGCTCCGGCGCGAGAGCACTCAAGAGATATCTCGCCAAGGTGAAGATCCTTCGAAGAAAAGTACGTATAGGGAGAGTCGTGTTTATAGAGACGGCCGACGGCAGGATCGCGGAAGAGAATGCAGCCGCAACCATAGGGCTGGAGACCGTGCTTATGCGGATCGATGACGATCGAGTCGGCGTTAGGAATAGCGTCGAAGGCAGCGCGGGTTTTGGCCGGGAGGTTTGCTGCGAGGGTGAAGTAGCCACCGTAGGCAGCGTCGACGTGGATACGGAACCTGTATTTTTTCTGCAGGAGCACGATCTCGTCGAGCGGGTCAACCGCGCCGATGGCAGTTGTTCCTAATGTAACCACTACTGTTGCAATCGTGCCGGTTTCGAGAAGAGCCTCGAGAACCCTGAGATTCATGCGTCCATGTTCGTCGGAGGGGATTGAGATGAATGGCAGGCCGAGGACACCGCTGATCCGATTGTGGGTATAGTGGGCCTGGTTGGAGGCGGCGATTGCTTTTGGCGTACCGTCCTCCGTATGACCAAGCTGGCCAGCGACCCAAAGGGCTTCGAGGTTGGCAAAGGTTCCTCCACTGGTGAGGTGGCCTAGATGCTGAGGGAGGCCAAACATCTTGGCAAGCTCGGCCACGGCTTCGATCTCCATGGCAGAGCTGGCGCGACCGCCGTCGAGCGCGTGGTTGTTGGGATTGATCGACATGGCCAGCGCGTAGGCGGCGCGGGCAATGGGATGAGGCGGCTTCAACATCTGCCCCGCGTAGAGAGGATGGCCGTAAGGGTAGTTGTCTTGGAGGCGCGTTGCTACCTGCTGCAGGATATTCGAAGCTGCATCGTCGAGCGGACTTGCGGGGTTGGACGGGAGATGAGCGAAGCCTCCGTCCAGAGTTCGTTGGGATTCGGCAAGAAGCTTCAGAAATTCGTCTGGCATGGATACTCTACCGTCTAAAACGCCGACCGCGTAAGGAAGCCGAACTTCATCATAAGCCCGAAGATCGTAGCGAGGATTACGGCCAGCGTGGTCCATGGCGCGGCCGTGCGCAGACGCTTCCTCAGGGCTTCGACGATAAGCATAATCAGGTACAGGATCAGCATGAGCACAAGGCCATCCGCAACGAAGATACGCGTAAAGCCGGGCGTAGTGATGAGGGTGTGCTCAAGGTGGAACGGTGGCAGGATGGAGCCGACGAAGAAGACCAGAAGGAAGAGAATGAGCTGGAGGATGGTAAAGATGATTTTTTTCATGGGCAGACTCTCGAGATGAGTTTAGCGCGGGCAGGGACGGTTATGGCAGAAGTTTTCAGGCCCGAACCTTCACGGCAAGCTTTGCTCGAACCGATCGTAACGGCGCTCCAATTGCCATTGTTCGGTGGCTTTCTCGCTCGTCTGCAGAAAGCCGGTACATTGAGCGGTCGGCTTGAGTGAGCCACGCAGTTGCCCGGCGCAGGCTGGGACGATCCGGGTGAAATTGTCAGGTTGCTGCCACAGGCTGTCTCCGGGGAGAAAACTGTGCTCGATGCTGGTGCGAGCCGACGTCTTGAGATCGAGGTAGGAGAGATTGAAGTCCATGGCGGCGCGAGTGTACTCGTTGGTAAGGTCGATGCGGGAGACGCCTTCATCATCGGTGGAAAGAGCGATAGGAACGCCCGCAGCACGATAGATCGGCAGAGGATGCCACGGCGGATTGATTCCAAGGATGACATCGTTGGAGGTGAGGTTGATCTCGACCATGATGTGACGTGCTGCCATCTCTTTTAATAGAGCCTGTGGATCGTTCTCGTACATGATGTCGACTCCGTGGCCGATGCGCTCGGCATGGCCAAGTTCGACTGCCTCACGAATATGAAAACGAAGGCCATCGGGAGGGACGAGACCCGGTGCAAGTTCTCCCGCGTGAAGAGTGATGTGAACCTTGGGATACACACTATGCAGGTAGTCAAGCATAAGCATCTGCCGGTGGTATTCGGACATGGCCAGGTAGCCATCTTCCGCCATCACAAAGTTGAGACCGACCACGCGAGAGTCTTGCGAGGCAACTTCGAAGGCAAGCAGTGTCTGTGCAAAGACCTGCTGCGGAGCAAACCCACGAAGGACCTGGTAGAGAAAACGAATCTTCACCGAGCAGGCTTCGACAGCCTCACGAGACCCACAGTGTTCTATAACGTCACGAGCCCGCAGAGCCTCATCGAACTCCTTGCGGTCAAGAGCGATGTCGTCCTGAAAAGATTTGTCTCCGAGCAGACGAGTGCGCAGTTCAGCAAGCTGAGCATTCGAAGTAGTAACAGTCTCTGGCCAGCCGATCTCCTCGCCAAGCCTCGCCGCCGCCGAGAAATCCGGAGTCACCATAATCTCCAGGTACTGCTCGTTCTGAACGGCGGCGCGCACAGCAACTTCGTCCAGCCACTCCCCTGTATGCGATTTGTTGATGCCCCCAAAGCGGCTGAAAGTAGCAAAGAACTGGTCGTGCCCACTGACACCGGCGCTCGGAACAAAGCTGCGCATGGAAAAAGAGTCGACAAGCGCGTCATAAAGCTTCTGATCCTTGAACGCATCTGCCGCACGCTCGTTACCTCCACCGCAGACAGGCTGCGGCGGAAGACTCCTGGTCGTAGCCGCGGCCTTGAAGAAGCTCATCGTCTTCGGATCGACGCAGAGCCCATCGGCAGCACCGTCCTTGATCAAGGTCTCAGCATAGATCGCGCCGGAAAGATGCATATGCAGGTCTCCCCCCTTCGGCATGCGCCTGAGAAAAGCACTGAGTTCCAGAGGGCTCCGTCTCGCAGTATCGAAGACACGGATAGCGCGCCGCTCGCGTAAAGTTGCAGACGGATCGGAAGCCTTTTTCGCAGATAGCACAGCCGGCCGAGCCGCCGGGCGAGCAGGAGTCTGAGCCGCCGGGCGGCCAGGAATCTGCGCCCCCGTGACGGCAACAGCCAAAAATAGAAGAGATGCGGGTACGAAGCTTCGGAGGCGTGCGAGCATAGGCGTCCTTGCGGTTCGAGTGTTGACACAGGATAGCGCGACAGAACCGAGTTGGCGGCAGGCCCTGGGATTGCTATACTTGGGATGCGTTTGCGTTGCTGGTTCCCTCCCCGCAACAGCTCCCCTGAAAAAGGCCGGGGCGACAGATGTAGATGGTAACGCACGGTGGTTCTTGGCGATCCCCGACAACAAGCGTTATGCCAAGGCCAGATAGCTCAGTGGTAGAGCGCGGCCCTGAAAAGGCCGGCGTCGGCGGTTCGATCCCGTCTCTGGCCACCACTTTATAAACAACTTAGCGGAAGCCAAAGCGTTGAAATTTTAATCGCACGACCAATACACGACCATCGTTTACGAAGCGAAGGTGGGACGCAGGTCGTGGAACCTGAAGTCTCGAATCTTCGCTCTTTCGAGCAGATCCTCGAAACTCCCTCCAGTCGCTGACGCTTGCGCTCGGGGCCTCCTTTGATGGGAAGACCCGAATCCTCATCAATCACCGCAGGATACGCTCGGTCCGAATCGCTCGACGAATATATCGACGGGGTTCGTCCGTCACCGCCAAATCTTCTACACGACCGACGAAACATGCATTCTGTGGTCGCCGACCGTAACGAAGTTCGATCCTCGCTCCATCGAGCAATTCGAGGCTTCCCGATATCTATCGTTAGGTGTATCTCTTTCGGGATTTCGAGGATCTCAATCTGAAGCAGACGGCAGATGTTTTTAAAATTAGCAGCGCCTCCGTTAAAGTCCGACTGCGTCGGGCACGCAGGATGCTGCAAAAGTGGCGGGAGCCACAATTACGACTACGACCGAACCCTGACATACGCGAGAACTCCAGAGGTTCTGGGCACCGGAAGAAATAGAAGCATACGTATATAGATAGACTCCCATTCCAATAAGCATTGAGAGGAGAAATCGATGGAGCAAGTCTGGTTGGTGACTCGTAGTTCACGGTCTTGCACGGTTGGACGAAGCTCGAGCATGGAAGCGATTCAGCCTGTCGACCGATTTTGAGACAAAGTTAACTATGCTTAATCCTCTATTGTTTTATGATCTGGTACTCGATTTTATATTACTATTACTTATGTTTCATTTTGTTTATTGGTTTATTTCTAAGTTCAATCTAAGAGGGAACCTGTGACGTCTCTTTCGAGTTTTGTCGCCTTGCCTATACCCGAACGGAAAGCTCGCGGCC
>JBDTEQ010000144.1:0-18612 GCA_039922475.1 Edaphobacter sp.
GCAAGCGGCAAGACCTCGCTCGCCCTCCGCCTCGCCGAACAGTGCAACGGCGAGATTGTCAGTTGCGATTCCGTTGCCGTCTATCGGGAGATGGAGATCGGCACCGCCAAGCCCTCGCACGAAGAACGCGCCCTCATCCAGCACCACATGATCGACATCGCATGGCCCGACGAACCCTGCACCGCTGGCGACTACAGCCGTCAGGCCCGCGAAGCCCTCTCCAGCATCACCGAACGCGGTCACGTCCCCATCGTCGCCGGCGGCACCGGCCTCTATCTGCGCGCACTCATCGACGGCCTCTTTCCCGCACCCGCGCAGAAACCCGGCCAGCGTGACCGTCTCCGTAAACTCGCCACAACCCGAGGCCCAGCCTGGCTCCATCGCATTCTCACGCGACTCGACCCAGCAGCCGCCGCCGCCATCCACGTCAATGATGTTTCGAAAGTAGTCCGCGCCATCGAAGTCTCCCTCGCCGCCGATCAACCTCTCACGCAACAATGGCAGAAGGGCCGTGACACCCTCTCCGGCTACTGCATCCTCCGTCTCGGGCTCAACCCGCCCCGCGCCGGCCTCTACGAACGCATCAACCAGCGCGCTGCCGCCATGTTCGACCGCGGCCTCATCGAAGAGACCGAGCGCCTCATCGCCCGCTACGGCGCAGACTGCCGTCCCTTTACCTCACTCGGTTACGCCGAAGCATCCGCAGTCCTGCGAAACGAAATCACCCGCGAACAAGCCGTCGCTCAGGCCCAGCAGGGCCATCGCAACTACGCCAAGCGCCAGCTCACCTGGTTCCGCCGCGAACCCAACATCCACTGGCTCGAAGGAGACGGCGGCGACGAAGACATCACACGACAGTCCCTGCAACTAGTCACTCGTCATCTCGACCAACCCTAAGATTCGTCATCTCGGCGGCAGTTGCGCACTCTCAGCGCGCAACGCAGCATTTCGTCTTTGTCGTTGCCTGTTTCTGATCTGTGTCATCTGTGTAGATCCGTGTTAAGCCTTTCCGTTCATCCCACCTCGTACCGTTCATCCCGCTTCGGGCAGAAAACCTCCAGCTTGTACATCTTCTCGATCTCAGCCTTCAACGCCTGCTGCGCATCCGGCTCGCCATGCACCAGAAAAACCTTCTTCAGCGTAGGCACCACCGGCTCCATCCACGCCAGCAACTCTCTCTGGTCTGCATGTCCGCTCAACTCACCGATGGAGTCCACCTCGGCCCGCAGACGCATCGGCTCGCCAAAGATCTTTACCTCCGGCTGTCGCTGAACGATCGCCCGGCCCAGCGTATGCTCTGCCTGAAACCCGGTAATCAAAATCAGGTTCTTCGGATCCTCCACGCTGTTCTTCAAGTGGTGCAGCACTCTCCCCGCCTCGCACATCCCCGACGCCGAGATCACAATAAACGGCATACGCAGTCCATTCAGCGCCTTGCTCTCCTCCACCGTTTGGATATATCGCAGCCGCTTCCACCCAAACGGGTCTTCATGCAGATCCGCAAACGCACGCGCTTCCTGATCCCACTCCTCTTCATGCTTGCGAAATACTTCCGTCACACTCACTGCCAGCGGGCTATCGACAAAGATCGGAATATCGGGGATGGCCTTCTCGTCGATCAGTTCATGCAGCAACATCACAACCTGCTGCGTTCGCCCCACCGCAAAAGCCGGCATCACGATATGGCCTCCACGCTGCGCCGTGCGATTCACCAGGTGCGCCAGCTTCTTCTTCACCGGCCCAATCGGCTGATGCAGACGATTGCCATATGTACTCTCCATAATCAGATAGTCCGCAGCCGGAGCCGCCTCCGGATCATTGATAATCGGCAGACCTTTTCGCCCCACGTCTCCCGAAAACAACAGCCGCGTGGTCTGTCCCTTCTCGCGAGCCTCCACCAGCACGCACGTCGAACCCAGCATGTGCCCCGCATCGAAGGTCGTCGTCGTAAATCCCGCATCCGCCGTCGACCCCGCCAGCAACTGCGGAGTATGCATCGCCACTGGTTTAAACTGTTGCACCGCCTGCGCTGCGTCCTCCTGCGTATACAGCGGAGTCACCGCGCCACCATTCGCCGCAACGCCAATCGATCGACGTCGTTGCACTCGCTTGTTCACAAACTCAGCATCCGACTCCTGAATATGCGCACTGTCCTTCAGCATCTTCTCGCACAGATCGATCGTCGATGGCGTCGTATAAATCGGCCCGCGATATCCCTGCTTCGCCAGCAACGGAAGGTCGCCGCTATGGTCGATATGCGCATGCGACAGCACAACCGCATTCAACTGCTCCACCGGCAACGCCAGATGCTCATTGATCTCGCGAGCCAGTTGTCTGTGTCCTTGAAACAACCCACAATCCAGCAGCACATTCTGTCCCGCGCATTCCAGGTGATGCGAAGAGCCCGTAACCGTCTGTGCCGCACCCCAGAAATGCAGTCGAATCGCCATCCACATCCTCCTTGAACTCCAACCCATCCTAACCGAGAAGCGTAGACCTCGAAGACTCTTCTCCGGGCACAAAAACGCACGCAGCAAAAAGCCCACCTCGCAAGATGGGCTTTTGCATCTTCAACAAAAAGTCAGGAAGGCTGAACCACAAGGTTCTCCGCAAGCCGGAAGTGGACGATCGACTCCGCTGGAATCTCAATATCGCGATTCCCCGTCAAGCCGCTGATCAGCGTCCCTCCGCCTGCTCCCACCAATCCTCCAACAAGCAGGCCGACACCTCCAGTAGCCACGCCCCCAACCAGCATCCCGACTCCCGTTCCACCCCCGATAATCGCAGCCGACCGCTTGCCCTTGCCCTTCTTCGTCTGCGTCAGGTCTCTCGTATCCAGCGCATATCGTGCCCCGTTCAACGTCAGATACGTCAACCGCAGTTGCAGAATCGATCTGCCCTTGAAGTGTCCCCGTCGGTGCGACGTAACCACCACACCGCTCACCGGAGCGCCCTTCGGAATCACCACGCGGCCATCTCTGGCCGTCACCGGCTCGACCAGCTCTCCATCAAATCGATCCCCAGCACGGCTCGTCTTCACACTGATGTGCTGATTGATTCGGATCGTCAGATTCGTTCCCGCAGCTACATTCACGTCCGCCGGTCGAATTATTGGCGCAGCACCAGGAGCAGGAGCACTCACCGGTTGGCCGGAAGCATCCGTCTGTCCCGCCGTCACTGGCTGCCCCGTAACCACTGGAACGGTTGCGGGTGTAGTCGAGGCCACTGCAGTGGCTGGTGTCGTCGTCGTAGTCACTGCCTGTGTCGTCTGTCCGGGTGCGGGCGGTTGCACCGTCGTCGTCGTTACCGTCCCATTTTTGTCAGTCGAAACCACCTGCTGGGCCTGCCCCGTGGCCGCCGCCTGCTTCTTCGCCTGATCGATAGCTGCATCCTGTTTAGACTCGCAACCCGCCAACATCACCAGCGCCAGCGTCATTACTGCAGCAAACTTTCCTGAATTAAAGCTCATCGTCAAATCCTCACGCTTCGTCCAATTTTCGTCTAATTTGTGAATCGCTACACTGTAGTTACTTTTTTTCTATGATGCTCATTCGGTCCCAAAGACTGCCCGGCCTGCAAAGGTTTAAGATGATCTTCATGACTACTGCAGCCGCCCGCCGCCCCCAGCTCGCCCATCTCACCGCCCAACTCGACGACCTCCGTCAACGCGGAACCTTCTTCAAACTGCGCGAGCTAGACGACCAGCAGGCTCCCATCTGCACCTACGACGGCAAGCGTGTCATCAACCTCGCCTCCAACAACTACCTCGGCCTCTGCAACCATCCCAAACTCGAAGAAGCCGCCATCGCCGCCATAAAGAAATTCGGCGTGGGCTCAGGCGCAGTCCGCACCATCGCCGGAACCATGCGCATCCACATGGAGCTCGAAGAAAAGATCGCTGCCTTCAAAGGTGTCGAAGCCTGCGTCGTCTTCCAGTCTGGTTTCGCCGCCAACGCCGGCACCGTCTCCAGCATCCTCGGCAAAGACGACTTCATCCTCTCCGACGAACTCAACCACGCCAGCATCATCGACGGCGCTCGTCTCTCCAAAGCAAAAATAAAAGTCTTCCGCCACAAGGACATCGCCCACGCCGAGCAACTCCTGCAGGAAGTCCAGAACGAGCCGGGCCACAAGCTCCTCATCACCGACGGCGTCTTCTCCATGGACGGCGACATCGGCCCCGTCGACAAGCTCGCTCACCTCGCAGAAAAATACGGTGCCATCATGATGGTCGATGATGCCCACGCCAGCGGTGTCCTTGGTCGCACCGGCCGCGGCTCCGTCGATCACTTTCACGTCACCGACAAAGTCGACGTCCAGGTCGGAACGCTATCCAAAGCCATCGGCGCGCTCGGCGGTTACGTCTGCGGCAGCCGCGACCTCATCGACTATCTCTACCACCGCGCCCGTCCCTTCCTCTTCTCCACCTCGCACCCGCCTTCAGTCGCAGCCACCTGCATCGCCGCCTTCGACATCCTCGAAAACGAACCCGACCGCATCCAGCGCCTCTGGGACAACACCAACTACTTCAAGCAGCAACTCACCGATGCCGGCTTCGACGTAGGCGGCAACTCCACTCCAAAGAGCGAAACCCCCATCACCCCCATCATCATCGGAGACGGCCGTCGCACCATGGACTTCTCCCGCGCTCTCTTCGACGCCGGAGTCATGGCCACAGGCATCGCCTTCCCCACCGTCCCCGAAGGCAAAGCCCGCATCCGTACCATCATGACCAGCGAACACACCCGCGAACAAATCGATCAGGCCCTCGAAATCTTCACCACCGTAGCGAAAAAAATGGCAATCCTACAGGCCTGATCGCGGGCAATCTAATCTGGTATTTGCGCTGAGACTAACGCAAGATATTTGACCTCGCCGCAGCTCTGTTTTATGTTGAAACCGTCCCTCGCGAGGCCGGAGCTACCGGTCTCTACCTGCACCGCAAACCGGTTCGCGGCAGTGCGGATGGAGGAGTCAGCGACACTCTCGTCTTCGTGAGGATATCTATGCCTGCTTTAAAGATCGTTTATCTCGAACTCCCCGCTCAACAACTCGCTGCAAGCCAAACCTTCTACACCGACCTCTTCGGCTGGACCTTTCAGGACTACGGCCCCACCTACTCCGCCTTCTCCGGCAGCGGTACTGACGGCGGACTCAACGCCGACCCAGCCGAACGCACCAAGGCACCCCTGCCTGTAATCGAATCGGAGAATTTAGAGCAAACCGAGCAGAGCATCCTGAAAGCTGGCGGCAAAATTACGTTGCCCATCTTCAGCTTCCCAGGTGGCCGACGCTTTCACTTCGCTGATCCCGCAGGCAACGAGCTCGCTGTCATGCAACGCGAATAATCGCAACTATGCCTTGAAGACGACGCGTCCTTCGCTCAACGTATAAGCCACTCTTCCGAGCATGGCCGCGCCGTCAAAAGGCGTGTTCCGCGACTTCGACTTCGACCGCTTCGCCTCAAAACTCCACTCCGCCGCCGGATCGAACACCACCACATCCGCAAAGCTTCCCACCTTCAACGTCCCGCGTCCCTCCAGCGAAACAATCCCCGCAGGCTGCGCGCTCATCAACTCGATCACGCGCCCAACCGTCATCCCATGCCTCTTGTGCAACACGCGCAACGCCAGCCCCAGCGCTGTCTCCAGCCCGGTAATCCCATTCGGCGCACGCTCAAACTCCTGCTCCTTCTCAAACAACGCATGCGGAGCATGATCGGTCGCGATGCAATCCACCGTCCCATCCATCAACCCAGCAATCATCGCCAGCCGATCCGCATCGTTCCGCAGCGGAGGATTCATCTTCGCATTCGTGTTGTAGTCCCCAATCGCCTCATCGGTCAGTGTGAAGTGATGCGGGGCAACCTCGCACGTCACATGCAGGCCGGCAGCCTTCGCTTCACGTATCAAACTCATCGCCTTCGCCGTCGATACATGCTGCACATGCAGATGCGGACGCAGCCTATCCTGCTGTTCAATATCCTGCAGCAGGCGAATGTCCCGCTCCACAATCCGCGCCTCTGCCTCCACAGTCATTCCGCGCAACCCCAGCCGGAACGCCACTGGCCCCGCGTTCATGCTGCAACCACCCGTCAGCCGCGTATCCTCCGCATGCTGCGACACCGGAACCCCAATGCCCGCCGCGGCCACCAGCGCCTCCCGCATCACAACATCTTCGAGCACCGGCTTCCCATCATCGGTAAACCCCACAGCTCCCGCTTGAGCCAGCTCGTGAAAATCCGTAATCTCTTTGCCCATGCTGCCAAACGTAGCCGCCGGCATCGCAAACAATTTCACGCAAGCCTCACGCGCCGCATCGAGCATCCACTCGAGGTGCGCAACTGAGTCATTCACCGGAACCGTATTCGGCATCGCCACCACGCTCGTAAACCCACCCGCCGCCGCAGCAGCCGTCCCCGTAGCAATCGACTCCTTGTACGTCTGTCCCGGCTCGCGCAGATGCACATGCACATCCACCAGCCCCGGCGCGACGATCATGCCAGCCGCATCGATCATCTCCTTCGCCTTCACTCCCTTGAAACCACCCGGCGTCTCAACTGCCGCAACCTTCCCATGCCGCAGCAGAACATCTCTCTCCGCATCGACGCCGCTCGCGGGATCGACCAGCCGCCCATTCAAAATCAATACGTCACTCATACAGTTACACTCTCGAATCCGCCAACACCCAGAGCCCGCGCCAGCAACGCCGTCCTCACCGCCAACCCATTACTTACCTGTTCCTCAATCGCCGAGTTCGGCCCATCCGCCACCTCGCCCTGAATCTCCAACCCGCGAATCATCGGCCCTGGATGCATCACAAGCGCGTGCGGAGCACAAGCCGACAGCCGCTCCTCATTCAACTGATACCGCGCAATATAGTCCGCCAGATTCAACTCCAACCCCGCCAGCCGCTCCTTCTGAATCCGCAGCATCATCGCGACCCCACCGCCTTTCGAGCCTGCCCGCTTCAGCGCCTTATCGAAATCCCGCTCAATCTCCACGCCCGCACCCAGGCCCAGCGCATCCTCCGGCAGCAGCTCCTTCGGCCCGCACAGCACCACCTTCGCTCCCAGCTTCGGCAGCAGCAACGCATTCGACCGAGCCACGCGGCTATGCAGAATATCCCCCGTAATCACTACCGTCACGCCAGCCAGCGTCTTCGCATCGATCTTCGAACTGCCGCGTCCCGCATTCACCCCCGGCAACCTCGCCAGAATCGTCCGCAGATCCAGCAACGCCTGCGAGGGATGCTCATGCATTCCATCCCCTGCGTTCAGCACCGGCAGCCTCGTCGCCTCCGCCAGCAGGTACGGCGCTCCCGAGTTCGGGTGCCGCAGCACAATACACGCCGCCCCAAGCGCCCGCAGCGTCAGCCCGGTGTCCTTTAAACTCTCGCCCTTCTCAATCGAAGAGGATTTATCGCTCACCAGCGTCGTCGTCGCTCCCAGCGATTTCGCCGCCAACTCAAACGACGTCCGGGTCCGCGTACTCGACTCATAAAACAGCAGCGCAATCCGCCGCCCCGCCAGCATCCGCGCCCGGTCCGCGCTGGCCATGCGTTCAATCCGGTCAGTTGCCGCGAGGATCGCCGCAACCTCCACCACGGTCAGGTCGGCCACCGTCAACAACGATCCCGCAGCATACCTCAACTTCTTTATCGGAGCTCTTTCGATCAAGGCCAACTCAGTCCACCAGCTCTACCAGCACTACCTGTTCCTGCCCGTCCACCTCATTCAACTTCACCTCGATAATCTCCCGCTTCGACGTAGGAATATGACGTCCCACATACGTCGCTTCGATCGGCAGCTCGCGATGTCCGCGGTCGATCAGCACCAGCAGCCGCACGCTCTTCGGCCTGCCATAGTCGAACAACGCATCCATCGCCGCCCGTATCGTACGCCCCGTATACAGCACATCGTCCATCAGGATAATGTCCCGCCCGGTCACATCGAAGCCGATCGCACCCGGCGTCACCTTTGGCCGCGCACCATCCGTCGAAAGGTCGTCGCGATAAAAACTGATATCCAGCACGCCCGTATCCACCGGGTGCTTCTCGATGTTTCCGATCAGCACCGCCAGCCGCTGCGCCAGCGGAACGCCTCGCCGTTTGATCCCCACCAGCCCGACGTTCTTGCTGCCATCGTGTTTTTCAACAATCTCATGCGCCAGCCGAACCAGCGTGCGCTCGATCTCCGAGGCCGACATCAGCCGCCCCTTCTCCCGTAACTTCGGCTTCCGGACTTCCGTCTCTTCACTCATGGCGATTTCGCTTGATGATATCAGGACGGCAGGCCCTCTCGCAGACAGGAACATCTTCTTTCCGGGCTCCTCCAGTCAGGACTCTTAATCTAGACCGACTTAACCCCGAATAACCCGTCATCTCGACCGAAGACGGCGCTTTTGCCGCTGAAGTGGAAAGATCCCCGCATTTCGTCTTTGCCGTTGCCTGTTCTTAAATCCGCCTCATCCGCGCAGATCCGCGGTAAGCCATCTACCTTTGAGCTACGCCGACGCCTTCCGCCGCATCCGCATAAACCCGCCCAACGCCCCACCAACCGTAGACAGCGCCAGTAGAAATCCCGACATCATGCCAAACGTCGCCAGCATCATCCCCGCACGAAACTCCGGCGAATACCAGAACCGTTGCAACTCCGGAGGTGCCGGGGCCACCGCCGCGGCCTTTACAAACTGTTCATGCAGCGTCTCGGTCAGCCAGGAATCCACCCCAGCCATGCGATGCAGCTCGTACCGGGCTACCAGTCCTCCAATCGCCACAGCTACCGCAAAAAAGGCCACCAGCGCCAGCCCAACCACCGCACCAATCCGCGCTCCAACCCTGGCATCCATCCACGCCAGCGGACGCCGCCTCTGGTACAGGGCCAGCGTTATGATCGATCCGCTGATCGTCCACAGCCAGCTTAGCGGCGAAATCACCTGCACCAGCGAAGCCACCAGACCCAGCACCGCAGCAATCCCCGCCACCAGCACAGCACACCGGATCGCCGTCTTCCACTCCACCTGCTGCGGCCGCGGTGGAGGAACGGCTCCCGTCGTATCTACCTCGGGCGCTCCACTCTGCTGCTCATAATCCTGCAAATAAATCTGCGGCGCACCGCAGTGCGGACAGAACGGAGACACGCCATCACTGGCAGGTAGCTCGCCGCCGCAACGGTGACAATACTCTTGCATATCTTATGAAGCTACCCCACCCGGCAACGTGCGGCAAGGCGCAACCAGCGCTCAACCAGTCACTGTGTCTGCTGGTTGCCTTTATCGCCGAACGAAATATGCCCGGGAAGATCAAGCGAAACCAGCCCGAACTTTGTCCCATTCCCCTCAGGATCGATCGCAACAATATGCTGATGTTGCTTCGAACCCGCCTTCAGCTCCAGCTTGCCCGATTCATCATCGTTGACATAAACGTGGTTGTCCCTCTCGTTGTCGCAGGTCAACCCCTCCGACGTTCGCGTTGGCGTTCCCACAGACTTGTCGTTCTGGCATTCAATCACCTCGCCATACTGCCCCAGCGCCTTGTGATAAAACGCCTTCACCTGGCCCGGACTATCCGGCGTCCGGTAGCTCGCCGCCTTCACCCGCAATTGAAAGCTGCCGAAACTCATATTCACGTCGGCCGCTCCATTGTCTTTATCCTTCTTCACCAGCTCTGCACCCTGGTAAATCGGCAGACCCAGCCCCTCGACCACCGCCGCATCGTTGGTCTTTACCGTCATCCCGCCAAAAGGCGTGGCAATCTTCACATTATCGTTGCCGTTCTTCTTATCCGATTCAATTCGACATCCGCTCATCAACACGGTCGTCGCAATCAGCAGCGTCACTATCGCAATCTGGTTAGCACGCATCTTCCGCCTCCACATCTTTAGAAAACAATACGCCGCTTTCGGCTCATGGGTTCCATCCCAGCAGCCCCCAGACCCGCCCTTCACCGCATCAGGCCATCTTAAGATCGCCGCAACCGCCATATTTCTCCAGAGATCGCCCTCGCAATCCAACCGCAAACCACCAGCCCTATCCCTCAAATCTCAGGAAAAATTCCAGACCGCACCCGATTCGGTAGCCTATACTGGCACAAGCCGAAACACAGGCCATCGCCGCCGGCACAGCGGCATCGGAGTTTTCTGGGCATGGCGCAGCATCAGCCAATCCGCAAAGCCGCTCACCCATCCGGATCGGACATCCCGGACAAGCTTTACTTCCGCATCGGCGAAGTCGCCAGGCTCTGCGATGTCCCGGCCTATGTCCTGCGCTTCTGGGAGAGCGAGTTTCCTCAGCTCAAACCTCACAAAGGCGGCACCGGCCAGCGTCTCTATCGCCGCCGCGACGTCGAGATGGCCCTCCGCATCAAGAGCCTCCTCTACAGCGAGGGCTACACCATCCCCGGCGCGCGCCAGGTCTTCAAAGCGGAGTTGAAACAGAAAGAGCCGCAGCTTGCCCTCGCCATCGACAACATCCCCTCGGGTGCCAATACCCGCCAGCTCCGCAAACTGCAGAAAGACCTTCGCGACCTCCACGCTCTGCTCGCCAAACCTGCTGCGCGCACCACGGTCCATTCCATCCGCACGCCGCGCACTCCCAGCAGCCCTCGCCGCACAACCGAGAAACTCTTCGATCTCCCTTCGCACCCGGACGATAAGAAACGCTGAACATGAATCTTCAGAGCGAACTCGAAATGCCTCGTCGAAGACGCGAACACCCACACGGGAAGACCCCCTACCTCGGATCAGACCCTCTGCACGGCGTGCAGATTCAATGCCAGTTCTGCATCGGAAAAGACTTTCGCCGCTCCACCCTCCGCAGCGATGACTTCACTCAGATCCTGCTCATGCGCTATCCCGTCCGCTGTCTCCGCTGCGGCCAGCGCCAGATGGTCAGCTACACCATCGCCAGCCTCGCCATCTCTTCCAGCATCAAACCCCGCCGCAGGCATCGCCCCGTCGACCCCTCCAAACAATGGATCGACTTCACCAAACACCCCGACGCCCCCAATCCTCTGTCGCCGGCACAGGCCGAAGAGGAATCGCACTCCCGCCGCTAATGCGGAAGTGGATAGAAGTTCGCACTTAAATAGCGCCGACTCACAGCGCAATCCACCCCACATGGATCGCCCACAGGGACAACGTCGCCACCACAATCCACAGCCCCACGCCCTGCACCAGCGGCCGCACCCCGACTTCCTTCAGCGTGTTCCGCGTAATCCCTGTCCCAATCAGAAATAGAACCACCGTCAGCGCAGCTCGTCCCAACCGGTTCAGCCCGGAAAACATGGGCACGGACTGCGGAATATACCGAGGCACATACGTCGCCAGCACAGCCGCAAAGCAGAAGTACAAAATGAACCACGGCCAGCTCACCTTCGCCTTGCTCTTCTTCAACATCGCCGTAGCAATCGCCAGCGGCACAATCCACAGTGCCCGCGCCAGCTTCACCGTAGTCCCCACCGCCAGCGCCACCGCCCCATACTTCGCTCCCGCCCCCACCACCGAACTGGTGTCATGAATCGCCAGCGCTGCCCACAGTCCAAACTGCGTCTGGGTAAAGTGCAGTGCGTGGCCAATAAACGGAAACAGCAGCAGCGCCACCGAGTTCAACACAAACACCGTCCCCAGCGATACCGCCATCTCCTCCTCATTCGCATCCAGGATCGGCCCCATCGCTGCAATCGCGCTGCCTCCGCAGATCGCCGTCCCCACCGCGATCAGTTGCGACTGCGTCTTGCCCACCTGCAGCATCTTACCCAGCAATATCCCAAAACTCAGCACAAACGTGATGCTGATCGCCGTATACATAAAACCCGACGCGCCTGCGTGAATCACCTCTTTCAGGTTCATCCCGAACCCCAGGCAAACCACCGCAGCCTGCAGCAGAAACTTCGACAGGTTCCGGCTCTCCGCGTACATCGGATGCGCGACGCTCAACCCAAACACCAGTCCTGCAGCCAGAGCAAGCGGAGGCCCGATCAATCCGCTCGCCGAAACAATGATCCCGATATAAAAAAGATTTTTCTTCACACCCTCAAGCATCAACGCAGCTACACGCCAAGTCGAGACGTAGTTTCAAATTACTGATAAGTTTTACTTATCACGCCCATTACTCAAGCTACAGAGGCTGCGCCCATGGCAAACCGCTGAAACGCGGCAGAGATCCCCGACGACTCCGTCCCTGCCAGCCGAACAAAGCTGAAGTCGCGCTCAATCGCCAGCCCCTCCACCGCCGCAATCCGCACCAGTCCCAGCCGCAATTCCTTGTTCACCGCGCACCGCGAAACAAACCCCACCCCCAGCTCCGCCTCCACGCCCGAGATGATCGCCTCCGTCGAATCCAGCTCCATCGCCACTCGCAGCGACCGCAGCGGCAACCCCGCCTTCTTCAACGCCCGCTCCACCACCCTCCGCGAACCCGACCCCCGTTCCCTCATCAACAACGGCACCTTCACCAACTCCCCCGCAGCGATCGCGCCCGCAGCCCTCCGCCTCACCCACGCATGGTTCGGGCTCACAATCAGCACCATCTCATCCCGCACCATCCGCTCCGTCTTCACATCCCGCCGCATCGCCGGTCCTTCAATAATCCCCAGCTCCACCTTCTCGCCCGCCACCGCCTCCACAATCCGCTCCGTATTCCCGCTCACCAGCGAAAGCTTCACCTGCGGATACTGCCGCAAGAACGCTCCCAGAATCCGCGGCAGAACATACTGCGCCACCGTAGTCGAAGCCCCCAGCCGCAGCACTCCCACCGCCTCATCGTTCAATGCCGCCAGCGCCCGCTGCGCCTCCACCATCGTCTCCGCCGCAGTAATCGCATACCCCAGCAACACCCGCCCTGCCTCCGTCAACGAGATCTGGCTCCCATGCCCCTCACCCCGAGCCCGATCGAACAACCGCACTCCCGCCTCTTCTTCAAGCGCGCGAATATGCTGACTCACCGCCGGCTGACTCAGGTGCAGCACCTCCGCCGCCTTGCGAAAGCTCATCTCCTCCGCCACCGCCCGAAACACCCTCAGCCGAAAGTTCTCCAAACCCACACACCTCGCATCCTCAATAAAGGAACCATCTCCGCTACCTCACGAGCATAAGCCTCAACCTCGCTCGCCCGATAGAATCAACAGAGCCACAAGCCTCAACCAGACGACGAGACACTCTCCCTTGCCTGCAGACCCTAGCGCGAACCCGCCGAACCCCATTGAGCTGACGCCCGAGCTTACCCCCGAGCCCCTACCCGAGCCCGCCCTCCAGGCAATCCCGACTCCCAGCCAGGGCCTCTTCTCCTGGCTCAGCCCATCCGCCTCCCACTCCGCTTATTCAGCCACGCTGCTTCTCATGCTTTCGACGCTGTGCTCAGGCGTCCTCGGCCTCATCCGTATCAAGTACATCAATTACATCTTCGGCGCCGGACACCAGACCGACGCCTTCTACGCAGCAATCGAGCTGCCCGACATGCTCGCCTACTTCCTCGTCGGCGGCGTCGCCTCCATCTCACTGATCACCATCCTCGATCGCTACAAGGCCGCTGGCGATGAAGAGGGCGGCGACCGCGCCATCTCCATCATCCTCAACGCCATGATCGTCGTCTTCGGTGCCGCCATTGTGGTCGCCGAGATATTTGCGCCCTTCTACGTCCACTGGAAGTTCCACGGCTTCACTCCGGAGAACGCCGCGCTCACCACCTCGCTCACGCGGCTACTGCTGCCGGCGCAGCTCTTCTTCTTTATCGGTGGTGTGATCGGCTCGAAACTGCTCGTCCGCAAGATCTTTATCTACCAGGCCATCACACCGCTCATCTATAACCTCGGCATCATCCTGGGTGCAGTCTTTCTTTCGCGACGATTCGGCATCTACTCCCTTGTCATCGGCGTCCTCGCAGGAGTCATCCTCGGGCCTGCCGCGCTCAATGCCTTTGGCGCCGCACGCGTCGGGCTGCGTTACCACCCCATCCTCAACTTTCGCCATCCCGCTTTTGTCGAGTGGCTGCGTCTCTCGCTTCCACTGATGCTTGGCGTCTCCCTCATCACCGCCGACAAGTGGATTCTCAGCTTCTTCGCCTCGTACGATACCGGTGGCATCTCCCGCCTCACTGTCGCAAAAAGCCTCTTCAACGCGCCCATGGGCATCCTCGGCCAGGCTGCGGGAGCGGCCTCGCTCCCCTTCTTCTCCTCTCTCTTCAGCCAACGCCGCCACGGTGACTTTGCCGCCGCCGTCAACCGCGCAGTGTCGCGCGTCTTCGCAGCTTCGCTCATCGCCGCTGCCTGGATGATCGCTCTCGCACCCCCAATCGTCGACCTCTTCCGCGGAGGGGTCTTCAGCCGCGCCGACGCCGCCCAAACCGCGCAGTACTTCGCCATCTTCGCCATCTCGCTCGCCCTCTGGACCGCGCAGGGCATCTATGCCCGCGCCTTCTACGCCGCCCGCAACACGATCACGCCAGCCGTCGCCGGAAGCATCATCACCCTGCTCGCGATTCCCGTCTATCGCTTCTTCTTCCACACCGTCGGCATGGCTGGCCTGGCCATCGCCTCCGACGTGGGCATCCTCACCCACACTCTTACGCTCGCAATCCTTCTCCACCGTCGCAAGCTGGTCCCCCTCACCGGCCTCGAAGGCGGCGAGCTGGCCCGCTCCTTCCTCGCCGCCTGCATCAGCTTTGCCGGAGTCTACGCCTGCGTCCGCTTCCTGCCCCACGGCCACGGTTACGCCGGAGACCTGACCATCATCGCCATCGCAAGCCTGGTTTGGGCCGCTCTCTGCTGGTTCGTCCTCAAGCTGACCGGCTCCACCCTGCCCCGTCAACTGCTCTCCCGCCGCGCCTGAAACATCGATCAGCCAGGATCAAACCCTACTTCGCATCCTCATACTCTTCATGCCAGGCCGTCTGGATCGCCTCCAGAATCCCCTCCGTCGACTTCGCCGGGTCCCCCACAAAATTCGGCAACTGCACCACCCACTTATGCAGGTCGGTAAACCGCACCGAGTAGGGGTCGGTATCAGGAAACATCTCCTGCAGTTGGATCCCAATCTCTTCCGTATCCGTCCAGTTCAGCTCTCGCGCCATCGTATCCCTCCTCAATCAGTGTAAGCCGCCCCACCTTCGCCGCCCGCCTCAAACTCCTCGCCTGGCAGGAACTCGCCGCCATCCTGCCTGACGACCTTCAGCTATTTCTCGAAATACGGAATCCACCCCGGCTAACCCTGCGAGCAAAGTTACGGGGCCGGGGCTAAGTCAGGTTCCTGCACACGTTGGTAGATCAGCACAAGCTTCGCTTTTGTCTTACGAGAGTCCGAAACTAGCCCGTTCAAACCGCCAACAACAGTTACAATCCTTACCCGGTCACACCCGATGGACCTCGCGAGTGCAGTCAGCCCTTACAATTGGAGTCCATGCAAACCGACCTGTCTCAATTGAGAGACTTCGCGGCGCGATATACCGCAGCCTGGTGCAGCCAGAATGCCGCAAAAGTGGCTGCTCATTATGAAGCTAGCGGGTCACTGGTAATCAACGATGGAGCTCCAGCAATGGGCAGGCGTGCAATCACCGAAGCCGCTCAATCCTTCATGACCGCATTCCCGGACATGCAGGTGGTCATGGACGACATTTGCGTACGGGATGACCGAACGGAATACCACTGGACTTTGATCGGGACCAACACCGGACCAGGCGGCACCGGGCAACGGGTTCGCATCAATGGCTTCGAGATCTGGCTGATCGGATCGGATGGACTCATCGCCTCATCGCAAGGCCACTTCGACAGCGCCGAATACGATCGTCAATTGCATTACGGAGTGTAGAAACAACCTAGCTCCCAGGCCCATGCGCCGGCTTGCCTTCCTGCACATAGTTCCGATTCCACTTGGGAATCTCCACCACATACGTTCCCGGCTTCTCTATCACCGCCTGGCATCCCAGCCGCGAGTTCAACTGAATATCCGCCGCCGTCTCCATCCGGTCCAGCTCCAGATCCTCCGGCTCACTAAGCCCCTGCGCACCTTCCTTCACATGAACGTGGCAGGTCGTGCAAGCGCACACTCCACCGCATGCATGGTCGAGAAAGATACCGTAATTCTCCGCCACATCCAGAAACGACATCGGCTCCCCGTGCCCCTCATACGGCAGCGTATCGAACGGAAACTCGACCGTCCTTCCCTCCGGCAAAAACGTCACCCGCACCATGCCTTCGCCGGCGGGCTTCGACAAATCTACAACTTCATCAATCTTCATCTCAGACATATCTCTTATTATCGCTCTCTCGTCACAATCTAGCTCTTCGACTCGTCAATCTGCGCCTTCGCAAACGGATGCGGCGCCGTCGGTCCCTCGCCCATACTCTCGCCCGCAGCCTCCATCGTCTTGCCCTGCATCGCGCCAGAGACCGCGTTATCCATCATCAACTCCGCAAACCGTCGTGTCGCTTTATCCAGCCGCTCAATCCCCACGCGAATCTCTTTGTAGTTCCCACCCTGCACCGCAGCCTCCAGAAACGAACTCTCCTCCTCTATCTTTTCAATCTCGTCGCTTGAAAGCATCTGCCATGCCGCATGACTCTTCCCCTTCTTCACCGCAGCCAGAATCGTCTCCGCCTCATTCTTCGCCTCGATCGTCTGCCGCTCCTGAATATCCGTCTCCGCGTTATCGAACGAATCCAGAATCATAGTCTCGACCTGCTCATCGGTAAGCCCATACGTAGGCTTCACCTCAACCTCAGCCTCTTTCCCGCTCCTCTGCTCCCGCGCACTCACATGCAGAATCCCGTTCGCATCGATCAGGAACTTCACTTCAATCCGCGGCAACCCAGCCACCATCGGCGGAATCCCCTTCAGATCAAACCGCGCCAGCGACCGGCAATCCTTCGCCAACTCCCGCTCACCCTGCACCACATGGATCGCAACATTCGTCTGCCCATCCACCCCGGTTGTAAAGTGTTCCGTAGCGCTAGCCGGTATCGTCGAATTTCTCTGAATAATCTTCGCCACCACACCACCCAGCGCCTCAATCCCCAGGCTCAACGGCGTCACATCCAGCAGCAGCAGATCCTCAAGCCCCGAACCAGACACAGCCCCTCCCGCCAGAATCTGCGCCTGCACCGCCGCACCCAGCGCCACCACCTCATCCGGATTCAGCTCCGTATGCGGCTTCTTCCCCCGCGCCTTCAGCTCAAACAGATCATCCACCAGCGCCCGCACCGCCGGAATCCGCGTCGATCCACCAACCAGCACCACCTCATCGATCTGCGCCGTCGCCAACCCGGCATCCTTCAAAGCCTGCTTGCAAGGCCCAGCCGTCCGCGCGATCACACCCGCAGCCAACTCCTCAAACTGTGCCCGCGAAATCTCCCGCAAATATCTCTTGCCCGAAGGCAGCGCAACATCCAAAGTCGCCTTCTCAGCAGTCGAAAGCAGAATCTTAGCCTCAATCACCGCCTTGCGAACCGCCTGCACCGCCTCGCCATTCCCGCGAACATCTTCGCCCAGATCCCCAGCAATATCATCCAGCGCAATCGCAATCAGCAAATTATCAATATCGTCTCCACCCAGATGCGTATCCCCACCCGTCGCAACAACCTCAAAGATCCCCTCATGCAGCTTCAAGATCGAAACATCAAACGTTCCGCCGCCAAAGTCATACACCGCAATCAAACCATCGCGGTTCTTATCCAACCCATAAGCCAGCGCCGCCGCCGTAGGCTCATTCACCAGCCGCAGCACCTCCAACCCTGCAATCCGCCCTGCATCCTTAGTAGCCTGCCGCTGCGCATCATTGAAATAGGCAGGAACCGTAATTACCGCCTTCGTCACCGGCCCACCAAAGAACCTCTCTGCATTCTTCTTCAGCTGCAGCAGCACATACGCCGAAATCTCCGGCGGCGTCAGCAACAACCCACCCACACTCACCTTCAACACCTCACCCGCCTTCAACCCCTCCGCCAGCTTGAACGGAAACAGCTTCAGCTCCCCCTGCACATCCTCGATATCCCGCCCCATCAGCCGCTTCGCCGAGTACACCGCACTAGCCGAATCATGCATCAGCGTCCCGCGCGCAGCATTCCCCACCACCACCCCATCATCCGTCCAAGCCACCACCGACGGCACCAGCCGCTCCCCATCCTCCCCCGGAATCACCACCGGCGTCCCACCCTCCATAAACGCCACCAGCGAGTTCGTCGTCCCCAAATCAATCCCTACAACTCGTTCATCCGCCATCGTTTCAAACCCTCTATTCGTCCATCTTCTATTGTCCTACAATCGCATCACGCAAGACGCTGGCAAGCAATCCGCTGTAATGTCAGATGGTCCCGAGCAGGAGGCCGATGCATGCTCCAAGTCGAGCACCCCCCCATCCTGGCATCTCACCCAAACTCTACGGGCCGCATCCAGCACTTCCAGCAAGGCCGTCCGCAGATCCATCGCGGCGACGACATCCGCTGGTTCGAGACTAGCCCTAACCTGCGGCTACTACGACCAGTCCCACTTCGCCAACGACTTCCACGCCTTCTCCGGCCTCAACCCCCACCACCTACTCCACAGCCACCCGCCCCTGGGCCAACCACATCCCCTCGACTAAGACCTCAGCTTTTACTCTTTCAATTGTCATCCTTCGCCGAAGG
>JBDTEQ010000145.1:0-7715 GCA_039922475.1 Edaphobacter sp.
AGCTCGCGCCCTCATGCAAAAACCCTACAAGCGCGAGAACGTCGACAACTAACACGACAACTAAGTCTGGCTTGACGAGCCCTCCCGAGTGAACTAAACTAACTAAACTTAGTCCACTCTGGAGGACCGATGAACATCGTCAATATCCACGAAGCCAAGACCCACCTCTCGAAACTCGTCGAGGAAGCGGCTAAAGGCGAGCCCTTTATCATCGCCAAAGCAGGCAAGCCAATGGTCAAAGTCGTCGCCCTCGATGCGCCCGTTGGCAAAAAAGTTCGGCGACTCGATTTTATGAAGGGCCAATTCTCGGTGCCTGATGACTTTGACACCATGATGAGCGACGAGATCGAGAAGATGTTTTACGGTGAAGAGTGAACCTCCTTCTCGATAGTCATCTGCTGATATGGTCGTCCTCTTCATCGAAGCGGCTTTCATTAGCCGCACGTTCTCTAATCAACAACTCCGATAATGACCTGTTCTTTAGCGCAGCCAGCCTTTGGGAGCTTGCTATAAAACAAGGCTCGGAAAGAAAGGGATTTCATGTTGATGTCCTTCTTCTCCGGCAGGGCCTTCTCGAGAACGGATACAACGAGATCTCGGTAACAAGCGATCACGCAATCGCAACCCGCGCGCTTCCCGCGATCCACAAAGACCCTTTCGACCGCATCCTGATCGCCCAAGCCATCGTCGAAGATCTCATACTGCTGACGGCAGATTCCGTCGTCGCACGTTATCCGGGCCCAATCAAAAAAGTCTGAACACCCTTACTCGTACCGCAGCGCCTCAATCGGATCCAGGCTCGCCGCCTTCATCGCCGGAATCATTCCGCTCACCGTCGCCACGATCACCAGGATCACCGTCGCCACCATCACAATATTCGGCGAAATAATCAGATGAATATCTCCGGCGTCCGCATGCGACGCAAGCGCGCTATAAAGCGTAATCTTGCCGACAACCCGGGAGATTGTATAGGCCAGCGCAATCCCCCCGGCACCGCCAACGCCTGAGATCACCAGGGCCTCCGTCAGAAACTGCAGCAGGATATGCCGCTTCCGCGCCCCCAGCGCCTTCTCCACCCCAATCTCCCTTGTCCTCTGCTGCACGCTCACCAGCATGATGTTCATCAGCCCGATGCCTGCGATCCCCAGTGTCAGCGCACCGATAAACAGCAGCAGTGCCTGCAGGCCCAGCGCAATAATCCGATACTGCGCCAGTTGCTCCATGATGTTCGCGACAAAAACCGCGCGCTGGTCCGTCGGACGGTAGTTATGCGCCACAGCCAGGGTCTTGCGCAGAGCCTGTTCTACCATCTTCGGATCGCCCTTGTAGTCCATCCAGATGCCGTCAAGATACTTCGTATCCTTGATGTCCCCCATCGTCGTAAACGGCACATTCACACCACGGTTGACATCGCTGTCGTCTCCCTCCTGCATCTTCGGCGTCAGCACTCCCACTACCTCGAAGCTGATGCCGTTCAGCCGAATCTTCTGGCCGATCGGAAACATGCCCGAAAAAAGTTTCGTCTTCGCTTCCGACCCGATCACTGCCACATGCGCTCTCTGCTGCAAGTCGGCCTGCGTCAGCAGCCGCCCCTCCGCCGGCTCCATCTTTTGGATCGACTGCAGATCCGGTGTAATCCCCGTCACATCCCAGTTGTACGTATGCAGCTCGTTCTGTACCGGCACCGTCTTGTCCACCGTCGGCGCGACGCGCATCACTCCCGGCACCGTCTCCTGAATCCTCTCCACGTCATCCTGCGTCAGCCGCACCATCACGCCTGCCTTATCGCCGCCTGCCTGTTCGCTGGTGCGCCCCGGAAACACGCCCATCATGTTTGTGCCGAACTGCGCAAAGATATTCTCAATCGCCTGCCCGAACCCGGCCCCATACGCCAGCAGCAACACCACCGTAGCGATTCCCCACGCCATCCCCACCACCGTAATCATCGTTCGCCGGCGGTTATACCGCATCGCCTCGATCGCCTGTCCGAAGATATCGCTCAGCATCGCCACTACTCCTTCCGCAGCGCTTCCACAGGTTGCAGCATCGCCGCCTGCCGCGCCGGATAGATCCCCGCAATCACTCCGCACAGCGACAGTGTCCCCATCGCCATCGCCGCCGACCACGGCACCAGCCGCGGCGGATCGAACCCCATGTCGTTGTTCCCCATCATCGAACCCATTACTCCCATCAGGGCCGCCGCCCCCACAATCCCGATCAACCCGCTCAACCCCGTCAACGTCAGCCCTTCAAGAAAGAACTGCAACAGAATGCTGCGGTGGGTCGCACCCAGCGCCTTGCGCAGCCCAATCTCCTTCGTCCTCTCGCTCACTGTCACCAGCATGATGTTGATGATCCCCACCGCGCCCAGCGCCAGCGTCACAATCCCCACGCCGCCCAGAAAAATATCCATCGCCGTAAAAATCAGCCCCACTGTGCGGTTCGATTTGATCGTGTCCCACTCCTCGAACGCATCTTTCGCGTTCGGGTCGAATCCATGCCGCATCGCGATGATCCGATGCACCTCCGCCTTCGCCGTCTCGTTCAACTCCGGCGTCCGCGGCTGATATTGAATCGACGCGACAGAATCCTGCGGTATGTTGTCGCCCGTCATCGGAAAGAACTCCTGCATCGTTGTCAGCGGAATATAAATCCTCTGGTTGCTGCCGTCATTGTTTCCGCGTCCCACCTTCGTCGCCACGCCGATTACCTGGAACCGGTACCCATTCAGCGTGATAAATGCGTCCAGAGAAGGCCGCCCCGGAAACAGGAGCTGCGCCATCTTCTGCCCCAGCACCACCACCTGTCTCCTGTGGTCAACATCATCCCAGTTCAGAAATCTTCCCTGCGCTATCGGCAGATGGCTGATCTCCGGATAGTTCAGCTCGACACCCATCACCTGTCCGCCCGCACTCGAAAACTCGCTCACCTGCTTCAGGTCGCTGCGTTGGATCAGCGACGTAACGTTGCGCACGTCCGGCGCTCCCGTCCGAATCGCATCCGCATCGCCCATCGTCAACTTATACGGACGCATCCCAACATGCTGCTCCGGCACCACCGGAATCGTCCCGCCCCACATCATGATGATGTCCGTGCCAAGCTCCGCCAGCCCCCGCCGCTGCCCCGAACGAAATCCTTCACCCAACCCGACCAACAGAAGCAGCGACGCCACACCCCACGCAATGCCGAACATCGTCAAAAATGAACGTAGCTTATTCGCACCGATCGAACGAAACACCTGGGCCAGAATGTTGAACAGGGAGCGCATAACAGTCGTTGGACGAAAACCTCTCCTGCTTCGTTACGCAAACTCTTGTTAATCAGTTCCCTGACCGTCAATGCAAAATATCAAAATGATTAACGAAAGATGAACCCGCCGAGAACGCGAAAACTCGCTAAAACCCCAGCCTAAGCGCCTTGAGAAGCTCCCCCACCGCAGTCAGCGTTGACTCCGCAGCAGCCGGATCCAGCAACGCACCGCGCCGGCCAGTACACGCACGGCGTCAGATCCGTAAATACTCAACGCATAACTTGGCGTGCAAATGACGGCTGGAGCGCAGCCGCTTCCCTCACTTCTTGCTCGCAACTGCCGTAATCACCGACTCGTAGCTCGGCTCGGAGACCTTGATATGGTCGGATACGCGCTGACGTTCATCGTCCGTCAACGAAGGCAGAACGGCAAGAATGCGACGCAGCGTTACCGAGATATCGTCGACATAGTTCATAGTGCGGATAGCTTCGCCAGAGAGAGGCATGTGCGTGTTACTCCTGAAGAATTAAAGGTACTTCTCCAGTCTAAACGGTCGCGCCCAGCTCTGCCCGCTTCGAAGCCTCTTCCGTCGGCTTGCCCGCCTCGATACCCTCCACAGGCTTCTCATACCCATCGCGGTCGGTCATCTCCATCAATGCCGCCAGCTTCGCTGCAAAGTCCGGATGCACCGCATTCATGCTGTACCGCCACGTCCAGTTCCCTGTCCCCGCAGAAGGCGTATTCATCCTCGCCTCCGCCCCCAGGTGCAGCACATCCTGCATCGGAAACACGCAAAGGTTCGCCACCGACCGTGCCACCGAGCGCATCATCGCCCAGACAATATCACCCTCATGCTCAATCGTCTGCAGATACGCCTGCGCATGGACGCGCTCCTCCTCGGTCGCATTCTCCCTCCACCAGCCAAGCGTTGTGTTGTTATCGTGCGTCCCCGTATACGCCACCGTATTCGGAACATACCGATGCGGAAGATATAGATGCGCCCCGCGGTCTGAGAAACCGAATTGAAGAATCCGCATCCCAGGCATCCCGAAGTGCTCACGCAACTCGTCCACCTCGGGTGTAATCAATCCAAGGTCCTCCGCAACAAACGGAAGATTGCCGAAGACCTCCTTCAGCCGCTGAAACAATTCATGCCCCGGAGCCTTCACCCACTGCCCATTGATCGCCGTCGCTTCATCCGCCGGAATCGACCAGTACGCTTCGAACCCGCGGAAGTGATCCAGCCGAATCACGTCATACAACGCCAGCGCACGCCGAATCCGCGCTACCCACCAGTCGAATCCACGCTCTTTCAGCACGCCCCACTTATACAGAGGATTGCCCCACCGCTGTCCCGTCGGTGAAAAATAATCCGGCGGCACACCCGACACCCGTATCGGTTTCAGGTTCTCGTCCAACTCAAACAGTTCAGGATGCGTCCACACATCCGCGCTATCCATATTCACAAAGATGGCAACATCGCCCAGGATGCGCACCTTCCGCTCCGCACAGTACCCGCGCAGCGCACACCACTGCTCATGGAAGAAGAACTGGATCACCCGTTCGACAGCCAGCTCGCGCCGATGCTCATTCATCGCAGCCGTCAACGTGTCATGGTGTCTCCGTGCATACTCCGCCGGCCACTCGTTCCAACTGGTGTAGTTGTAGATTCGCCGCAATACATTGAACATCGCATAATCAGGCAGCCACGAAATATTGTCCTGGCAGAACTTCTGAAATCTCGCCTTCTTCTCACCCGGAGCACGTTCGAGAAAGTTCGCCGCCGCCTCTTCAATCAGCGGCAGCTTCAGCCGGTTCGCCGCGGCAAAGTCCACAGGCCCATCGTGCCCCGGCAGCCCTGCAATTCGCTCCCCGCCAATCCATCCCTCCTGCACCAGCAGCTCCAGGCTGATCAGCAGCGGATTGCCCGCAAACGCCGACAGCGCAGAGTAAGGCGAGCTCCCATACCCCGTCGGGCTCAGCGGCAACACCTGCCACACTCTCTGCTTCGCCGCTGCCAGAAAATCGACAAACGCATACGCCGCCGGCCCAAAATCCCCCACTCCGCCATACGAAGGCAGCGACGTCACATGCAGCAGAACCCCCGACAGCCGCTCCTGATTGCTCGCTTCCCCACTCATCCAAACCCCCTCAAACACTACTCACTTGGATGCATCATACGTCGTAGCCGTGACAAGATAGCATCCACTCAACTCTCCAGGATATTAGCGTCAATAGAAATCGTTATTCCAAGCGCAGCAGTTTTAGGTTTGTCATTCTGACCATGAGCGCCAAAGACCTCTGTTGGCAGATCCCGTCTTTTCGATAGCCTACAAAAAAATACCCCAGAGCCAAAGCCCCGGGGCATTCTGTATCAACCCAACCAACTAATCCCTAAACGGAGAAGACCCCGGAGCCGGCTGTTTCCGCGAATACTTCACCGCGCCGCCAGTCTCATACTTCTGCGTCAGGTCGCCGATGTACACGCGGAAGATCTCGTCCCGCTGTTGGTTCAGCAGAGCCTCCCGTGTAGCATCGAGGTTCTTCGCGATGTCCTCCGCCGTCGGCTCCTGCTTGTCGATCACGCTCAGCACAACGCCGTTCTGCCCGGTATTGATCGGCCCCGAGATCGCGCCCTTGGCCAACGTAAACGCCACCCCACCCGGCCCGCTCATCGAACCCAGGTCCGGCACTTGCGCATCCTTGCCTACCAGGTCGCTCGTCTTCACCGGAACCTTAAACTCCGCGGCTGCCTTCTTCAGATCGTTCAGCTGCTTTGCCCGATCTGCCAGCTTGTTCAGCTGCGCACTCAGCAACTGCGGTGCCTGCTGCAGACGATAATCCTCGAGGATGTGCGCCTTGTACGTAGCAAAGTCGGGAGCGTGCGCCGCCTTCACATCCGTCACCTGAAACACCGCATACCCATCGCCAGTCGCCACCGGAGCCGGGTCTGCACCCTTCGTCACCGCAAACGCCTGCGTCAGCAGCGTCGAACCGTCGGCCAGTCCGGGAATCACCCCGCCCTTCGCCACATAATCCGTCGTCACCACATGCAGCCCCTTCGCCGCAGCAGCCTTGTCGATACCTTCCCTCTTCGCATCGGTAGCCAAAGCAGCAGCAAACGTCTGCTCCGCCGCGCCCGCCTTCTGCTGTTCCAGAATCGGCACAATCTCGCTCTTTACCTCGGCCAGCGGCTTCGTATGCGCCGGCTCCTTCTGCTCCGTCTGAATAATGTGATACCCGAACTGCGACCGCACCAGGCCCGAAGTCTGTCCCGGATTCAGCGCCATCGCCGCCTTCGCATACGCCGGGTCCAGGCCTGCCGTCGGAATCATCGGCAACTCGCCGCCCTGTGTCTTGCTCCCCGGGTCGTCCGAGTTCTTGCTCGCCAGCTCCGCAAAGTTCCCGCCCGCCTTGATCTGTTTCAGCAGGTCCTCCGCCTTGGCCTTCCCCGCCGCATCCGTCTTCGCATCCGCGCCCGCAGGCACCGAGATCAGGATGTGCCGCGTCTTCACCTGCTCCTTCACCTCGTACTGGTCCTTGTGTGCGTTGTAGTAAGCCAGCACATCCGCGTCCGCAACCTGCGGCTTGCCGCCCGGAATATCCGATGGCCCAAACGCGACATACTCAATCTTCCGCGTCTCTGGGATCGCCGTCGCATACCGTGCCGCATTCTGCTTGAAGAACGCCTGCAGGTCCGCATCCGAAGGATTGATGCTCTTACTGATATCTTCTGCAGAGATCACGGCATAGTCGAACTTCACCTTCGTGCCGTCCTTCAAATACGCAGCGCGCACCGACGCATCCGAAACCGTCACACCGCCCGTAATCAATGCCTGCAGCCGGTTCAGCTCCATGTCGCTCTTCACCTGCGACTCGAAGTCCGAGCGGCTCAACTGCCCGCCAAACGCGTTCGACACGAAGTTGATATAAGCGTCATCGCCAATATAGTTCCCGTTCGGAAACAGGTACTGCGCAAACGGCCCGGTCTTCAACTCGCTCAGCAGGTCCTCGTTGCTCACCTGCAGGTTCAGCCGGTCGGCCTCATGCTTCAGGATCGCCCGCTGCACCAGGATCTGCCCCGCGCGCGGCACAAGATACGGCATCAGTTGCTCAGGCAGATGCTGCTGCTGCAACTGCCTCTCCGCAAGCTGATTCACCTCGGTCGTCTTGATCGAGGTGCTGTCGCCGATCATTCGGCCGAAGAATCCCGGCTCCCGAACCGTCGCGTACACCGTCGAGTCGTTCGTGCTGCCGGCGTTGTCGAAGATGCCCGGCACAAGGGTAATCACCATCGTGATGGCGGCCGCCCCGATAATGACGGCAAACAGAATCTTCATGGTGCGCGAGTCTTGCTGCAGAGTACGAATCATGCTTGGTTGAGACCTTCTCTTTGCGAGGGCCGGCCTCCCTTACGGAAAGCAGGCGTGCCCGGGATTTTGCAGAAACCTCGCGACCACGCCCA
>JBDTEQ010000146.1:0-6996 GCA_039922475.1 Edaphobacter sp.
GCCCAGCGGTTCGGCAACGTCTTTTCCATTGCGCACTCCATCAAAGGCGACGGATTTGACGAGGTTGTTGGACGAAATGGCGGCACAGCCGAGTACGAGACGGTCAAAGCGACTGCGGACAAACTGACGTTTTCGGCGAGCGGGCGATACGACGGACAGCCGCCGGATGTCGGGGCCGTCAATGACATGAGCGATGGCGGCAAGACGAATTGCTGGGCGGGGCAGTGTCGCACGTACACCGACGCGAGCGGGCTGCTGTACAACGAGTTCCTGTGGGGGAAGACGCCGCGGAAGATCGCACCGGGCACAACGTGGAACGTGGACATCGGCCAGGCCTGGGAGATGGGGCCAGCGGCAAAACAACAGATTACCGTTGTCGCCGTCGATCCGGTCGCCCACACCGCGACCCTGTTGCGAGAAGGACACGGCGAAGGCGCATACGCCAACGAGCCGAAGCAGATCCACATTAAACACGACGGCAAGACCTATCTGGTCGACTTGATCCCCGGCGAGAGCCACTGGAAGGGCTATACGACGTTCCGGGCCGGGTTCGTCCAAAGCGATGAACTGGTGATGGAGAGTACGGTCACCTTGCGGTCGGCGGAGCTGGGGGAGCTCAAGGGGTCCGAGCGCTTCCTTATGTTGCTCAATGCGACGCCGGAGGAATTCTAGTCAGGACCGACGTTAGTATCGACCTATAGAGGACTGGGTGTGCGGCGAATGGGGCGAAACGATAGTGGCGTCAGGAGCAAACCGCAGGTCCTTCGGCTCCGTCTCTCGCGATGAAGCTGCGAGAGTCCGTTCGACTGGCTCAGGGTCCGAGGACAGTCCTTATTAGACTAAGCACGTGTCTAAAAACTATAGGGTTTGTGGCTCTGCGGCGCGAAAGAACAAGCAACGACAAGAGCGAAATGCGGGGATCTCTCCGCTGCGTCGCGCGATGAGACTGCGCGACTTCGGTCGAGATGACAGTTTCTTTTCGAGGTGACAGCTTCTTTTCCAACTTCTTTTCAAGTTGGTAGACAGGTTCCAAGACCCAACCGTATGTCGATACTGCCTAGCTTAGGGTCTCCATCAGCTTGTTGATGGTTCGGTTGAGGTCCTTGTCGGCCCGGCGCTGCTCGTCGATCTTGGAGATGGAGTGCATGACCGTGGTGTGATGTTTGCCGCCGAACTGACGGCCGATCTCGGGTAGCGAGGCTTCAGTGAGTTGTTTGGCGAGGTACATGGCGATCTGACGCGGCACGACGATCTGGCGTGAGTTGTTCTTCTGTTTGAGCTCGGCGACGCGCATGCCGAACTGCTCGGCTACCGAGCGCTGGATGGTCTCGATGGTGATCTTGCGTACCTGGGTGTCGATGAACTGCTTGAGGCACTGCTGGGTGACGGCGAGGGTGATCTCGACGCCGTGCATGCTGCACCAGGCGATGAGGCGGACGAGGGCGCCTTCGAGCTCGCGCACGTTGGTGCGGACGTTCGAGGCGATGAACATGGCCACGTCTACGGGCAGCGAGGTCTGTTCGCTCTCTGCCTTCTTCTGGAGGATTGCGACTTTGGTTTCGAGATCAGGCGGTTGAATGTCGGCGATGAGGCCCCACTCGAAGCGCGAACGCAAGCGGTCTTCAAAGTCGGGCAGCTCTTTGGGCGGACGGTCGCTGGCGATGACGATCTGCTTCATGCTCTCGTGGAGTGTGTTGAAGGTGTGGAAGAACTCCTCCTGGGTGCGCTCCTTGCCGGCGAGAAACTGGATGTCGTCGATAAGCAGCACGTCGACGTTGCGGAACTTGTCGCGGAAGCCGGTCATCTTGTCGTAGCGGACGGAGTTGATCATCTCGTTGGTGAACTTCTCGCCGCTGACGTAGCTGATGGAGGCGTGGGGCTGGCGGCGCTTTACGTCGTGACCGATGGCGTGCATGAGATGGGTCTTGCCCATGCCGACGCCGCCGTAGAGGAAGAGGGGGTTGTAGGCCTTGGAGGGCCGCTCGGCGACGGCCTGCGCTGCAGCCATGGCGAACTGGTTTCCACTGCCGATGACGAAGGCGTCGAACTGGTAGCGGGGGTTGAGTTGCGAGGCCGCGCTCCAGTCGAACCGGGCCTGCTCGGGCGATGGCCCGTTGGTGGGCGAGCCGGTGCGTCCCTGGCGGGGAGCGTTCTGGCTGTGGCTGGGGACGGGGGCGAAACCGCCGTCTTCGCGCACCTTGGGGGTTCTGGGGTCCTGCTCGGGAGTGGAGAAGGTCACCGTCTCAACGTCGAGGCCGAGGTTGTCGATGGCTTCCTGGATGAGGTCGGCGTAGCGGTCGCCGATGTGCTGAAAGTCGGCAGAGGGGATTCGCACAAAAAGTTTTTTACCCTCGAGGTGCGAGAACCGGGTGGGTTTGAGCCATGTCTCAAAGGACTGGCGATTGATCTTCTTCTCGAGGGCCGCCAGGATGCGGACCCAATAATTCAATACGGCTGTGGCCGTCGGAACGAATGACATTCTTGAGCTTCCTTGTCTCGTTTCCTGTTTCAACCCAGACAGTGCACTTTGTAAAACGCGTGATGCGATGCGCAAGCAAACGGCAAATAGGAGTCTGATCCTGCCTTGTGGACAAGAGGTAATAATCCCGTGATGCCAGAAGTCTCTTCGCAGATGCCTGATCAGAAGATTAAGCGGCGAAGAGGAGTGATGCAACCTAAGCAGAGTGCGGAACGGCTGGACGTGCAGAAAAACGTCTTACTAAACGGGTTCGATAGTAGCACGGAAAAGATGGCCTTTTTCAATGCTACCGCGCAAAAAATTTAAGTTGCACCATTCACGGTGAAGAAGAGAAATTATCGCGGTGTAGACGAAAGATTTTGCGCATGCAGGAACATTTCTCTCTATTCGCGCGCGCTGTCTTGTGGTATCGGAGGCGTGACGCGAAACGCGATTGCAATTCTGTTCCACGCGTTGATGGCAGAGACAGCGGCGGTGAGAATATAGAGCACAGGGTGTTGCCGCAAATGGGGCAAGACGAGAGTGGCACCAGGAGCAAACCGCAGGTCCTTCGGCTCCGCCTCTCGCGATAAAGCTGCGAGAGTCTGCGCTCAGGATGACACTTCTTATAGAAATCAGATTTGTTTTGCGCACGACGTTGAGATGGTACTGGAGACAGAAGGCGCAACCGTTGATCTGCGAGGCGCGGATCTTGATCAGCTCGATGAGCTGCTTGTCGAGGCCTGAGTCGGAGGCTGCTTTGCTGAGTGCTGAGAGAGCTGCAGTTGCGGCGGGTGCGAACTGGTTGAAGGCGGGGTAGTCGATGCGTGCTTCGGTGCTTATTTTCGAATGTCCTCTGTGTAATCGTAGATTCCCGGGGGTTTGAAAGGACGCCTGGGGTTGGCTGTGAAAATCGGGCTGGTTCGGGTATACTCAGAGATTGCTGCTATCGCTAAAAGTTTGAGCAGGAGCTGTCTCCTGCCGCAGGAGTTTTTGTTATGCCGAAGCGTACCTTTCAACCTAACCGCCGTCACCGCGCCAAGACCCACGGGTTTCTCTCCCGTATGAAGACGAAGGCCGGTGCCGCAGTGCTGAACCGCCGTCGCGCCAAGGGCCGTCATAAGATCGCCGTCAGCGCAGGTTTCCGCGACTAGTTCTTCCCTCACGATGCCTTCGAGCCCAAAATTCGAAGAGCAAAAAGCCCCGATCTCTCTGGAACTGGCGTGTTCCGCTCTTGAGGAGCTTTGGTCGCCGCGAGTTGTTGGCCAGGTCAACAATCAATACATCAAAGTGGCAAAGGTGCTGGGGGAGTTTCCCTGGCACAGCCACGAGCTTGAGGACGAGATGTTCTTCGTGCTGCGCGGGGTGCTGTGCATTGGCCGGGGTGAGGCCGATGGAGGGCCGGTGTCGGTGCGCGAGGGCGAGTTCTTTGTGGTGCCGCGCGGCGTTCGGCACAATACGGCTGCGACCGAGGAGACGTGGATCGCACTGATTGAGACGGTGACGACGCTGCATACGGGAGCTGAAGAGACGGAGTTTACGCGGTCGATCGAAGAACAGCTTGGGGAGCCATGACGCAGGGATCGATCATCTTCCGGCTTCGCAAACATGCGGACTATCAGCGTGTGTACAAGGCCAGCCGCAAACAGTTTTCCAAACAGATGGCGTATTTTTTTGTGGTTCGGCCGAAGCTTGGCGCGGATGGGACGGCGTTGCGGGATGCGGAGGCCTCGAGTCCGCGGGTGGGGCTTACGGTTGGCAAGGTGATGGGCAAAGCGGTGGATCGCAACCGCATCAAGCGGCGCATGAGGGAGGCGGTGCGGCATAATCTTTCCGCGCTGACGACTCCGGTGGATGTGGTGCTGCATCCGAAGCGAAGTGTGATCGACCTGGAGTTTGGCAGCCTGGAACGCGAGGTGGCGCAGGTGTTTCGGGCGATCCAGAGCGCGGTGGAGAGACAGCAGAGAGGGGCTTCCGTGGCGCGTTCCGAGACTCGAAGTGTTGACGGAGACGATGCGCGAACCTGAACCCAGCCTCGCGATCCGATTTACCTACGGGCTCTACAAGTCTGTTTTGTCGCCGATCCTTCATGCCTTCAGCCCGTCGGAGTGCCTGTATCTGCCGACGTGCTCGGAGTATGCGTATGTTGCGCTGGTGCGGTTCGGGGTTTTGAAGGGTTCGTGGCTGGCACTGCGGCGGTTTGGACGGTGCCATCCGTTCGCCAAGGGCGGCCTCGATCCGGTGCCGATGCGAAACTCCGATTCAGCCCCATCCGTCACCATTCACGGAGACCATTTACCATAGAGCCTGCGCCCTTATATCCGCGCGGGGTCAGCCTGACCTTCATTCAAGAATAGGAAGTTTCTTTTGGCAGAGTTCAAAAACCCAAATCAGCAAGGCGGCGGCGAGAACAAGTCGCTCCTCGTCATGATGCTCGTCCTGGTCACCGTCTTCTTTGGCATGCAGTACTTTCGTGCGAAGTCGAACCCTTCGACGGTGTCACCGAACGCAGCCTCCACTACGGCCGCGCAGAAGGCTGAACCATCGAGCTCGCCGGCTGCTTCTCCTGTTGCCGAGGTTCCGGCTGCTGCTCCGTTCGCTGTCCAGGCTGCCTCTCCGGCTGCTTCTCGGGCCGCTGCACATGCCGCCCATGCTGTCGCTACCGTTCAGGCTTCCGGCGAGACGACGACTACGATCGAGAATGAACTCTACCGCATTACCTTTACCAATCGCGGCGGGGAGGTGAAGAGCTGGATACTGAAGAACTTCAAGGGTTCGGACGGCAAGCCTCTGAACCTGGTGCATGATCAGGCGGCGAAGCTGTTCGGCTATCCGATGTCGCTCTATACGTATGACGGTTCGAGCATGTCGGTCAAGTCGGCGTCACGGCGTGGAAATCTGATCACGGTGACTACAGCAGGGAACCTGCCGGCGAGTCTGAATGGACAGGCGGTTGCGATCGCTGGAGTAGGCGACAAGACCTACGACGGAACCTATGTCGTGACTGCGACCGGGCCGGACACGTTCACCTACACGCAAGGGAACGAAGAGGTTCCGGCGGACAGCACTACCTCCGGAGGAACCGTCTCCACAGTGAACGGGTTGGTGGGTGTGACGCTAAGTCAGGCGCTCTTTGTGCCTTCGGCGACAGGCCAGGTGGCTGCGCCGGCTACGGTGACGTTCAAATATTCGAATGGCGATGTGCAGGCAACCAAGACGTTCTCCTTCGATGAGACCTACGTCCTCCACGCCGACGTCCAGGTGACTCGCAAGGGTGCGCCCCTGCGCGCACTTCTAAGCTGGCCGGGCGGCTTCGGCGATCAGGACGACGCACAGTCCTACGGCGGCGCGCAGTTCGACAGCTTCCGCAACAGCAAGGACGAGCATGTCGCGGCCAAGAAGGTTTCTGGCGGCGACACGATCAATGGGCCGTTTGACTGGGCCGGTGTCAGCGATCCTTTCTTCGCGGCTATCTTCCTTCCGGAAAGTCCCGAGACAGCTACTATCGTCACACTGAACAATCAGCTCGATGTAGCCAGGACGATTCATCGCACCGGCATCGGCAGCGGTTCGCCCGCCAAGGGCTCGATCGAAGTGCCGATTCTAGGCGCGGCGCTGGGCGACACCAGCGGGAATACGCAGGCTCGGATCTATGTTGGGCCCAAGGCGATCAGCGTTCTGAAGGCCGTACGCGCCGCGAACCCGAAGGTCACGCTGGAGCCGTTGCTGGAGTTCGGTTTCTGGGGCTTGATCGGAAAATATCTCTTCCTCTCGCTGCAGTTCATCCATAACCACATGGTCTCCACATGGTCGGGTTCGTGGGGCTGGGCGATCATCATCCTTACGGTCCTGATCAATGTACTGATGCTGCCCTTCCGCATCAAGACAATGCAAAACGGCCTGAAGATGCAGCGCATTCAGCCGCAGATGACTGAGATCAAGGAGAAGTACAAGAAGTACAAGGCCACCGATCCGAAGAAGAACGAGATGAACGCCGAGATCATGAAGCTCCAGAAGGACAACGGAGTGAACATGTTCGGCGGCTGCATTCCGACGTTGATCACGCTGCCTCTTCTTTATGCTTTCTTTACGATGTTGCCGCGTGTGGTGGAGCTTCGCCAGGCGCACTGGCTGTGGCTGCCCGATCTGCAGGCTCCCGATCCGTGGCATATTCTGCCTATCGCGATGGTCATCAGCCAGTTTCTGGTGCAGTTCTATACCCCGTCTCCGGGCGTCGATCCGCAGCAGCAGAAGATGATGGCGTTCATGATGCCGGCGATCTCCGGCTACTTTACATGGACGTATGGCTCCGGACTTGCACTTTACTGGGCGGTGGGAAATCTGATCAGCATCGGGCAGCAGGCGGTGATGAACCGCACCAGCCTTGGCCGGGAGATGCGCGAGGTTGCGGCCAAGCGGGCCCGCCGAAAAGCCGGTACCGGCGTAACCCTGCAGGGGAAACGTTAATCCCTTTGCCAATGAACTTTTAATCGCGCGAAATCGTCTATGCTACTGGTATATGAAACTTGAAGTGAATT
>JBDTEQ010000147.1:0-13010 GCA_039922475.1 Edaphobacter sp.
GACTCTTACGACCGTACTTCTCAAACTCCGCCTGACTCGCAAACGTCCGCTGACTCATCGATAAACGCCCTCGACTATCAGATTAATCAATCAGCCAGCGGTCGCAGAACTTGTGCAGAGATTCCCTCATGCGGTCGTGATACTAGTACTGAACCTTTTGCCGCTTGAGGTAGGCAATCAGATCCAAACGCTCTTCAGTCTTCGGAACATGGAAGTCCATCTTGTTGTTAGGCACTAACAGGTCTGGGTCCTGGAGCCACTTTTCCAACGTAGTTTCATCCCACGTGATCCCAGAGTTTTTCAACCCAGCCGAGTAGTCGAACCCTGCTATGCTTCCAGCTTTCCTGCCAAAGACTCCGTCGAGCATCGGTCCTTCCCGGCTTTCCCCCATCGCATGGCAACCAGTGCACCGCTTCTCGAATACGGCCTGACCATGTACGGCATCACCGGCTCCACTCGAGCTAGCTTCCTGTTGACCACCGCTTTCCATCCTCGAAAGTTTTACGACATCCGTGGGGGTCAGTCTGGAATCCCAATGTAGAAGACGGTATTGCAGAGGTGGCATTTCCTCATCCTTCGCTTCGTGGATCATCTGTCCGACCAGTACAGCCTGCGTATCAGCCGGAATCTTCTCCCAATTCGAGAGATTCATCTTCTTGCGCGCCTCAACAATATCCCGTTCGATCAGCCAGGACCCCGGCGCCAGTCGTGCGTAGACCGGCCACCGCGTCTCGTTCGAATGACAGTCAGCGCACTTCGTGACAAGAACCCTCTTCGTATCCGCAGTCATATTGGCGTTTCGCAGCAGCGCGTCGAGCCCATCTGCAGGCTCGACGCGCGGATTGCCAAAAGGATGTACAAACGCTAGCCCGCTCAGGGCAGCGGCAGACAACACAATAACTGTCGCAAGGTGTTTCAAGCACCCTCCGCAAGCGAATGATCGACCACGGCGAGGTGGCTGTGTCCGCGAACGACCTTGACATTGGTTACACCTAGCACGCTCTGCAGCTTGCCGGCAGGAACAGCCATCGGTCCGGGGTTCGGCGCAGTTCCCGGTGCAGGCTGCGGAAATGCCGTAGCCATCGCGGTGTGGAACGCAACGTTGCCTTCTACTTTCTGCACGACCTGATGAATGTGGCCGTTCAATACGGTGACTGAGCCAAAGCGTTTCAGCAGGGTCAGCGCCTGCGCACCATCAGCCGTTCCCCAGCCCCACTTCTCGTAGACCATCCACAAAGGAATATGCGCGAAAACTACAATCGGCGTTGAAGCGCTCAAGCCCACGAGATCCGACGTAAGCCACGCAAGCTGTTCCGCGCCAAGATTTCCCATCGCATCGACCTGCACGCAGTTGTTCAGTCCAACGAAGTGAACGCCCTTGTGGTTGTAGCTATACCAGCCATTCCCAACAGTGCCCTTGCCGAACCGTTGCTTGTACAGCGCACCATCATCGAGCGAAAAATCATGCTCGCCCGGAACGTAAAACACCTCTCCAACCTTCGCGCCCTTAATCACCTGCACAGCCGTATCGAACTCTGCAGCCTTCGAGTTCTGCGTAATGTCGCCGGTATGAATCATGAAGTCTGGCGCCCTCATGCCTGACGGGGAGATACTGATCTTATCGATGGCTTTTTGCAGCGTTCCCGTTACATCCGGATTTGCACCTTTGTTGAAGCCGATATGGCTATCGCTGATCTGGACGAAGGAGAAGTCCTCGAACTTTCCTAGCCCCGCACCACGGGCCTTCACTGTTTGAGCCAGTAGCCTGGATGTCGGAACTCCACCCGACATTGTCCAAAGCAGTCCCGCGCCCGCCCACGCCATACACCCCAGAAAATTACGCCTGTCGATTCCGTCACCTGCAGGCTGCGCTTGGTCGTCCTGCATTACTTTGTCTTCGCTAAACCGATTCATCTCGAGCTCCATAGGTTCTGATTGCCTGCACCAGGGAGAACTGCCGAAGCCCGCGTTTATTCTCCGTAACCCGAAAATAAATAGAATGGAATAAACCGTCTGCAATTTGGTTTACGTGAGTGTGTCGTATGCTCAAGACCATCTCGTCGACTTCTTTGTACCGCCGGGCCCCGCCACAGATACTCCGAGGAACTTCGCTTCATGTCCTCTCACGTCAATAGCTCATCGTTCGAAGAACTTGCGCTACCTCTATTGCCCTCGCTCTATAGCCACGCATTCTGGCTCAGCCGCAACCATGCAGACGCGGAAGACCTAGTGCAGGAAGCAATTTCCAAATCGCTTCGAGCATTCGACTCCTTTCAGGCAGGCACTAACTTCAAGGCCTGGATATTCCGTATCCTTCGAAACACATTCCTTACCTCACGCACCGGCATCGCAGTCTCACGCACAGTTTTTCTGGAAGACCTTCCCGACCGGCCCGACACCACCGACGCAAGTCCGACCCCGGAAGATCACCTTCTCCGTCTCGACAACCAAGCCGTCGTCAACCGAGCCCTCGATCAACTCCACCCAAACCTTCGGGAGGTTTTACTGCTGTGCGATGTAGAGGAGCTTAAATACAAGGACATTGCACAGATTCTCGATGTCCCGATCGGCACGGTCATGTCGCGCATCTCTCGCGCTCGGCGCACTCTTCATCACCAGTTGAAACTGCAACTTGGGGAATCGCTATGACTCAAACGACACCAGCCAACGGACATCTCGGGCCGGATCAACTCAGTGCCTTCATCGATGGAGAGCTATTATCCAGCGAGGCTTACGAGATTCAGCAACATCTAACCGATTGCCATCCATGCGCGTTGCGCGTACTCTCTGCGACGCAGTTGAAACACGCCACAGCCCGCTCTGCGCAACGATTCGCCGCTCCCCCAGAAGCACTCGCCCGCCTGACCACGCAACTCCGTCAGCAAGAACCGAAAAGAATTGTGCGCATCTATTCGTTTCGCCCGGTTGCGTGGTCTGCAATCGCCGCAGCACTTGTGCTTGCGGTATCGCTGATTGGTTGGCGCCAAATTCACCAAGCCAATACACTCTCCACTGAATTGCTCGATCAGCACCTTGCCGCACTCTCCAGCGGCGCTTCTCCCGAAGTCATATCGACTGACCGCCACACCGTGAAGCCCTGGTTTCAAGGCAAGCTTCCCTTCAGCTTCAACCTGCCAGATGTTCTTCCCGCAGATACGACCCTCAAGGGTGGCGATCTCGCCTACCTCAACGGACAGCCCGCGGCGTTGCTCCTCTTCACCATCCACAAGCACGAGGTCTCTGTCTTCCTTACCCAGCGATCCGGCGGCCCTACTATCAGGTCGCTGTCCGGAGTCCGGTCCGGCTTTGCCATTCATCGGGCGATGACGAAGGACCTACGCATCGTCGCCGTGAGTGATGTCAACCCCGCCGATCTTGACCTCCTCGTATCGGCGCTGGTGGACGCACAATTGCCCCACTAATGGCAATCGGAGAGGCCACCCCCGCTCAGTGCAGGATCGGAATTTCTGGATTCCAGCTAACCATGCAATCGCACATTGATTGACGAAGCCCGCATTCACGATGACCAAGATACCCAAGTCCGGCCCTTGCATGAACTTCGACAGCGTCGAGATGACGCGGGGCAACTATTCTGGCTGCATGGACTATCGAGACACGCTTTGGCTAACCCACCTTTCTTGAGAATACCCGCCAAAGATCGCAGATAGCCCCGCCAGGAGCGCGACAATCATTGCAGTTGCGATGGGCTAGTCAGTATTCCGATGAAGGGCAGCGTGGCCCCACACGGATCCAAATATAACGAGGCCGATAGGTGCGAGCATATATTTTAAGAACGCGCTTTTCGATTGTGCTTTCATGCCACCCATACTCTCAAGGTGAATGACCTTTAAGGTGAACAATCACGGCTACATCAGTTCATCCTGACTCCCTGTCAATCTATTTGCGTTACGAAGGATGCGGCGGACTTTTTTGGGGGAGATGCTCAGTTTCTGAGACACGAGACTTACATTTCTCCCTACGTTTAGCCACACTTTGGGTATAACTAACTCGGCGAATTCTTCCTGTATTTGTTGGAAAGTCTTGTTGCCAAGCTGTCCGGCAGACCAGAGTCGTAAGGTTTGATCGATTCCGGTCGATCCAAGAATCTTCGCCTTCAGATCTCCTAATTCCTTGTACAAATGGTCGCGATCGTCCCGACCCAGCAGCGCCGCTCCTTTCGCAGCGAACTCTTTGGCAACTTCCCAATCCTGAAAGTGGTCATCTGCCGCTGCAGCTCCCCTTGCGATGTAGGTCTCAGCCAGCAGGCGTTTATTTTGCGTGTGCAGTGCCAGTTCAATCGCCTCCTCAGCATACTGACAGGCCAGATTGGCATGGTGGGAGACATCCTGCGCATCGCCGAGTTGCTCATCCGATTGCGCAAGTTGGACGGCAGACTGTGCAACTCTTGCACGGGCCATCAGTATCTGATCACGGTTCTTTTCGCCCAGAATGAATGCGCGTTGAGCCTCGGTCACAGCGCGGTCAATATCTCCACGTTCCAGATGGAGATGGGCCGCATTGACAAGTACCGAACCCGTTCCGCCCTGATGGTGATGAAGTGCATAGATATCTCCTGCTTTTTCCAATAGATCTAAAGCCTCTTTCGAAATCTGCAGATATCGGGCGTGGGTCGCGCCGAGGGCATGACCGTTGCTCTTGCGCGGCTGTAGATCCAGGGCGATGAGGCGTTTCACATACGCTGCATTTACGAGCGCCCGTGCCAGGTTTGGATGATTAGGGCAACTCTTCGTGTAAATCGCAATAGCGGCCTCGAAGTGCCCGAGTGAGCGCCGATACTCTCCTGACCTTCGAACGAACCGGCCCCGGGCCGACTCGATGTTTCCCAGAGACAGAGCGTGACCGGTAGGCCTGAGCTCTACCTCCGCTTCATCGAGTAGCCTGAAGGCGTTGTGGCGCTCTCCTTTCTGGAAGGCGAGCCAGCTTTCATGGATCTTGGTAACCGCTACCAGTCGAGGCGCTCCAACTCGCTCGGCTGCGGCGCGTGCGGCCGCGATGTGAAGGCTTGCGTGTTCGTAATCGCCTCGCTTCCGGTGCGCGCGCCCCTTCCAGAAATTAGCGAGGAACACGAGGTACTCGGGCAAAAGATTCTCGCCGGCGCGAAGTACGAGATCAAGAGCGGCAATTGATTCCTCGGGATGCTCGGCAGCGAGAGCCCTGAAAGCCTCGGCCATCCTGAGTTTCAAATAGTCGAGCAATGGAAGCCGAGCTCGATCCAAATCCTGCGTGTTGTCTACGACCCCGTCGAAGAAAGAGAGATTCCGATAACCAAGGTCGGTCCATTGCGCCATACACAGAAAAAGAGAGATGGCGTCAGGTTTGTTGAGGTTGAGCCCGCCAGTCAGTGCGAGCGTTTTGTCGAGAAGAGCGAAGCCTGTCCGGACATCTCTCTCCACGAGGGCACGCTCCAGCCTTTGTACAAGCATCGATTCATCCGTTTTTTTTGACATGTGGCGCTACTATAGCCCACTCGAACATCAGGTCGCTACGGCCCTCGACCGAATCGGACAGGGGCTCCTTGCGACTCGGGTCCTGGCAAGCTACGGTTCTATTGCGGGGCGTAGTTCAGCGACCGATGGAGTGTCAGATTGCGCTCCGGCTAGCTCACATAGAGGTTCTACCAATGAGCAATATTGCGAAGCGAGTGTACCGATTTGGAAGCGACGTGGTTGATGGGGATGGATCCATGCGCGAGATCCTGGGTGGAAAGGGAGCGGGCCTGGCGGAGATGACAATGTTGGCGGTGCCTGTGCCTCCAGGCTTTACGATCTCGACGGACGTATGTCGATCGTATCTGGAATGCGGAACTCTGCCGATAGAGCTTTCAAAGGAGATCGCGCGATCTCTTACATGGCTGGAACAGGATGCGGGTAAGAGGTTTGGCGATGCCGATAATCCTTTGCTGGTCAGCGTCCGCTCCGGTGCCCCGATCTCGATGCCGGGAATGATGGACACAATCCTCAATGTGGGCCTGAACGACGAGTGCATTCGAGGGCTCGCCGCAAAGAGCGGATCGAAACGGTTCGCACTCGACTCGTACCGGCGCCTGCTGCAAATGTTTGGATCTGTCGTGCTTGAAGTGCCGAAGACCGCCTTTGATCAGGCTCTCAAGCTCAGCAGACAGGGAGAGACTGATTCTGAAGAGCTCACCGAGGAGGAGTTATGTCTCGCGGTAGAGGCTTTCAAGTTGGTCATTTTTCAGCACACGGGCACCCCATTTCCTCAGGATCCGCAGGAACAGCTCGGGATGGCGATCGAAGCTGTGTTCCGGTCCTGGCGAAGCGAAAGAGCCCGCTACTATCGCATGTTGAATCACATTCCGGAAGCGATGGGCACGGCCGTTACGGTGCAGTCGATGGTGTTCGGGAATCGTGGCACGGATAGCGGGACCGGCGTCGGCTTTACGCGTAACCCTCTGACAGGAACAGTCGGCGTTTTCGGAGAATTTCTTTCGAATGCCCAGGGAGAAGACATCGTTGCCGGCGTACGCACTCCCGTTTCGATCTCCGACCTCTCCACCCGGATGCCTGCCGTATACAACGAACTCATGCTGCTGGTAGCGCGGCTCGAGCAGCACTATCGAGATGTGCAAGACTTCGAGTTCACCGTGGAAGGCGGAAAGCTCTTCCTTCTGCAGACACGGGCCGCGAAACTGTCGGCTCTGGCATCGGTGAAAGCGGCTGTCGATATGGCGGGCGAAGGCCTGATTACGCGCGAAGAGGCTCTTGCCAGAGTGAAGACATCGAACCTTATTGAGATCCTTTCTCCTCAACTCGATCTCTCTGCCGGTGAGCCAGTTATGTTGACCTCCGGTCTGCCTGCATCGCCGGGAGCCACCGCAGGGGTCATCGCGTTTTCCTCCAACCGTGCCGTCGAGATGGCTAAACGCGGGGAAGCCGTCATCCTCCTGACTGAAGAGACGACTGCCAACGATATCCACGGAATGGCTGTATCGGCGGGGTTCCTCACGGCTCGCGGTGGCGCCACCAGTCACGCCGCCGTCGTCGCCAGAGGGATGGGCAAATGCTGCATCACTGGCGCGAAAGAGATTTCGTTCAATGACAAAGCGGGAACGGTCCGAATTGGCGACAAGGTCTTCAGCGAAGGAGATTGGCTGTCGCTGGAAGGAAGCACAGGGCGCGTCTTCGAGGGCAAGTTGCCCATGCGGCCTGCAAGCGACGAGCACCCGGAGTTGGATCGCCTTCTTGCGTGGGCACGTGAAGCTGGCACCTGCCTCGTTCGCGCTAACGCGGATACACCCGCGGATGCGACCTTGGCTCGGGCGGCGGGAGCTACCGGCATAGGTCTGTGCCGCACCGAGCACATGTTTTTCGCGGCCGATCGTCTTGGTCATTTCCGGAAAATGATCCTCGCCGCGGGTTCCGCAGATCGTATCGAAGCTCTCGATGTCCTTCTTCCGATTCAGCAGCAGGACTTTGAAGAGCTATTCCGGACCATGTCACCGCTGCCGGTCACGATCCGCCTGCTTGATCCTCCGCTTCACGAATTCCTTCCTTCAGTGGCAGAGATTGATATAGAGATGAAGGATGCGCGAGCGGACGAAAACTGGGAACAATGCGTCTCGCTCCAGGCAATTCGCCGTCGTGTCCAAATGCTGAACGAGTCGAATCCGATGATGGGTCACCGCGGGTGCCGACTCAGCCTGACCTATCCTGAAATCCTGCATATGCAGGTTCGCGCCATCCTTCAGGCGGCACTTGTCGTTGCTCGCGAAGGCTTCGAGCCGAGTCCGGAAATTATGGTTCCCCTTGTCTCTTCAGAAGAGGAGATGGGTGTTTTGGCTCAACTGATCCACAGAACAGCTTTAGAGATCTTCTCCGCCGAAGGAAGAAGCGTCTCCTATCGTGTGGGGACCATGATTGAACTTCCGCGTGCTGCGGTATGTGCAGGTCCGATTTCGAAACATGTAGATTTCATATCGTTCGGCACTAACGATCTTACCCAGATGACTTTCGGATTCTCCCGGGATGATTCGCGCAGCTATCTCGACAGCTATCTGGAACAGGGAATTCTGAAAGCGGATCCATTTATCACGATCGACCGCGAAGGCGTCGGATACCTCATGGAGATGGCGATCAAAAGCGTCCGCTCGTTGAATCCTGCCATCAAAATCGGGGTTTGTGGCGAGCACGGCGGAGATCCGGATTCCATCCATTTCTTCCAGTCTCTGGGAGTGGACTATGTTTCCTGCTCGCCGGCGCGCCTTCCGGTCGCCCAACTGGCAATCGCGCAAACCGGAAAATCTCCCAAACTCAGCCAGGGGACTGAGAGAAACCAGCACGTTGGCGTCCCTGGCAATTGACGTAACGATATGGCGGGCAGATGCATCAAGGCTGAAGATACTGCTTCCAGTGACTTCGGCTGCTAACAAGGAACTGTAGGCGGAGTCAGAAATGGGAAAGCTCTCGCAGCGAAACTCGGTCTAAGAAAGAGTCCATGAGTCGTTCTCAATTGCGCATTCTCGTGGACTATTGAGCCATTGAGCCTGAGCAGAGAGAAAAGGATCGAGGTCGTGCGGAACCGCAACGGTATTGACAATGAAGTCCAAGTTGCCCGTCTGTGCTGCCATCTCTTCGGCGTTTCTTGAGGCGACGTCAATCTCGATGTCTTCGTATTCATCCACTCAAACGCTAAAGCCGCACCACCACATGACCAGGACACTGGTTTGCCGCCACCCCCACCAGCCGCTCCACCAATCCCTCCCCATACTTCGCCATAAACCACACCCCAGCCACCACGCGCTCCTGCGGATGCCCGTGCGGAAACACGTTCAGCGTAATCGCCCCGGCATGTTTCCGCAGGCTCGTCTCCTTCTGCAGCTCAAACTTAGCCGCCATCCTTCGCAGCCGGGTCATCTGGTACAGCATCTTCGATCCCGAAACCTCCGCCGCCCGCCCCAGCGATGCGTCCATCCCCGCCATGTACTCCGTCAACGCCGCAAGCTCTGTCTCCATCGCATTCCCCACGGCCGCGAGCCTCCGCTTCCCTTCCATCGGCATCGCTCGTGCACCCAGCCGCTGCGCCAACTCCTCCGCCGTCGTCATGGCATCCGGAAGCTGCACCTCGTCCTTATCCATCGCCCCAGCAATCGCTGGCTCCAGCAGAGTTGCGGTCAACCGCGGCAGCACTGGAGTAATCCGTCCTACTCCGAAGATCGCCTCATACAACACCGCACTCTGCGCAAAGTATGCAATCTCCGCCGGTCCACCCACATAAGCGGCGGTGGGCAGCACGGTATCCTGAAACACAGGCCGCAACAGCGCATTCGGACTCAGCCTCTCGGGCGCCATCTCCAGAATTACAATCAACTCCGCTGCGGAATAAACTCGCCCTCCAGCCTTCCACTGCGCAACGCCATCGGCAGAAGCCATACGTCGCAGAGCTACCCGCTCCCCCGTCGTCTCATCCAGCAGAAACAGCATCGACCCACCCGCAGCCACCAGAACCTGCGCATGGTATCCCGCCTTCACCAACTCCTCGCCACGAGCAATCAGCGCCGCCTGCAACTCCTCTGCATGCTCAATCGCATATCGCAGCGTCTCCGCACCTAGCGCATGAAATCCGCGCACCCCAGCATCAATCACCACCAAACCCTGCTCTGCAAATATTCGCGCAATCAGTCGTCCGAACGCCAGCGCAAGCGTGGGCCTCTGCCCGTCCTTCTCTGCATAGCACTCCCGCAACAACTCACTCACGGGAGCAAACTCCAGTAACTCGCTCGCCCGTTCCAGCACCGCATCGATCTCCGGCCCCGGCACCACTCCACCCACCGGCACCGCATACGCCACCTTCAATCCAGCCCGCAGCGTCTCCACCGAACTCTTCGTCAGCAGCGACACCTGGTCCACCTCCGCCAGGTCATGGTCCTCCGTCGCCATCCAGAACACCGGCACATGCGCTACACCAGTCGTCGCAGTCGCTTCCTTCGCGCGAGCCACCGCCGTAGCCGCCTTCAAAATCGTCAACAGTGGCCCGCCAAACAGTGCCACCTGCTGTCCCGTCACCACCGCCCGCGCGCCGGCCCGCAGCTTCGCAATATTTGCCTTCGCGGCATCCCCCGCACCAAACTTCACAGCCTGCCCGTCCAGCAGATCGGCCAGTCGTCCAGCTTGCGCGCTATCAAACCCCGCAGCCTGCCTCCCAATCCACCGCCCCTCAAACGGTTCCGTCCCATACCATCGCCGAACTCCTGCGTCAGCATCACTCTCCGTCATCGCAAGATAATCGCGATACAGAGCAGAAACATGCGGCAACACCGTGATCGGAAAACACTCAGAACTCATTCAGGCCAATCCTCAATCCACGAGACCGCGGTGCTCTCGCGTCCACGCAAAGTCAATTTTCGGAGCACCCCGTTTGGATGCCCACCACCTAAGTCTAGATGCAGGATGATACTTTAGCCCTATGATTGACAAAAGAAAGACATCCACTCCCTCCCCCACTCGCAGGAAAACCTCCGCCAAACCCCGCGTCATCTCCTCCAGACTCGCCTATAAGGGCAAAGTCTTCTCCGTCTTCACCGACAAGGTTCAGGAGCCCGGCGGCCACATCAACACCCGCGACGTTATCCGCCACAACGGCTCCATCGTCATCCTCGCCGTCGACGAATCCACCGACCCCGGCGATCCAGACATCATCCTCGAGCGACAGTACCGCCACGCCACGGGCCAAACCCTCATCGAACTCCCCGCAGGCCGTGTCGAACCCGGCGAAGCGACCCTCGCCGCCGCCAAACGCGAACTCATCGAAGAGACCGGTTACCGTGCCAAGCGCTGGACTCTCCTCACCAGATACTTTGCCAGCCCTGGCTTCCTCGGTGAATGGATGCAGCTCTACCTCGCGCGCGACATCCGCGAAGGCACGGCCACGCCCGAGCCCGACGAAAATATCCAGGTCTTCCGCCTCAAACTCTCCCAGGCACTCGCTCTCGCAGCCGCCAATAAGATCCACGACGGCAAAACCCTCATCGGTCTCCTGCTCTACGACTCCGCACGGCGCGCTGGACGCCTCTAACACTCACACACCAAGCAATTGATCCACCAAAACCTCACCTTCCTGTAAAAAAGAGACCTCCGTTCCGAATCTCCAGAAAACTCCCCTTGCTCCTTTTGCGTCACAGTTTGTTGAAACGTCACTACCGTTGAAGCACTCTCACTTCGCGGCAGGCAGTCGTTCTCGAACAGCAAGAAAAGGAGTCTCTCAATTGGCACAATACAAAGGCATCGTAAAGTGGTTCAACAACGCAAAGGGCTACGGCTTCCTCGGCCACGACGGTGGAGCCGACGTCTTCGTTCACTACAGTTCCATCCAGCGCGAGGGCTACAAAAGCCTTAAAGAAGGGGATGAGGTTGAGTTCGATATCATTCAGGGAACAAAGGGGCCTCAGGCCGACCAAGTCTCCCGTCTGAAGGAGATCGACCACGAAGTGAATCCAACAAATCAACCGACCCAGTCCCATCACGCGAATCTGTAGCTCTGGCTCCGGGTCGGTGGCTGCTGCATCCGTTACGATCCGGCGTGGCTTTGCCTTGAGTCCCCCTCTCACCTGTTGCATACTGGCTCAGTGACCGCATCCTTCAGCGGACTCTGAGCACAACCCATGGACAATATCTCGATCGCCCGATTCCTCGACGAAACTGCCTCCCTCCTCGAGATCGATGCCGCAGATCCCTTTCGCATCCGCTCCTACCGCCGCGCAGCCGAGGCCGTCGAGCAGCAAACCACCCAGCTCTCCGCCATCGCCGAAGATCCCAAACAGCTCCTCGCCATCCCCGGCATCGGCAAAGGCATGGTCGCCAACATCCAGGCTCTTCTCGCTACCGGAACCATGCCACTCCGCGAAGAGCTTCTGCAAAAATACAAGCCCACCATGCTCGAGCTCCTCCGTCTCCCCGGCATGGGCCCCAAAACCGTCGCTCTCGTCTGGTCCGCCTGTCAGGTCTGCGACATCGATGGCCTCGAAGCCGCAGCAAAAGCCGGCCACCTCACCAAGCTCCCGCGCATGGGAGAAAAATTCGTCACCAAACTCCTCAAAGGCATCGAAGATCACCGCAAAAACTCCAGCCGCTTTCGCATCGACAAGGCCCAGCACCACGCCGACATCATCATGGACCTCATCCGCGCCTTCCCCGGTATCGACGAGATCACTCCAGCCGGCTCCCTACGCCGCGGACGCGAAACCGTTGGCGACCTCGACCTCCTCGTCACCGGCCCCGCCTGCGAACCCGACGTCGTCGCCGCGGCAGTCGAACACGTAGCCGCGCTCCCCCTCATCGACAAGCTCATCGCCAAGGGCCAGAACAAGGTCAGCTTCACTCTTCGCAACAATCTCCAGGTTGACGTCCGTCTTCTCCCCCGCAGCGGCTACGGAGCGGCCCTGCAATACTTCACCGGCAGCAAGATGCACAACGTCGCCCTCCGCCAGCGCGCCATCAAACGCGGCCTCACCCTCAACGAGTACGCTCTCCTCCGCGTCGAAGACAACGTCATCATCGCCGCCGCCACAGAAACCGAGATCTACAACGCCCTCGACCTCGACTACATTCCCCCCGAGCTCCGCGAAAACTCAGGCGAGCTCGAAGCTGCGGCGCGCCACACCCTCCCCCACCTCATCACCCTCGCCGACATCCGCGGCGACCTTCACATGCACACCAACGCCACTGACGGACGCGACACCATCCGTCAGATGGCCGAAGCTGCCATGGCCCGCGGCATGGCCTACATCGCCATCACCGACCACAGCAAAAACCTCGCCATGACCAACGGCCTCGACGACAAGCGAGCTCTCGCTCACATCAGACAAATCCGCGAAATAGACGCTCAACTTCAAGTAGAACTTGAAGGGAAGATCCGCGTCCTGCCGGGCATCGAAGTCGACATCCTCGCGGACGGCTCGCTCGACCTGGACGACTCCACCCTCGCCCAGATGGACATCGTCGTAGCCAGCGTCCACTCTCACTTCAACCAGCCCG
>JBDTEQ010000148.1:0-4335 GCA_039922475.1 Edaphobacter sp.
GGCCGAGATAGAAATCGGACTCTTCAGCAGGCAGTGTCTTGGCAAGCGGCGGATCGCAAGCATCGCAGAACTCATCCAACAAACGGACGCATGGAACCAGTGCACCAACCACGCCAAGACCACTATCGACTGGAAATTTATGCGGAAGAAAGCCAGACTCAAGCTAAAGTACAAACTCATGCGGTCGTGATACTAGCCCGCTCAAGAACTAGCCCGCTCAAGACTAGCCCGTTCAAGTCCGGTCCACTCAAGTCCGGCCCGCTCACTTCCCTGCCGCCTCCAAACACTCCTCCACCAGCTTCCTCACGTGCTTCTCCCTGGCCTCCGGACTCTGGTAGTAGAAGACCGCCATCAGGCTCGATCGCCGCTTCCCCTCCGTCATCGCCTCCCAGCCCTTCCGAGCAGCGGGACTCCTGCGAAACGCCGCCTCGATCACCGGCGGCAACTCCTTCTCCCCCTCCATCGTCAACATCAACCGCTCGGCCATCTGCTCCGTCCGCCGCCGTCGAGCCTCCGCGCTCTTCACCCCGTCAATCCACTTGCTGATCTCCCACCGCGTCGGCTCACTCAGTCCCTCAAACCACTTCGCCAATCTCTTCTGCGTCTTCAGCAGCTTCGCCAGCTCCGAAGGAACCGGCGGCTTACGCTCCTCAAGGTCCGGCGCAATCGTAAAATCCACCATCGCGCCCTTCCCTGCGCCGGCCGCCTTCTGCATCCTCTTGTTCACCAGAACAAAGTGCCCCCTCTGTCCCGCATAGGCAAACAGCGAAGTCCGAAACACCTCTCCACCCACCTCAACCTTCACCCGCAGCCGCACCATCGTCTTCCAGGCCGATTCCACCTCGAACGGAAGCCGCGCCACCATCCACCCCAGGTTTCCGCTCAGAGGTTCAATCACCGCCCGAAATCGTTTCGCCGCACTTTGTGCCATACAATTCCCTCCAGAAAATCTACACTGGTTCCATCGCCACGACACCCAACCCGACCATCTTCCTCTCTGCCGGCGAAGCCAGCGGCGACCACTACGGCGCACTGCTCATCGCAGAACTAGCCTCCCGCCATCCTGCAGCCACCTTTTTCGGCCTCGGCGGCAAAGAGATGGAAGCCGCCGGTCTCGACCGCATCGTCCGTGCCGAAGATGTCGCCCACATGGGCATCACCGAGGTCATCCGCCACGCCCCGCGCATCTACGGCTCCTACCGCCGCCTCGTAGCCAGCATCAAAAAGCGCCGCCCCGACGCCGCCATCCTCATCGACTTCCCCGACGTCAACTTCCGTCTCGCCCGCGAGCTGAAAAAACTCAACATCCCGGTCATCTACTTTGTCAGCCCACAGCTCTGGGCGTGGAAGCGCAGCCGCCTACGCTGGGTACAGCAGCGCGTCAGCCGCATGATGGTCATCTTCCCCTTCGAAGAAAAGTTCTATCGCGCGCGAGGAGTCGATGCAAAGTTCGTAGGCCATCCACTAGCCGAACTCCCACTTCCCTCCATCTCCCGCGAAGCCTACGCCGCTACTCACAATCTCGACCTCGCCAAGCAATGGATTGCCCTGCTCCCCGGCAGCCGCTGGAAGGAGGTCACCGCGAACATCGACGCCATGGTGGAACTGACCTACCGCTTCTCGGAGCAGTGCAACTACATTCTCCCCGTCGCCTCCACCATCGACCGCAACAAGCTCGCCTCCGAGATCCTCGGCCACGATGAGTGGTCGTCCCCGGATCCCGACGCCGCGCTCAAACTCATCAACATCCACCTCGTCCCCGACGCCCGCGAAGCCCTACACCACGCCCGCGCCAGCGTAGTTGCCAGCGGCACCGCCACCGTCCAGGCCGCCGTCATCGGCAACCCCTTCATCGTCGTCTACCGCGTCTCTCCCCTCACCTTCCGCCTCGCCAGGCGCCTCATTCACTACCCACCCGAGATCTGGCCTCCAAACGACCTCGGCACCGACGGCAACCTCCCCATCGCCATGGTCAACCTCATCGCCGGACGCCGCATCGTCCCGGAGCTCCTCCAAACCCGCTTCACCGCAGAAAACGTAGCCTCAGCTCTGCGCCCCCTGCTGGCCGACACCCCCGAGCGCACCCGCATGATCGCCGACCTCGCCGAAGTCCGCCGCTCCCTCCTCCCAGCACTCGGAAACTCCTCCATCCAACAGGTTTCCGATGCCGTCGAAGCGCTTTTGGCGCGAAATCCTCCACCCGGTGGCCCAAACGCAACCTCGGGCGTCTAATACGTTAACCGGCTGTACCATGGTGTTTTGAGGAACATTAGCTGCATGTCTGCACTCTCTCGAATCGTTAGAACTTCCGCCGCGACCCTGCTTCCCCTGTATCTCCTCGCCGTTACTGCGTGGGCTGCACCCGTCAGGGTCCAGATGCAGATCACCGGCTACGTGATCAGCGCCGACCTCGACCCCTCGGTCAACCGCCTCACCGCGACCGCCGATGTCACCTTCACCGCTCTCGAAGACCTGACCACGCCAACCTTCGAACTGAACAATGGCCTCCAGGTCACCAAAGCCACCGACGCCCAGGGCAAGCCCCTCGAGTACGAACGCCTCACGAGCAACAACACCGTCCGCTTCACCCTCGCCGCGCCCATTCCCAAAGGCACCACCACCACCTATCACTTCGAGTACTCCGGCACGCTCAAAGGCGCAGACACCAGCCCCGTCGAGGGCATCAAGCTCGCCTCCGTCGAAGATCCCATCAGCATCCTCCTCTATCCCGGCCGCTGGTTCCCCATGACCGGCCTCTACACCGACCGCTTCACTGCCCAGATGCACATCCGCGTCCCCGGCGACGAGCGCGTCGTCGGCAGCGGCAGCGGAGTCGCCGCGCAAAAGAGTCTTCCCGGCAACCGTACCGAGTTCACCTTCAACTGGGCCAAGCCCGGCTTCCCCGGCACCATCATCGCCGGCAAGTTCCTCGAACCCATCACCGCCGGTAACATGCGCGTCTACGTCACCGCCAAGCACAAGGAGTTCGCACAGGACTTCGCCAGCACCGGTGAGCGTGAGTACCTCTACCTCTCCGGCACCTTCGGCCCCACCGACTCCACTCGAATGAACCTCGTCGAGCTGCCCGACGACGCCGTCTCCGCCACCTGGGCACCCGAGATCGCTGCCATCGCCGGCAACCGCATCGCCGCACGCAACGAGCAGCGCCTCCTCTCCAATACCCTCGCTCATCAGTGGTGGGGCAACCAGGTCTCGCCCGCCACCTTGAACGACGCCTGGATCACCAACGGCATGTCCCGCTACGCCGAGCTGATGTACCTCGAAGACTCCGCCGGCAAAACTGCCTTTGAGTCCGCAGTCACCGATGTCTCCGCCGGCGCTCTCGCCTACGACACCGAGCCCCTCACCACCATCGGCCGCCTCGATCCCTTCTCCCCCCAGTTCCAGTCCATGACGCTCGAAAAGGGCGCGATGGTCTTCCACATGCTCCGCTGGGAGATGGGCGACCAAGTCTTCAACAAGTTTCTCCGCGCTCTCCTCACCCAGTACACCGACAAATCCATCCGCACCTCCAACGTGGAGACCATCGCAACCGCACAGTCCAACCTCGAGCTGACTCCCTTTTTCTCGCAGTGGCTCGACGGCACCGGCGCACCCGCCTTCACGAACAAATATTCGGTCTTCCGCCTCGGCGACAACAAGGGCTTCCGCACCGTCGGCTCCATCGAGCAGGATCTAGACCTCTTCCGCATGCCCGTCGAGCTGCGCATCGAAACCGACGGCAAGACCGAGATCCGCCGCGTCGACGTCTCCGGCTCCGACTCGCACTACTCGGTAGAGACCTTCGGCCGCCCGCGCCGCATCAGCATCGATCCCGAAAACTGGCTCCTGAAGAGCACACCCGACCTCGCCGTCCGCGTCGCCGTGCTGCGTGGACAGGAGCAGGTTGCCCAGGGAGATCTCACCGCCGCGCTCGTCGAGTACCAGAAGGCGCTCGACGCCAACAAGAACAGCTCCCTCGCCTCCTACCGCATCGGCGAAATCTTCTTCATGCAGCGCAACTACCAGTCCGCCGCAAACTCCTTCCGCGACGCCCTCCGCGGCGACGACGATCCCAAATGGACCGAGGTCTGGAGCCACATCGAGCTGGGCCGCATCTTCGACGTCACCGGCCAGCGCGAGCGCGCCGTCAACGAGTACCGCCTCGCCATCCAGACCAACGACAACACCCAGGGAGCCATCAACGAAGCTCGCGCCCTCATGCAAAAACCCTACAAGCGCGAGAACGTCGACAACTAACACGACAACTAAGTCTGGCTTGACGAGCCCTCCCGAGTGAACTAAACTAACTAAACTTAGTCCACTCTGGAGGAC
>JBDTEQ010000149.1:0-10020 GCA_039922475.1 Edaphobacter sp.
AGGCGGAAGATTAAGTATCGCGCAGTGAAGAGTGAGGCGCAAACGAATGCAGTGTTTATGCGGCCTTTAGCGGTAACTCGAATTCAACACGCAGATCACGCAGCTTCAGTACGGATGCGATTCTTCCAATGTGAGACGACGAACCAGAGAAACGCAGCGATAAGGACTGCTTCTACCCCGAGGTGAAAACGGCGAAAGGTCTCTTGGAAGCGTGGGTCCGTGTTCCAGGTAGCGCCCAGCTTCATTCCGATGTACGCAAGCGCATAGCACCACGGCCACGAACCGATAAAGGTGTAGATGTGAAAGCGGAGCTGGTTCATCTTCGCCACGCCGGCAGGAAAGGCGATGAAGGTGCGCACAATGGGAAGCATCCGCCCGATGAGCACAGTGATGGAACCGTAACGATCGAAGAAGCGATCGACGAGATCGAGGTCGCGGCGGCTGAGGAGAAGATAGCTGCCGTAACGTTCCACCATGGGGCGACCACCCCGCGCCCCGACCCAGTAGGCGGGGATGGACCCGAGATTCGACGCCAGAGATGCAACCGTTGCGAGGATGATCAAATCAAGCTGCGTGTGCGCCAGAGCATAGCCGGCGAGCGGCATAATGACTTCTGACGGGATGGGAATGCAGGCCGACTGGATCGCCATAAGGAGCACGACGCTGGCGTAGCCTCCGGCGCTGATCGCGGCGACGAGAATTGCAATAATCTTTTCCGACATAGTCTCGTGCAGTATACCGGGAGCGGGGAATGCCCCAATGCGCTAGCATTAAGTATTCAGGAGATGTTTATGTCCGATAGCGTTGTTGCACCCTCTGCAGATACTTCGTCTTCCCCCGCAACTACTTCCGTTGCATCCGGTCGTCCGGCCAGCAGCTATGGAGCCGCTCCCCACGATCCGTCGAAGCCCCCGGTGAAGCGGCAGATTGTGGCGTTCAGTTTTTTCAAGGTGATGCCGGAGTGGCGCAGATTGCCCGCAGAGGAAAAAGCCGCCCATAAAGCTGCATACGCTGAGGTCTTGGCACGGTGGAACAAGCCTGGAGAGTTTCTGTCGATGACGTACTCGACGGTGGGGACACGCGGCGATGTAGATATGTGCGTCTGGTCGATTGGCTATGCGGTGGACGAGATGAACAAGATGCGAAGCGAGTTGATGGCGACACCCTTGGGTGGATACCTGGACTCGCCGCACAACTTTCTTGCGATGACGAAGCGGTCGCAGTACCAGATTGGCCGTCCCGATGAGAGCGAAGGCGAAGGACGCGGCGCGATTCGTCCCGGCGGACAAAAGTACATCTTCATCTATCCGTTCTGGAAGACAAGGCCGTGGTATCTATTATCACTGGAAGAGCGAAAGCGCTTGATGGACGAGCATATCCGTATCGGGCTGAGTTATCCGCGGGTAAAGTTGAATACGACGTACTCGTTCGGAATCGATGACCAGGAGTTTGTCGTAGCCTTCGAAACAAACTTCCCGGAAGACTTTGTCGACCTCGTGCAGCAGCTTCGAGAGACCCAGATCAGCATGTACACGCTGAAGGACACGCCAATCTTCAGCTGCGTGCGCGTCCCGCCAATGGAGATGCTGGACCGGCTGGGCTAGACAAAAGGACGACCACGGATGACACGAATCAGCGCGGATAAAAAGCCGGCAAAGAAAACGCGGCAGTCAGTCAACAAGTCAGCAGCGACGAAGGCAACCTCGCCGGAGCGCGTTGCAGCGATTCTCATGGAGTTGCGAAAGGCTTACCCGGATGTAGTTTGTGCGCTGAACCACAAGAACGCCTGGGAACTGACAGTCGCGACGATCCTCTCGGCACAGTGTACGGATGTTCGCGTAAACCTGGTGACGCCGAAGCTGTTCAAGACGTTTCCTACCCCCAAGGCGATGGCCGCCGCTTCCCTGCCAGAGCTTGAGGAGTTGATTCGAACAACGGGATTCTTCCGCAACAAGGCGAAGTCGATTCAGGGCGCTGCACGGGTAGTGACGGAGAAGTTCAGCGGCAAGGTTCCGCAGACAATGGAGGAAATCCTTACGTTACCTGGCGTAGCGCGGAAGACCGCGAACGTCGTATTGGGATCATGGTATGGAATTGCAGTGGGGGTTGTAGTCGACACGCATGTGATGCGATTATCGCGACGGTTGGAGTTGACCAAAGAGACCACACCCGAAAAGGTAGAACAGGACTTGATGAAGATTATTCCGCAGGATCGCTGGATCGCGTTCTCGCATGAGTTGATTCATCATGGCCGGAAGATCTGTGTGGCTCGGAATCCGAAGTGCGTGGACTGCACGCTGGAAAAGCTCTGCAACTCCTCCGATAAAACATGGAGCTCGCACTAGCTTAAATGAACGAGCAGCGATTGCACTAACGATTCGATAGTAGCGGCAGGAGCTTCGATCCTTGCAATCCAACCGAGATCACGCAGAGCCTGGCTGGTGATGGGGCCGATAGAGGCGAGCACAATATCTGCAGGCAGGCTGACACCTGCAGCTTCCAACAACGCAAAGAGATTCCGTACCGTGGATGCGCTGGTGAAGGTGATCGCGTCAGGATAGTTCGCCGGAGAACGAAAGAGAGCCTGCAGTGCAGGGATAGAGTCGGTGGGGATCCGGTTGCGATAGGCTTCGGCGATCGTGACAGTGGCGCCGGCAGCGGTGAGAGCCTCAGGAAGCGTATCTCGAGCTTCAGCGGCGCGAACCAGGAGAAAGGACTGGCCGGGTGCTTCAGGAAGCAGAGCCTCTGCGAGAGATTCGGCAACATACTGCGGTGGAAGCAGATCGACAGTGAGGCCGATCTCGTTTGCGGCGCGCAGAGTGGCGGGGCCAATCACCGCGATGTGTCTTGGAAGTTGAGTAAGGTGAAGAAGCTGGGCCCGGCGATGGAAGGCTTCAACTGCATTGGCACTCGTAAAGACGAGCCAGTCGTAAGTTCCGAGACAGGTCAGCGCAGCGTCGAGCGCACAGAAAGAGGCAGGCGGAGCGATTTCAATTGTGGGAATGAGAATGGGCGAAGCGCCCAGAGTCTCAAGCCGGTGCGCGAGTTCGGAGGCCTGATGACGGGCACGGGTGATAAGAATGCGCTTGTCGTCCAGTGGCAGCACCCATTCATTGTAGTTCGCACGCTCAGGGGGAGAGACTCAAACAGAATGTTGCAGCACTCAATCATAGGTGCTGAAATTGTAACTTCACGTGCAGTGTGGGTTGCCTTCAGAGACTCCCAGCGTTTTGACTTCGCCTCGCCGCAGGCCTATCATGGCGCGCCATGGAGGAAGTACATGCCAACTTACATTTCACTCTGCCGATGGACGCAACACGGAGCACAGACTATCAAGGACAGCCCAGCCAGACTGGACGCTGCGAAGAAAGCCCTCGCTGCGGATGGGGTTAAAATCCTGCACTTCTACATGGTCACAGGAAGCCACGACCTTGTGTTCATCACTGAGGCGCCGAACGATGAGGTGATGGCGAAGTCGATGCTGCGCACGCTCTCGCAGGGAGGAATCACAACGCAGACCTCGCGTGCCTTCACCGAGGATGAGTACCGAAAGATCATCAAGAGCGTTTAAGCGGAGATTATCTTCAGCGAAGATCCGCGGCCCGATCAGACGACGTGAGCGGAGAGCAGATCGAGCGCGCCTTTGGAGATGAGGTCATCGGCGACCCAGCGGCCAAGAACTTCAGGCGTCGTCGAGTAGGTCGCTTCAGTATCGATCTGAATCATCGTCTCGCCATCGGGAGAGACAACCTGTGCGAGCATCCGCCATTTCCCTGCTTCGGTCGCGGGCACGATGCAGTGTGCGCCAACGGGAAGAGAGCAGCCGCCGCCAAGAGCATCGAGCGTGATGCGTTCTGCTTCGACGGCAAAGCGGGTGTGCGGGTGTTCGAGGAAGGCCACGGCGTTGCGAACCCATGCGTCGCGTAACTCGTCCGGCTCCAGTATCGCTGGGCGATCCGGGCTGCGAGTCTCGATCGCAAGCGCTCCCTGGCCCGGCGCGGGACAGAGCTCCTCGGGAGAGAAACGGTAGTGGACAGACTCGGTGCGCTTGAGTCGGTCGAGGCCGGCGGCAGCAAGGACGAGCGCGTCGCACCTCCCATCGGCTAATTTTTTCAGCCGCGTATCGATGTTCCCTCTAACTTCTACAAAGGTTACATCCGGGCGCAGTGCAAGAATCTGTGCTCGCCGGCGAGGGCTCGTGGTTCCGATTCGACCACCGGCAGGAAAAGTGTTGAGCGCCCAGTATGGCTCACAGACCCAGACATCGCGTGCATCGGCGCGCTTCGGAATAGCCTCGAGCGTAAACTGCGGAGCCAGCTTTGTGGGAAGATCCTTAAGCGAGTGGACTGCCAGGTCGATGCGACCCTCTTCGAGAGCTTCTTCAATCTCTTTGATGAAGATTCCCTTGCCGTCTAGATTTGGCGGCGCGACGAAGCCGGGCTGCTGCATCCGGTCGCCGGTCGTGCGGATCACCTCAAGCTCGGCATGATAGCCGGCGTCGCGAAGCGCATAGAGAATGTGATTCGCCTGCCACAGAGCGAGCTGCGAACCTCGGCTGCCGATGCGAATAGGGTTACGTGGAGTGTTGTACTCGGTGGTCATGCTTTAAGTAGGATACGGCACTTTGAGAGATGCCCGGTTGCAGTCCGCATCGCGTCGAACCGAGGCAGGAATCTGGCAACTGTCGCGATCTTTAACTACGCTCCAAACGCCGTGAAAAAAATCATCACAAAGCCCAGCCCAAATAGCCCTGCAGCAGCCAGCAGCCGCCACAGCATGCTATACCACCGCTTGCCCGACACCGACCAACAGAGCTGAATTGCAAACCAGAAAGCCGCTACTGCAATCGCACCGAAGAGCAGCACGCGAACATCAAAATTGGTCAACCTGCGATTAAACAATCCGCCTACCGTGCCCGCGCAACCGGCTTCTTCTGCTTCGGCATCACTGCAATCGGCGTACGCTTCACGCCGGACTTCTCATCCATCCAGGCATCAAGCAGAATCTTCCTGAACCGCCACCGGTTTCCCAGCTTGAACGCAGGAATGAACCCCTCCGACGCATACCGGTACAACGTATCTCCGCTGACGCCCAGATACTCCGAAGCCTGCCGGATATCCATTACCTCGCGTGCCACCGCCTGTACCGCTACCGCCATCCCAAGTCTCCCGTTCCTCTCACGTCAGAGCGTGCCGAAGTTCGAACTCACCCGGCATCCTCTTTGTATCCCCTTTTGCGATCTCATACAACAACAATCTCAGCTATTAACCACTAACTAACTGATACGAAAGTATTACCCCGCTTCAGAGTGACGTTGGTCCTCTCTTGAAAAGATACCTTCAATGTAGAGAAAGCCCCAGTCGGTTGACCAGGGCCTTCTCTCAATTCGTTGTCCAACCATCTGCTGCACTCTTACTTCTTAGGCTGCAGCCCTTTCATCACAGCCAGCAGATCTTCCCCCACCGTCCGCGTCCTGGCGATCGCATCTGCCAGCGGAATGTCGCTGATCTGCGTCCCCTTGAGCACCACCAGCCGCCCAAAGTTCCCCGCATGCACCAGGTCGATTGCCGCCACGCCATAACGAGTCGCCAGCATCCGGTCGTACGCTGAAGGCGTTCCGCCGCGTTGCGTATGGCCCAGGTTCACGCTGCGCGTCTCGTAGCCGGTGCGCTTCTCAATCTCTTCCGCCAGCGCCTGCCCGATGCCGCTCAAACGCGCATGCCCGAACGAGTCTAAATTCGTCCCATGCGTCGCCTGCGGGCCTTCGGGAAACTTCGCACCCTCGGCTGTCACTACAATCGCGAACTTCTTGCCGTGATCGTACCTGTACTTCAGCAGGCGGCATACTTCTTCGATGTCGATCGGCACCTCCGGCACCAGGATCACATCCGCGCCTCCGGCAATTCCGGATGTAATCGCGATCCATCCCGCATCGCGTCCCATCACCTCGCACACCAGCACGCGATTGTGCGCCTCCGCGGTCGAGTGCAGCCGGTCCACTGCCTCGGTCGCAATCGTCACTGCCGTATCGAAGCCGAAGCACGCATCCGTCCCGGACAGATCGTTGTCGATCGTCTTCGGCACACCTACGCACTTCACGCCCTTCTCGCTCAACGCCAGCGAGATCGACTGCGTATCGTCTCCACCGAGAGCGATCAACGCATCGATCTTGTTCTTCTTCAGTATCTCGACGCACTTGTCGAACCCACCCGGAATCTTCTTCACATTCGTGCGCGACGACCGCAGGATCGTCCCACCCTTCTGTAGAATCCCCGACGTCGTCTCCAGGTTCAGCGGCATCGTCACATCGTCCAGAACGCCGCGCCACCCCTCCATAAACCCGACGAACTCATCTCCATAGTGCAAAATCCCTTTACGAACAGCCGCACGAATTACCGCATTCAACCCAGGGCAGTCTCCGCCGCCCGTCAACATCCCAATCCGCATCATCTTCTCCTTTAAGTTAAAAAGCCCATCCCCAAAATCATACGCTGCACTCTGCAACTTCTCGCCGACTGGCGCGGAACTACCTGCGACTCCGCCAATACATGGCGAATCACCGTTGTATTCATCGCAACCCTCCCTGAATTTTGCACGACACTACGGCTTCTGCCACCACCCCGAACGCAACTCCACTCCCGCCACCACATCGGACGGCCGCCCCGGCTCCGGAGCCCACAGCTTGATCTTCTTCTCATCCGCCAGTTCCAGCAGCCGCTCTATCGGCTGTCGCCAAGCATGCAGTGCCAGGTCGAACAAACCCCAGTGGATCGGCATCAGCATCCCGCTACTGCCAAGCGCCTCGAACGCACGCGCCGCTCCCTCCGGCCCAAGATGAATCCCATCCCACAACTCATCGAACGCCCCAATCTCCAGCATCACCAGATCAAACGGCCCATACGTCGCGCCGATCTCGGCGAATCCCTCCCACCATCCCGAGTCCGCTCCGAAGTAGACGCTATGCTCTGTCCCCTTCAACACAAACGCCGACCACAACGTCTCGAACCTGTTCCTCAACCCGCGCCCCGAAAAATGCCGCGACGGCACCGCCGTAATCTTCAGCCCGTTGATCGTCAAACACTCGGTCCAATCCAACTCCGAGATCTGCTCAGCCTTCACCCCGAACTCCCGCAACACTCCGCCTACACCAAGCGACGTCACCCACCTCGCCCCGAGCATCGATTCCAACTCGGCCAGCCGCCGGATCGTAACTTCACCCAGATGGTCATAGTGGTCATGCGACACCAGCACCACATCCACCGCAGGCAACTCCTCCAGCTGCATCGGAGCCGCAAAGAACCGTTTCGGCCCGGCCCACCGGCTCGGCGAAGCCCGCTCGTCCCATACCGGATCGATCAGCACCTTCACACCATCGATCTCCAGCAACAGCGACGAGTGTCCCATCCACGTCACTCGCAGTCCGCTCTCCGGCGGCGTCGCATACACCGCAACATCGGTCCGAAACGGCCCCAGCGGCCGATGCGGAAACTTCTCCGCCTTGTTCGACAGAAACCGCGGAAGCACTTTGAACAAAGTGCTCAACCCGCCAATCGTCGTCGGAACCGGATTCTGGAACTTCCGCCCCGCCTTGTTCGCCCGGCGCAACATCGTCATATGTATTGGATACTACAGCCCGGCGCGTCGTTGCTAATCTTCAAAATTGTGTCGCGCTCAAGCAGCCGGAGCACGCAACACCCGTAAAATACCTGCAATGGGACGCCTGAGGACCTTCGCCGAAAGAATCAGCCGCAATCGCGTCTTTCTGCGACATCTCCCCAAAGATCTCAACGCAGCGCCGATCTACGTCTCACCCGAAGCGAGTCTCAGCCACTGGAAACCCCGCTTCAAATCCGACCTGTTCAGCCTCGCTCGCGAGTTCGTCAACCCGGGAGACGTTGTCTGGGACATCGGCGCCAACGTCGGTCTCTTCGCCATCGCCGCCGCCCAGAAAGCCGGCCCCACTGGTGTGATCGTCGCCATCGAGCCCGACCTCTGGCTCGCCTCCCTGCTGCAGCGTTCCGTATCGGCTCAGCGGCCCAACACCGCTCCCATACACATTCTGCCGGTCGCAGTCAGTGGTGAGCCGGGCATCGAAACCTTTCACATCGCAAACCGCAACCGCGCCTCCAGCCACCTGGCCTCCGTTCCCGAACACTCGCAGGCTGGCGGCACACGCGAGACCCATCGGGTTCTCTGCATCACGCTCGACTGGCTCCTCGATCACTCTCCCACACCGCACCTCATCAAGATCGATGTCGAAGGCTCCGAGCTCGACCTCCTCCACGGCGCAGATCGTCTCCTCAGCCAGGTCCGCCCCATCCTGATGTGCGAATCGCAGCACCGCAACCGCCCCGCCGCCACCACCATCTTTCGCCGTTACAACTACAAGCTCTACGACTGGGACGCGAACCCACGCGTCGAGCTTGAAACCGCGGCCTTCAACACCCTCGCCATTCCAGACTAGAGAATCACTTCTTCGAAGCCGTCGCTTCATCCGCGTAAAACTCGCCGATCTCCTTCGCGTATCGTTGCTCCACAACGCGCCGTTTCAGCTTCATGCTCGGCGTCAACGCGCCATTCTCCAGGCTCCACTCCTCTGGAACCACGCGTATCCGCTTGATGCTCTCATAGTGCGCGAGACTAGCATTCACCTTGTCCACAATCTCCTGATACACCTTCACAACCTTCGCATCCTTCACCAGAGCGGCATGGTCGCCCGTCGCAATCCCCTGACCCTTCGCCCACCCTTCCAGCGCGGCAAAGTTCGGAGAGATCAGTACGCATGCAAACTTGTGCTTGTCTCCCACCAGAGCAGCATGCGACACCAGCACATTCGCCTTCAGCTTGTTTTCAATCGGCTGCGGCGCAATCAGCTTCCCGCCGCTGGTCTTTAGCAACTCCTTCTTCCGGTCCGTAATGGAAAGAAACCCGTCGCTGTCGATATTGCCGATGTCCCCCGTCTTGAACCACCCATCCGCAGTGAACGCCTCCCGCGTCTCCTTCTCTTTCTTCCAATAGCCTGAAAAAATCGAAGGCCCCTTCACCTCCAGTTCGCCATCTTCCGCGAACCGGCACTGCACGTTCACAAGTGCCTTGCCCACTGTCCCGATCTTGTGTGCCTCGGGAAAGTTCAGCGAGATCACCGGCGAAGTCTCCGTTAGCCCATACCCTTCGAATATCCGAATCCCCACATCGGCAAACCAGCCCGCCGAATCCATCCCCAGCGGCGCACCGCCCGAGATGAACACCCTCGCGCACCCGCCGAACGCCTCGCGAATCTTCGTGTACACCAGCTTGTTCGCGATCTTTGCGCCCAGTCCGCCCGGCGTTCTTCCCACAAGCACTTCGCCGCGATGCTTCTTCCCTGTCGCCAACGCCCACTTCAGAATCTTCAACTTCACTGGCGATGCAGCAGACTTTCCCTCCACTGCCTGTCGTATCTTCTCGTACACCCGCGGCACTGCCACAAAGACCGTCGGCTTCACCGCCTTCATCGCCGCCGGCAACAGATCGAACTTCGGGCAATACGCCAGCCGTGCCCCATGGCACATCATCGCGTAGTCCAGATGCCGCGCCGTCACATGCGACAGTGGCAGAAACGAGATGCAACTATCTTTCGCGTCGAACCCCATCGAGCCAGTGGAGTGATTCAAATTGCTGGCAAGGTTGCCATGCGTCAGCATCACTCCCTTCGGCTCCCCCGTCGTTCCCGACGTGTAGATGATCGTTGCCAGGTCCTCCGGTTTCGCCTGCTTCACCATCGTGTCAAATGCTATATCCCGGCCCTGCTTCATCTCCGCGCCCTTCATCAAGGCCGCGAAGCTGTTCGCATCTGGATCGTCGCTGCCATCCATCACGGCCACATACTTCAGCTCCGGCAGATCACCCGCAGCCGCCAGCTTCTCGTACAACTCCCGCGACGACACCACCGCTACCTTCGCACCCGAGTCCCGCAGCATATAACCGATCTGTTCCGGCGTCAGCGTCGGATACAGCGGCACATCCACGCCTCCAATCGCC
>JBDTEQ010000150.1:0-19642 GCA_039922475.1 Edaphobacter sp.
GCGAGTGGGACGATTGTGCCGTTTCTGGAGAACGACCAGGTGCTGGCGGATATGAATGACGTGTTTGCGGGGAACTACCTGGGAGAGCGGACGCTGCTGGGAGTGGCACGGGAGAAGGGATTCAACGTGGCATCGGTGGGAAAGCTGGGACCGACGGCGATTCAACAGAATGAGTTGGTGAGGTGGAACGAGACCGGCAAGGTAGGAGGGAACGGCGCGATTGTGGTGGACGATTCGACGGGTGCGGCGAATGGAGTTGTTCTGCCGGATGATGTGATCGCAGCGCTCGAGAAGGAGAAGATGCCGACGAGTGCGCCGCTGCGAACGAATGGATATGCTGACGCTTCGCAGTGGAGCAATGGATTTACCGGAGATGCGGTGACTGCGGGGACTCTTGTGGCGAACAAGGTGCAGGAGAAGTGGTTTGTGGATGTGGCGACGAAGGTTTTGCTGCCGAAGTTTTCCGACGATACGAAGCCGTTTGTGCTGCTGTTCTGGTCGCGCGATCCGGATGGGTCGCAGCATAACGAGGGAGATAGTTTGCAGCGGCTGACGCCGGGGATCAATGGGCCTACCTCCGACGCCGGGCTGAGGAATGCAGATGCCTGCCTGAAGCAGTTGCTGGACTGGCTGGATGCGCATCCGGCAGTGAAGGCGAAGACCGACGTGGTGGTGACCTCGGACCATGGGTTTGCGACGATCAGCCGTCGAGAGATTGCGGCGGATGGGGCGATGACAGCGGTGCCTTCGGCAGGGATGCAATATGACTCGGGGAGCGCGAAGCCGGAGCCTCCCGGTACGCTGCCTACAGGATTTCTTGCGGTGGACCTGGGGATTCGCGAGCACATGCGGGTGTTCGATTCGGCGAGACGAGCGAAGCTGGGCCCTTCGGCATATGAGGAGTTGCGCATTGGCGGAGGGCAGTCGCAGTCTCCGGTGCGGGGGAATGCGCTGCTGGGCGATGCGGTGACGCGGGTGAATGGGTCGGACGCGAAGTTGATTGTGGCGGCGAATGGAGGGTCGGACCTGGTGTATGTGCCGAGCGGCGATGCTGCGCTGGTGCACCAAACGATTGCTGCGCTGCTGGGGCTGGATTATGTTGGTGGGATTTTTGTGGATGATAGATATTGCCCGACCGCAAAGGAGTGCGCGGGGACTCTGCCGTTGAGCGCGGTGGGACTGGTGGGCGCGAGTAAGGTTCCGCGGCCTGCGATTGTGATCGCGTTCCGGCATTTTGATCAGAGGGCTCGGGATCTACAGTCTTCGGCGCAGGTGTCGGATACGACGCTGCAGGAGGGACAGGGAATGCACGGTGGGTTTGGCCGCGAACAGACGCTGAATAATATGGCGGCCTGGGGGCCGGACTTCAAGAGCGGATTTGTGGATGAGGCTCCGGTGGGGAATATGGATCTGACGCCGACGATCGCTTCGATTCTGGGGTTCGAGATGCCTTCGGTGGGAAGCTTGAAGGGACGAGTGATGCGGGAGGCGATGGTTGGGCAGTCGGTGGCTGCGGGATCGGGCGTGAAGACGATGACCTCAGAGGCGACCGCGGATGGGGCGCGCACTTTGATGGAGTATGAGGAGATGTCGGGCGTGCGGTACTACGATCGGGCCTGCCTGGCGACTAAAGATGGGAAGAGCTGCTGGTAGCGTGAGGTCGCGAGGATCAACGCCCCAACGGGGGTGGTGGGACTGTTGAAGAGTTGATGGTGTTGTTGCCCATCATGCTGCTGCCTTTGAGCCCGGCGAGAATCTGAGTTTGGAAGTCGTTGGCGGCGCCGGGATTGTTGGGGAGAAAGATGGTGCTGGAGCCGCCTTTGGTGCCGATGTCGCGGAGGGTGTCGAAGTACTGGGTGAGCAGGACGAGAGCCATGACGTCTTCGGCAGTGGAGCCGGGGACGGACTCGCGGAAGTTTTCAATAGAGGCGCGGAGGCCGTCGATGATGGCTTGACGCTCGGCGGCGATGCCTTTGCCCTGGAGAGCTTTGGATTCGGCTTCAGCCTCGGCTTGTTTAACTTTTAGAATCTTGTCGGCTTCTCCACGGGCCTGGGCTGCGACTTGTGCGCGCTGGGCTGCGTTGATGTCGTTCATCGCGTCTTTGACTTTGGCGTCGGGGACGATGTCGGTGACGAGCGCGTTGAGGATGTTGTAGCCGAAGTTGGACATGGTGGTGTCGAGCTCAGTTTTAACCGCGATGGATATGCCGGACTGCTGCTCGAAGGTCTCGTCGAGAGACAGCTTGGGGACGTGGCCGAGGATGGAGTTGAAGACGAAGGACTCGATCTGCTTCTGCGGTGAACTGAGTTTGTAGAAGGCGTCGAAGATCTTGTCATCGAGGACCTGATACTGCACGGAGACGGGAATCTGGACGAAGACGTTGTCGTGGGTCTTGGTTTCGACGGAGAACTCGGCCTGCTTGACCTGGAGATCGACGAAGTACACGCGCTCTGCGTACGGGATGAGCACGTGGAGGCCGGGGCGGACGATGCGGCTGAATTTGCCGAAGCGCTCGACCACCGCAGCGGTATAGGTGCGGACGGTGTAGAGAGTCTTGAGGATCGTGATGAGAACGATGATGGCAAGAATGACCAGGAAGACGAGCAGTACAACGTTCAGCGGTTCCATGTGTGCGTACCCTGGAAGCGAGGATACATGAGAAGTTGGCGGGAGGCATGAGGAATCGGCACGTCTGGCGATGAGGCGTTAAGATTGTGGCATGGCGACACACTTTTCTAACGAAGCGATTAAGTTTCTGCGGGGATTGAAGCGGAATAATGACCGCTTGTGGTTCGAGGCGCGGCGGGGTGTGTTTGAGAAGGAGCTGAAGGAGCCGATGCTGAAGCTGATCGGCGAGGTGAATGAGGCGATGGCGGAGTTTGCTCCGATGCACGTTCGGCCACCGCAGAAGATCATGATGCGAATCTATCGGGATATTCGGTTTGCGAAGGACAAACGGCCTTATAAGACGCATGTTTCAGCCTGGTGGGTGCGGGATGGACTACAGAAGACCTCGGGTGCGGGATTTTATTTTGGTGTGAGCCCCGAAGAGGTTGTGATTGCCGCAGGAGCCTATATGCCGGAGCGAGAGCAGTTGCTGGCGATACGACGGTACCTGGCGGAGAACTATGTTGCGTTTGAGGCCGTGACGAAAGGGAAGAAGCTGCGGTCGTTGATGAAGGAGTACGACGGAGCCCCGCTGATGCGTGCGCCGAAGGGGTTTCCGGAGGACCATCCGGCGATCGATCTGCTAAAGAATAAGCAGTGGGCGATGTCGGCCAGGCTGCCGGTGGATCGGGCGTTGAAAGCTACGCTGGTGAAGGATGTGGTGGAACGGTTCAAGGCTGCGGCTCCGATGGTTGCGATGCTGAACGCGCCTTTGGTGGGGAAGCCGAAGCGTCCGATGTTTTAAAGATGGCAAAGGAGCATGCATCATCCTGCGATACAACGAGTAGGAGTTGAACTTCGTAAAAGGATAAAAATATTCGTTTTTGCTGGGCTTTTTGCACAGAGATGTGCCCGGATTCGAACAAAACCTGAAAAAACCGGAAAAAACCTGTGGAAACCCTACAATTCCGGTTGACAAAGCGCTCGGAAAGGATGAAGGTGAATTGCGGTACAGTTCTCCGGACCCGCATGAACATTGGTGATTTCGCATTGGAAACTGGGTGCGGCCCCACTTCAATTGTTCAGGCAGGGCCAGGGGAGCGACCGCAATTTATTTTTTGAAAGCAGAAGGAGCAAGACAAATGGCAAAAGGAATGACAAAGACAGCGCTGGTTCGCCACATGGCGGAGAAGCTCGAGATCACCAACAAGCAGGCTGCAGCCGGTCTGGAGTTGCTCGCCGAGACCGCAGTGAAGGAGACCAAGAAGAATGGCGAGTTCACCATTCCCGGAATCGGCAAGCTGGTGAAGGCTGAGCGCAAGGCGCGGCTGGGTCGCAATCCGCAGACCGGCGAGACGATCAAGATCAAGGCCAAAACCGTGGTGAAGTTCCGCGTGGCCAAGGTTGCGAAGGACACGATCGCACCGGCAAAGAAGTAGTTCGACTGCTGCGCTGACTGCTGTAACCGATGCAGCAGCGTTGCATGCGAAGTAGCCCTCCCCGATTCGTAGCGCCTTTGCCGGCGTTGGTTGAGGCGTGAGAGTAAATGACAGACCCGCTGTGCCCTGCTTCGTTTGGGTGCGGCGGGTTTGTCGTTTTGTGGCCTCTGCCTCTGCCAACGTTGCCAGAGGTGGGCTTCGCATTAATCTACGCGGATAATTTACGCAGATATGCCGGACCCATCTATGACGACGTGGAGGCGGAGCTATTGATTTCGGATGTTGCCGGCTTCGGGAGGAAGGCGCGGATGATGAGCGAGACGCCGAGAGAGATGATAATGCCCTTGGTGAGCAGGATGGAGTTGTAGCGCCAGCCGAAGACGGCGAAGGAGACGACGACTCCCCACATGTAGATCTCGCCGAGGAAGGCGATGGGCCAGGTGGGTTTGATGGTGGAGGGAGGAACTCGCGGCGAGATCGACGGGAAGAGGCGGGGGACTTTGGCGCAGTAGGCGCGATAGGGGTCGCCCAGCCTGGCAGCGAGGAAGGACTCTTCTCCAGCGATGAGGCGCAGTTGGAAGAGGCCGATGGCGACGATGCAGAAGATCGCTCCGCTGGGAGGCATAAGAAGAGCCAGCGCGAAGGTGTGGAGAAAGATGCCGAGGTAGAGCGGGTTGCGCAGATAGCGATAAGGGCCGCCCGCGACGACGGTGTCGCCGTGCATGGCGCGATCCTGAACGATGGAGGGCCCAAGGTAGGCGGCGGCCCAGGTACGAAGGAACGCTGCTGCCAGAATGAAGAGAATGCCTGTGATGAGAACCAGATTAAATGCGGTAGCAATACCGAGAACGCCTGGTTTCAACAAAGACAACTTCGCAGCGAGCGTTCCCCAGACGTGAGCGTTCGGGCCGGCGGAGTCCAGATGCAGCCATCGGTTCCACGGGGTGATGAAGCCCAGGCAATAGATGATGGCGTAGAGGAAGAAGCGGAAGCGAAATTCGAATGGTGTTGCTTTCATTCCAGCGGATAGACCTCAATCTTTATTGTGAACTTTCGTTACTGTTTGTGGGTCTCGTCTTTGTAGACCACGCCGGACTTCATGACGAAGTTCACATGCTGGAGGATGCGGACGTCTTTGAGCGGGTCTCCGTCGATGGCGATGATGTCGGCCCACTTGCCGGGTTCGATGGTGCCGACGCGATCGGTCCAGCCCATCAGGTCGGCGGCGTTGATGGTTCCGGTCTGAATGCCGGCGAGCGGTGACATGCCGTACTGATTGACGTAGACGTCGATCTCGTGGGCGTTGAGGCCGTGTGGATAGACTGCTGCGTCGGTGCCGAGAGCAATCTTGACTCCCGCGGCGATGGCTCGTTTCTGGTTGGCTTTCATCGCGGCGCTGACATCGGTCATCTTCTGCTGGTAGATGGCAGGGAGATGGCCGTTCTCGCGCATCCAATCGACGAGGTACGCCGTGGGGACGAGGTAGGTGCCGTGCTTCTTCATGGCGGCGATGCACTCGTCGTTGATGTAGGAGCCGTGCTCGATGGAGTCGACTCCGGCTTCGGTGGCCCAGAGGATGCCTTGCGCTCCGTGGGCGTGCGAGGCGACCTTGCGGCCGAGGCGGTGCGCGTCGGCAACGATGGCCTGCAACTCTTCCATGGTGTACTGGCTGGCCTGCGGGTCGTCGCCCTTGGAGAGGACGCCGCCGGTGGAGGCGATCTTGATAACGTCCGCGCCATACTTGATGTCTTCGCGGACCATGTGCTGGACGGCAGGGATGCCGTCGGCTACACCTTCGCCGTGGACATGGTACTGGTAGGGAAGAAGATTGTTGTCCATATGGCCGCCAGTGATACCGAGCGGTGGGCCGGAGACCTGCATGTGCGGGCCGGGAATGTGGCCGGCGTTGATCTCATCGCGGAGTGCGACATCGGTAAAGTCGCTGGCGCCGAGATTGCGGACTGTGGTGAAACCGGCTTCGAGCGTCACCTTGGCATTTTCGACGCCGATGATGGCCTCTTTGCCGGGGGTCATCGAGAGCTCATAGTACGGGTCGAAGTTCGTCGCCATGGTGAGGTGGGTGTGAACGTCGATAAGGCCGGGCATGACCGTGTACTTCGTCAGGTCGATCTCGGTATCTCCGGCTTGCTTCGGCGTGGAGGCAGTCGGCGCGATGGCGGTAATGCGATCGCCGGTGACGATGATGGTTTGCGCCGCGGGCTCGGCTCCGGTCTTGACGTTGAGGAGATGGCCGGTGCGGATGAGCGTGCGGGTGGCGGTTTGCGCAGAGGCGGAGAGTATAACCGTAATTTGTAACAGAATGAGTAACAGATAGATTTTCAGATGCTTGGTCGTGCGCATTTTGCAGTCTCCTTGTTGGTACGTAAGCGTGTCGTTGAAAGTGTCGGCGACGGATGCAGCATTGTCGAGATTATTCGCCACCCAGCGCAGTGAGGATGGAGTCGAAGTCCTCAAGGCCGGAGTACTCGATGATGACGCGTCCCTTGCCTTTCTTGTCCTCGATATGAACCTTGAGGCCGAGAGTGCGCTGCAGACGGTCCTGGGCTTCGCGGACGTTGGGGTCCTCAGCCTGGGTGGGCTTGACTTCTTTTTTGGGCTTGGCTTCAGGGTTGATCAGGCCCTGAACGTAACTCTCGGTCTGGCGGACGGAGAAGTTGAGAGCCATAACCTTTTGCGCAGCAGAGGTGATGGCTTCCGGGCTATCCAGTGCCAGGAGGGTTCGGGCGTGGCCGAAGGAGAGGTCGCCAGCTTCAACTTTATGCTGGATCGTCTCTGGTAAGCGCAACAAACGAAGGAAGTTAGCTACGCTGGCGCGCTCTTTTCCGGTCCGCGTTGCCATCTGCTCCTGGGTCATCTTGAAGTCGTGGCTAAGTCGTTGATAGGCGCGGGCTTGCTCCATCGGGTTGAGATCGGCGCGCTGAAGGTTTTCAACGATCGTCATCTCAAGTGTCTGCTCATCCGACGCTTGGCGGACAAAAGCAGGGATTGTGGCTTTGCCGGCCTTGCGACTCGCCAGCCAGCGGCGCTCCCCTGTAATCAGCTGGTACTTTACCTGTCCATTAGGAGCGCTAAGCTGCCTGACCACAATGGGTTGCACGACTCCGGAGGCGGCAATCGACTGGGACAGTTCGGCGAGTTGAGCCTCATCGAAGCGGGTCCGGGTCTGAAAAGGGTTGCGCTCGATATGGTCGAGGGGGATCTCGAGCGGTTTTCCTGTTGATTCGACTGGAGGTGCAGCAGAGGCAGCGATAGAGACAGGGCGCTGGGGGAGGAGGGATTCAAGACCCTTTCCAAGGGCGCGGCGTTTGGGATCGTGAGTGGCAGTAGACATAGTTTCAAACTTTCTTTGTTCCATTTGTTGATGCAAAAGGCGTAACGGTGATCAAAGCGATAAAGAACTGATAAGAGTTGGCCGACAGGGGTGCTTTCACCTGTTTTTCGCGTCGCGTCTACATCTTTCATCTTTATCCTCGATCGTTCTTTATCCTCGATCATTCTTTATCCCGCTTTTTTCACTTTGATCACCGTTACGCCGTTTTTCAGGTTGAAGATGGCGATTTGCTGGATTTCCAGAAACGACTCTTCTTTTCGGGTGCGGCGAACGATTTGAGCGAGCTGGCGGCGGCAGCGGCTGCGGATTTGCGGCGTCTTTCTTCGGGGCTTTCGATATTGTTGCGAGTCAGCAGCTCTAGAGCGAGTTCGCGGTAGGCTTCAGCTCCGCGGGACTTGGGGTCGTAGAGGGAGACAGGCTTGCCATGGCTGGGAGCTTCCGCAAGACGAATATTGCGCGGAATCGTGGTTTTGAGCAGTTTGTCCTCGAAGAACGCCTTCAGGTTCTCGTTGACCTGCTGGGAGAGGTTGGTGCGGTCGTCGTACATGGTCAGAAGAACGCCTTCGAGAGCCAGACTGGAGTTGAAGGCCTGGGTGACGCGGTCGAGGGTCGACATCAGCTCGGAGATGCCCTCCAGGGCGAAGTACTCAGCCTGCATGGGGACGAGGAGACCGTCGGAGGCCACAAGGGCGTTCAATGTGAGGAGGTCAAGGGCCGGGGGGCAGTCGAGGAGGATGAAGGGGTAGTCCGCGCGAAGCGGTTCGAGGGCCTCGCGGAGTCTGTACTCCCGGCGCTCGAGCCCGATGAGCTCGATGGTGGCTCCGATGAGGTTTTTGCTGCTGGGGACGAGCTTGAGGTTGTCGATTTCAGTGGGGAGCAGGGCTTCGGCGATAGTTGTATGGCCGAGGAGGATGTCGTAGATGCTGAGGCGAGCTTCTTCTCCGTCCCGGGCACGCGCGAAGCCAAGGCCTCCGGTGGAGTTTGCCTGAGGATCGCAGTCGATCAGGAGGGTTGGGAGGCCTTCGAGGGCCAGGGCGGCGGCGAGATTGATCGCAGTTGTAGTTTTGCCGACACCGCCCTTCTGGTTGACTACGGCGATGACCTTCGATGGGAGGGGCACGGGCTTCGGCTTATTGGCAGGATGGATGGTGATCATCGGCGTACAAGAAGGGTATCGGGAGGCGATGTCGATGGCAATGCAGGTAAGCCTGTGAAGAAGTACCGGAAGCTGTGGAGAACGTGTGGAATGCTCATTTCACAGTAGAAACTAGTGGGTTGCGGGGCGATGGGTGTGGAAATCTTTTGTTCCACGTGGAACAGATTTACGCAGAATTATGGAACTTTAGGAGGTGGAACAGGGAGATGTTCCACGTGGAACGTTTGGCGATAAGGAGCCGCCGGGCATCCCAACCGCCGGCAATCCTGGGACGATCCTAGTGGTGCATACGGAGCAAGATAATGACTCCGATAGCAATTGTGCTGAGGAGGATCTCTACAACGTGATAGTCGAGGATCTTCTGGTACGAATCCGATGCGTAGAGGAGGTCGGGTTTCTCCTGGTTGGATACTTCACGGAGCGGCGATTCGGTCATGACGGCGTTCTTCTCTTCGTACACGTGTAAGCTCCCTTTGCAAGAACACAGAGATTTCCTGAGTTTCTTGCATGACATCTTTCTTGGGGAGTTCCCTTATTTCTAAGGGCACGATGTTTATAACAAAGGTTCGCATCAATTCACAACTGATTTTTCGCAAAATTTTGCAGGTAATCCCAAAACGGGAGGCTGCGCCCGCGATCCGGAGGAAACCTCCGGGGTTCCCTGATTGTTATTGGCGAGTTTGGATCGTTTCCATCTGGCTTACAGGGTTTGGAGATACAAAACACCGGACTCAGAGTTTGGCAGGGGGATGGCCTGGCCGCCAGAGAGGCCATTGAGAGAGATCTGGCTCAGAGTCGAGAGAACTGCCAACTGTCCACCGTGGACAACACGTGCCCTGGCGGCAAGAAGAGCGGCTTCCATGTTGTCTACGGCACGCAGCGCCACTGTGTGGAATTGTCGAGTAGCTGGAAGTGCTTCTGCCCGGGCAGCCCAAACCTCAACGTTGGGAAGCTCGAGGGTGCGGACGGCTTCTCGGAGGAAGGAGGCCTTCTTGTTCTGTGATTCAGCGAGGGTTACGCGAATCTCAGGGCGCAGAATGGCGATGGGAAGACCGGGAAAGCCTGCTCCAGAGCCAAGATCGAGAAGTGTCTCCGGGGTACCAAGGTGCCGGCCAGCAAAGAGGCTCTCGCCGAAGTGACGGCGGACGATCTCCTGCGGATCACGGATGGCAGTGAGGTTGGTGCGGGCGTTCCACTTGAGGAGCAGATCGAGATAAGCAGAGAGCCGGAAGTACAGGCCTGACGAGACTTGCGGTTCATACAGTGAAGAACCGTCGGGCGTGTCGGCCAGATAGGGGATCAGAAGACGGGCGATCTCGTTATCGGAGAGGGCTGGCATTCGCTCAATATTCAAAATCAGTGTTCATGCTATGGAAGTGTTGACAGGACGTGGCTTCCAAGTATTCGCCTCAGCGACGAATCGGTCGAACAGGGTGCGGGAGGCGGGGCTGATCTCGTAGCTGCGTTCGGGATGCCACTGCACGCCGAGAACGAAGTGTGCGGTGGCGCCTTCGGTTGCCTGACCGCCTTCAACGGCTTCGATGATCGCATCCTGAGAGCAGCGGGCGGAGACGCGCAACCCGTCGCCGAGGATACCGATGGCCTGGTGGTGGCTGGAGTTGACCGGAAGCCGGAGAAACCCGTCCTGCTCCGGAGCCTCGTCGCGAGTAAGCAGAGTGCCGAGGCGCGATTCAGGCGCGATAGCCGCGGTATGGGCGACAGCGACACTGCCACCCGCGGAGTGATTGACGGGGAGCGGGGTGAGGTTCTGAACCAGAGTGCCACCGCGCCAGACGTTCAGAAACTGGGTGCCGAAGCAGATGCCGAGGATCGGCTTGTAAAGATTGTGTGCGTCCTGGAGAAGAAGCTCGTCAACGTTCTCACGGGGATTATCGGTAGGGGCGCACTCGGGGATCGGGTCCTGACCATACTTGTGAGGATTGACATCGGCTGGACTGCCGGGCAGAAGGACTGCCTGACAGGTGTTGATCAGGTTGGCGATCTCGGCAGGCGAAGCAAGCAGCGGGATTTCGACGGGCTCGCCTCCGCTGCGTTCAACAGCGATCGCGTACTGTGGCCACGAGCGCTGGTTGTAATCGGCGTTGGTGCTGGTAGGAATGGGAATGGCGATTCGAGGCTTCATGTTCTTTAGATGATACGGCGAGCGACCGCGGATCGACACGGATAAAAGGGCGTAACGGTGATCAAAGGGATAAAAGAAAGATAAGAACTGATAAGACGATTTGTACGTCTCCTCTTATCAGTTTTTATCCTTCTGATCACCGTTACGCCCTTTTATCCGTGTTTATGTACTTTGATCCGCGGTCGCGTGGTAGGCCATGTACGTTGCGGAGATGGATTCGTAGAGACGCTGCGTTAGAGCATCGGCGTCGCGTGGGTTGAGGCCCGCGGTTGGGATTGGGTCGCCTACCACGATGAGCAGCGGACGCGGGTACAGCGCGTAGACGTGGATGGGGAGTAGCTCGTAGGTTCCGATGAGCGTAAGTGGAATGAGGGGGACCTGGGCCTTGATGGCCATGTACGCGCAACCCGACATCATCGATTGGAGTTGACCGGTAGCGGCACGGCCTCCTTCAGGAAAGAGCACCAGCGGAAGGCCTTGCTTCAGTGTGTTGACGCCGCGGTTGAGACTGGCGATCAGCGAGCGCGAACTCTTCGTATCCACCGAAACCTGGCCGGAGCGATTGAGGTACCAGCCGATGAACGGCACCTTCCACAGCGATTGCTTGGCGAGGATGCGGAACTGGAAGGGAAGTTTGGCAAACAGGACAGGGGTGTCCATATAGCTGAGGTGATTTGAGGCGTAGACGGCGGTTTCATGCTCGTGGAACTTCTCGTGGCCGATGATCCTGACCGGCGAAAGGCTGATGAGGAGTACCATCCGGGCCCAGAGATGCGCGATGGCATGTTGCTGCCGGCCGGACTTGTCCCACAGCCCACAGATCAGCGAAATGCAGCCGAACCCAATCGTAGCCACGCCGACGAGAGGAGACAGCAGCAGATACGAGAGCCAGCGCAGAGCAAAGGGCGGCTTTTTGGATGGGTTTACGGGCGGAACGGGCGTCTTCTCCTCCGAGCGACGGGCGGCCTGCTGAACCTGCGTTGCTTCCTGACTCATCCCTGCACCACAAGCTGGCGGATTCCGCCCACAAGATATACAGAGCCGGTAGCGAGAATCAGGCCGTTGGGAGGAGTGAGTTCGCGGGCCAGCGCAAGAGCTGCAGGAAGATCAGGGGCAGCCTGTGCAGGAATATCGAGGGCCCTGGCCGCAGCAAGCAGGTCATCAAGGCTGGCAGCGCGAGGGTTATCGATAGGCGCGAAGAGGATGTGGTCGGAAGGCCGATCGGCGCTGGAGTCGAAGAGAGGAAAGAGGATCTGGGACATCTCTCGAAGATCCTTGTCGCGCAGACAACTGAAGAGAAGAGTGCGGGGCTGAGCTTCAGGAAGATCTGCGATCGCAGCACGAAGCGTCCAGGCGCCGGCTGGATTGTGGGCTACATCGAGGAGGAGGCTGGGGCCTTTGGGGAAGGTGAAAAGCTCCTGACGTCCCGGCCACTGTGTATTGCGAATGCCCGTCTCTATTGCAGTCTGAGGAATGTTGTAACTGATAAGGTTACGTGATTGTTCTTTTTCGCCTATTTTGTAACTCCCGAGGTTACGTAAATAGCTCGCAGCCGCAATAGCCAGGGCCAGATTGCGCTGTTGATGATGACCCCTGAGCGGCGAATCGACTTCAAGCGGTTCACCATCGAGAGTGACGGTGTAGTGGTTTGTAGGCAGAGGCACTGCATCGTCAGAGGTCCGCGTCTCGTCTTGAGAAGACCGAGGCGCAAGGTGCGGGACGAAGTTGGCCGCGCTGATGGCAGTCAGGTTCAGCGTAGCGGCAGCTTCCCCGATAGCCTGATTCGCCTCCGGATGCTGCGGAAGCGTGATGAGAGTTCCGTTAGGCCGGAGTATGCCAGCCTTCTCCCGGGTGATCTCCGCGATGGTGTTGCCGAGATACTCCTGATGGTCAAGCGCGATGTCAGTGATGATGGAGAGCAGCGGGTCGACGATGTTGGTAGCGTCCAGACGTCCCCCAAGACCCACCTCCAGAATCGCAATATCGATCGCAATATCGACCGGCTTGCTCAGTCCATCTCCCGCAAAGTATAGAAAAGCAAGGGCTGTAAGGACCTCAAAGAAGCTTGGCGGGTGCGGCAAATCGCCGGCTTCCACCAGTCGGCGGGCAGTCTCGTCAACCTGAAAGTAAAGACGGGCAAAGTCTTCGTCGGAGATCTGCCTGCCGTCAATCTGGATGCGTTCGTTGACGCGCATCAGGTGCGGCGAGGTATAGAGCCCTGTGCGGTAGCCGGCAGCGGTCAGGATGCTGGCCAGTGTGGCTGCCGTAGAGCCTTTGCCGTTGGTCCCGGCGATCAGAACCGAGGGGAATCTGGTCTGCGGATCGCCAAGCGCAGCAGCCAGAACGCGCATGTGGGCAAGGTCGAACTTGCGTCGAGGCGCGCTGGGGCTGGCCGGGGCCAGTTCATGGCCCAGAGCATAGAGATGATCGACCGCTGCAGCGTAGGACATGCGGCTATTTTAGGCGATTACGCCCCCTTAGGTTACCGCCATGTTACGGACGTGGGATCACACCCGCGACCGCTTAACACGCGGGTTCTGTCTCTAACACGAAGGTGGGATATCGACGGTGGTTCAGGCAGGGGATAGTAAGGAATCAACTGTAGCAACATGCAACATTTTGCAACATCACTGCCGGTTCAACCCTAGAGGATTCTCAAGACCTCAGGGCGAAAGGAGAAGGTTGAAATGCACATCGCTTTAGGTATTTCCTTTGGAATGATAGCTGTAGCGCCGTTCGTTGGACGGTGGAGAGCAAACGCTTGGCTGAAGAGAAATCTGCCAACAAACCGATCCATCAAAACGATCCCTGAGATCGCCTAACAAGTTTATCGTGCGTGCAACATGCACAAAGGACCGCTGCCGGGATGGCGCGGTCCTTCTTTTTTGCCCAGATTCCGGTTCGGGGTCAGTTCAGACGGTAGATCTCGAAGTTCAGGATGGTTGCAAAAGAGACCCAGAGAAGGTATGGCGCCATCAGCCCTGTTGCCCAGCGATCCACCTTCGCAAAACAAAAGATTGTAAGCAGAATAGCGACCCACAGACACAGAATAAGGATCAGTCCCCACGCACATTGAGGGTGGACTCCTTTGCAGTATGCCCCTTTACCGGATCTCGCCACTTTTTTTCATAGAATCCTGCTTACCATAAAAATATCTTACTTTTCTGGCCCATATTTTCCACAGCTGTTCTCAGGGTCTGCGCAATCCGTCAGTAGGATGCTTTCTTCCCGTATCCCACCCCGGTAAGCCGCTAGGCTACCGTGGTAGTGTCAAGAAATCAAGTTAAATTAAACATACAAAGGAACTTACGGGTACGTTTCCCACAGCATGGAGGGGCGAAAACTCCATTGCAACTATTCTAGTGCTATGAGCAAATAGGTTATGCAGACGAGAGAGTTCAGTTGCTTGCACACACCGGTGTAAGCGGCGTACACGAAGGAACCCCGGAAAGCTCTATCACCCTCTCGAAAAGGAATGAGCCAACCGGGGCCAGGTGGTCTTCTCAACCATCCGCACCCGGATTGCTACGGGTGCGGCCATTGGATCGGCTTGCGCCTTTCCGCGTCCCCCTACTGTACATCAACCGCAGAGAAATTAAAAGGGAGAAAGTATGGCATTGGATCATCAGATTTTATGCATCAAGAGGACTACGCGTACTGACCCACACGAAAGGATCCAGACCATCGGAGGGCTAAACCCGAACGGCAATAGATGGCGTTTAACTCTCGACGACGCCATTGCTGGCATTGAGGATGGCAGGTGGCGATTCTGGACTGTCGGAGGAGGCGAGTCCGCATGGGTGAAAATAGCGAAGCATAACGGCAACAAATACCTTAAGACTGAGGCGGACAAGGTTCATCCTGACAACCTGCTCGCACTTCCTGACTGTCCATGATGACCGCATAGGGCGACGCGGCACTCTCTGGGTTGATAGCCCAGCAGAGTGCCTGCCGAGCGGCAAAGAGCTTGTTATGTTGTTCCCGATAGCTCCCATCATTGATGGCATCGGTGAGCCCTTGACACTCCTGAATCACATTGTTCTGCCTTGTCACGGTGGTCATATCCTCACCCTTTCTTCTTAGTCCGTCACGTATATTATTACCAAACAGTTGCTTCCTGTCCGCCGTTTCGCTGATCCCACTCTATTAAAGAGCGCTGTCTAGAAGATTGCTAAGCGATGCCGAAGCGAGAAAAGGCTGCGTTCCCGCCCAGTTGGGAATGTGGAACGTGGTCGCAGGATGCGCGCTTGCGGAGGCGGACCTGGCCGTGTGCTGCGCGCGCAGGGCGTGCTGGATCATGCGGCGGTTCACGCTATGGCCGGCCTGCATGCCGTGTTCGGCATAGATCAGAAAACCCTGGCCGCACACGGGACAACGAACGTTCGCGGACAGTTTCGATGGTTGGCATGAGTGCATGGGAGACCTGCTTTCGTACTGCGTAACGTTCTTCTTCCGCTCGACGATGAACTTCCATCAAGTATGGCGTCGCAATCGCCACACAGGAATGGCCAAAGGTGGGAGTTGCGATGCAACGGAGGTGGGACAGAAGTTGGTACGGCAGCGGCAAAGCAAATATGCTGTAAACAACGACTATGAGTGAGCAGAAGATCAGGATTCAGCTTCCCGACGGTTCAGTGCGCGAGGTTCCGCGCGGCACCACAGCGTACGACGTGGCGATGAGCATCTCGCCGCGGCTGGCAGCCGTCGTTGTGGTGGCCCGCATTCGTCCGCTGACTACGATCACCTCTGATGGGATTGTGGTGCAAGAAGACACCTCCGAGGCCGCAATGTACGGCGGTGCTCAGGGTGGGGAGCGAATAGTCGACCTGGCCGCACCGCTGACCGAAGATGTCGCGCTCGAGTTGCTGAAGGAAAACGACGAGGCATCGTTGAAGGTAGTTCGCCACTCGGCGGCCCACGTAATGGCAACGGCGATCCTTGAGCTCTTTCCCGAAACAAAACTGGGACATGGCCCGTCGACGGACTCAGGTTTCTTTTACGACGTCTACCGCGAGACACCGTTCACCGAAGATGACCTTGCCGCAATTGAAACCCGCATGGCAGAGGTGGTCGCCCGCGACGAGAAGTTTATCCGCGAGGTAGAGTCGCGCGAGATGGGTCTAAAGGACTACGCCGACCACGGCGAGTTCATGAAGGTCCACTTCATCGAGAAGTTCACCAGGCCCGGTGAGGAGATCTCGCTCTACCGCAACGGAAAGTTCGTAGACTTCTGCCGCGGCCCGCACGTTCCTTCAACCGGACGCGTGAAGGCGTTCAAAGTAACCTCAGTTGCCGGTGCCTACTGGCTGGGCGATGAGAAGAACCAGCAGCTACAGCGCATCTACGGAACCGCCTTCTTCAATACGAAGGATCTCGACGCACACTTCAAACGCCTCGAAGAGATCAAGGCTCGCGACCATCGCGTCCTCGGCAAACAGCTCGACCTGTTTTCCATCCAGGAGGTCGCCGGAGCGGGACTGATCTTCTGGCATCCGAAGGGTGGCCTGATCCGCAAGACGATGGAAGACTGGATGCGCGATGAATGTATCCGTCGCGGTTACGAAATGGTTTATACCCCGCACATCATGCGGCGCGAGCTCTGGAAGATCTCCGGGCACGAAGCGAACTACAGCGAAAACATGTACCCCGCGATGGAGCTCGACGATGCGGAGTATCGCTTGAAGCCCATGAACTGTCCGGGGCACATCCTGATCTACAAAAACTCCCCGCGCAGCTACCGCGACCTGCCCCAGCGCTACGCCGAGCTCGGAAACGTCTATCGTTACGAGCGTTCCGGCACCATGCATGGCCTCTTGCGCGTGCGCGGATTTACCCAGGATGACGCACACATCTTCTGCACGCCGGAGCAGATCGAGGATGAGATCCGCGGCTGCATCGACTTCGCAGAGTCTGTGCTGAAGACCTTCGGCTTCGCAGAGTTCAAAGTGGAGCTCTCCACCTGGGATCCCGGTGACAAAAAATTCATCGGCAGCGCGGAGAAGTGGGACGGCGCAGTCGGTTCGCTCACCAGGGTGCTCGATCGCAAGGGCATCCCGTACAAGACCATCCCCGGAGAGGCGGCGTTCTACGGGCCAAAGATCGATATCAAACTGGTCGATGTGCTGGGCCGCATGTGGCAACTCTCGACCGTACAGTTCGACTGGAACCTTCCCGCCCGCTTCGACCTCGAGTACAAGGGCGAAGACGGCGAGATGCATCAGCCGATCATGGTCCACCGCGCACTCTTCGGCTCGGTCGAGCGTTTCTTCGGCGTCCTGATCGAACACTACGCCGGAGCATTTCCCATGTGGCTCGCTCCAGTACAGGTTGGTCTCGTACCGATCTCGGAGAAGCACCTCGACTACGCCGCAGCGGTCAAAGCCAAACTCGAAGCCGCGGGCCTGCGCGTCGAACTCGATGGCCGCAACGAAAAAATGAACGCGAAGATCCGTGAGTTCACGCTGCAGAAGGTACCGTTCCTCCTCGTCATGGGAGACAAGGAAGCGGCCAGCGAAGCAGTCAGCGTGCGCACCCGCGGCAAAGGCGACGAGGGCAGCACGAGCCTCGACGACTTTATCGCAAGAGCGAAGGGTTTAGTGGAGCAGAAGAGTTCTCAACTGTAGTCGATGCAAAGGCCGGTACAATCGTTCAGGAGTCCTCCCCGATGTTTACTATCAGCGACAGCATTTTCATCAATGCTCCGATCGAGAGGTGTTTTCTGCTCTCGACCAACGTTGAGCTTGTCGGAAAGACGTATGGGATGAAGGCCTTCGAGGGCAAGACCAGCGGCCTGCTCGTGGGCGAGGACAGGCTGGTGTGGGCAGGGTGGAAGCTCGGCTTTCCGCAGATTCACGAGAGCTTCATCACCCGGTACGAGCCGCATTCCTTCTTTCAGGACACCATGGGGCGCGGACGGTTCAAGCGCTATCAGCACGATCACTACTTCTACGAGATGAACGGTCGCACCGTGCTGAACGAAAAGATCAGGTTCACCATGCCGCTGGGATTCGCAGGCAGCTTTGTGGGCCGATTTATCCTTGTACCCTACCTGGCCAAACGGCTCCGGAGGCGACTGGCTCTTCTGCGCAAAGCGGCCGAGAACAGCAAAGAGTGGCAGAAGTACCTGCCCGAGGAAGACGGCAGCCAGTAACGGTCCTGTCCGATATCCGAACCGCCCCCATATAACCAGCAGCCTTTGCCTTCGTCTAAGCGATAAGAAGCCGTAGAAGCCATCATCTGCATCTCACCCAGAGAGGTGCCCCGAATGAAAGCTGTGCAGTGGCGCGATGAAGACCTTCGCTCCTCTGGAGCTGCCCACGATTCCCGGAAGGGACATCTCGGGAATCGTGCGGGCGGTTGGAAAAGGCGTCAGCAGCTTCAAGTTCCTCATTCCAATCGACCGGATGGTTCCCCTGGCTCAGGCTGCAGAGGCCCACGCGGCTGCGGAAAAGGGAGGGATCGGAAAGATATTGTTACTGGCGTAATCTTATGGTGTCTCTGGTCGGCAGTAGCAATCAACAAATCGACGACAAAACTATGGAAACGATTCGACTGGCAACATGGATTGACGCACCGGTTGAGCGGTGCTTTCTGCTATCGCTGAGTATCGATCTTCACGTCGCATCCTCTGGCAGGACAAAGGAAAGAGCGATCGACGGCGTGACCGCAGGCCTAATCGGCGAAGGGGAAACTGTGACCTTTCAAGCCCGCCACTTCGGGCTTCGACTGCGCCATACCAGCCTGATAGAAACTCTGCGTCCCTATAGTTACTTTCGTGACGTAATGATCTCCGGCGTCTTTCGTCACTTTGTACACGAACACCACTTCGCGCCGCTGAATGACGGAACGCGCCTGCGTGATGAGGTTCACTTCTCACTCCGGTGGGGGGTTTTCGGACGACTGGCTACAAAGATGTTCGTCCGTAGACATCTGACTGCCTTTTTAACCGAACGCAATGCAGCAATCCAGGAGGTAGCGGAGTCGGAAGCCTGGAGGCAGTACCTGGACGGCGAACCCGCAAGTGCTGCGACGGTTCCGGCAGCCGGGAAGAAGCCAGTCCGATGGGACGGTAAATCACTTCTGGCAGCCGCGCATGAGCTCTCGGCCTCACATCAGTCGAGCACCTGATCGCAAAAGATTTAGCGGCGGCGGAAGCTGTCGCGAATTGCGCGGGTACGATCCTCGGCAGAGGGCTGTTTGGGCTGGATAGGCTCTTGCCCTTCGGGATAAAGAACCACAAAACGTCCCGGACCCTCGCCCGATGAAGCAGTGGGCAAACCTGACTTCGCCAGCGAAAGATGAAGAATGCGCCGCTCCCGCGAGCTCATCGGTGCAAACGAAAATGGACGGTCCGTTGCGCGAACCTTTTCGATTGCCATCTGGGCCATCAGGTCGAGTTCGCGGTTCCGCGTAGCCTTGAAGCCGTCCGCGTCGAACGAGATGCGGTCATGCTCCTCCGGTTCGAGGCGGAGAATCTTAGCGGCAATGTGCTCGATAGCATGAAGAAGCTCTCCATTGCGCGCAAGCAGCAGAGAAGTATCGGGACCGCTGAGTTCAACTGTGATCTCGGGATTGGTACCGGAGGCGGGAATTGCGGCAGAAGCAACAGCCGGACTTGCACCGGCGGGGTCGCTGGAGGTGGGTTGCACTTGGCCGTTGCAGGCAAGAATGTTGGACTTGAGATTCAAACCGCCTGAGCTTCGAAGTATCTCCAGGAAGTCCGATATCTTTCTTGTTGCATGGCCCTTATCGTTCAAATGAGTCTGGGTCTTCATGATAGTTAGAGCGACCTTCGTTGATGTTTCATCCGATGAACAGAATTCACTTCAAGTTTCATATACCAGTAGCATAGACGATTTCGCGCGATTAAAAGTTCATTGGCAAAGGGATTAACGTTTCCCCTGCAGGGTTACGCCGGTACCGGCTTTTCGGCGGGCCCGCTTGG
>JBDTEQ010000151.1:0-5328 GCA_039922475.1 Edaphobacter sp.
GGGTTGCTCTCAACCGGGGCTGCGTTCCGCTCATGAACTCTAAGAACCTGTTTCAAACTCTTGGAGTTTGTGGGTCTGCGACGCGAAAGAACAAGCAAAGACAAGAGCGAAATGCGGGGATCTCTCCGCTGCGCCGCGCGATGAGACTGCGCGACTTCGGTCGAGATGACAGCTTCTTTTCAAGTTTTTAGACAGGATCTCAGACAGTATCGATATATAGAGGATTGTGGTGTTGCCGCGAATGGAGCGAAACGAGAGTGGTGCCACGAGCGAACCGCAGGTCCTTCGACTGCGGCGAAGGTGACAGGTAAAGAGCGTTTACGGCGAAGTGATGATAGGTAGAGAGCGTTTTGCGGCTGCTAGAGAGCGTCTGCGGCTACGTTGTAGAAGCAAAGACAAAAGCAGGTCCTTCGACTCCGCCTCTCGCGATAAAGCTGCAAGAGCCCGTTCGAGTGGCTCGGGGTAGGATGATAGTCCATATAAAAAGCTGGGAGAGTCTGCGCTCAGCCTGATAGTCTTCGTTATTCAGGAATCCGTTTTCGTATACAATTGCGCCATCCTAAATTTCCGATAGCGAGGCCCCCGTTCGCCATGAGAAACATGAAGCTTAGTGCAAGCATTTTTATCGGCATCTGCGTGATCGGCATGGTTTCCACGACTGTGAGTGCCCAGCGTCGGCGCGGTGGCGGGTCTTCGGGATTTGCGTTTCGTTTTCTGGGCCCGCACGCCGGCAACCGCGTCGCTGCCGTCACCGGAGTGCCGGGCGACACCAGTACTTACTATGCTGGAGCCGCTTCCGGCGGCATCTGGAAGTCCAGCGATGGAGGTAACGAGTGGCAGCCGATCTTCGACTCGCAATCGGTAGCTGCCATCGGTGCTCTCGCCGTCTCTCCTTCCGAGCCGAACATCGTCTGGGCTGGAACCGGGGAAGCGTGGGCTATTCGCGACATCGACGTTGCCGGCGATGGAATCTATAAATCCGTTGATGCCGGGAAGACCTGGCAGAATATGGGGCTGGTCGAGACGGGCCGAATCGGGCGCGTCATCGTCGACCCGCAGGACGCGAACAAGGTGTACGTCTGCGCGCTCGGACGCCTTACCGGCCCGCAGCAAACCCGCGGAGTCTACAAGACCGTCGACGGCGGAAAGACCTGGGTCCGTTCTCTCTTCGTCGATGCCAACACGGGTTGCTCCGGACTGAGTCTCGATACCCATGATTCCCAGACGCTCGTCGCCGGCACGTGGCAGGTCGAGATGCATACCTGGGGTGAGTTCAGCGGAGGCCCCGGCAGCGGCGTCTACATCTCCCATGACGGAGGTGGAAGTTGGAAGCACGTCGAAGGACACGGCATGCCCAAGTCTCCCGTAGGCAAGATTGACGTGGCGATTGCCCCCACCGATTCAAATCGTGTCTACGCGCTGATCGAAACGGACAAAGAGGGTTCCTTCTGGCGATCGGACGACGGCGGCGAGAACTGGCGCCTCACCAGTTGGGACCGCACCCTGATCGGCCGGGCCGGTTATTACATACGCATCGCAGTCTCTCCCGGCGACGAAAATAAGATTCTCCTCGCCAACAGCGGCTTCCACGTCTCCCTCGATGGTGGCGAAACCTTTCGCGAAGTCCGCTGGGGCGGCGACAACCACGATATCTGGATGGACCCGAAAAATCCGGATCACTTCGCGATCAGCTACGACGGAGGGCTTGGAATCACTACTGTCAATGGCCGCGGTTTCCACTCGGTCACTCTTCCAATTGGCCAGATGTACCATGTCGCCGTCGACGACCAGATTCCGTATTACGTCTACGGCAACATGCAGGACAACAGCACCATGCGCGGGCCCAGCATTCCTCTTGGTGGCGGAGGTCGAAATTCCGAAGTGGGCTGGGATCACGGTATGGGCGGATGCGAGTCCGGCTTCACGCTGCCCGACCCCACGAATCCCGATATCGTCTGGGCCTCCTGCTATGGAGACGAGGTCACACGCTGGGACGCCAAAGCCAAACAGGCCCGCTCCGTAAGCCCCTACCTCCACACACTCGACTCGGCTCCTACACAAACCAAATACCGCTGCCACTGGACCCCGCCCCTCGCCATTGATCCCTTTGACCACAACACTGTCTACTACGGCTGTCAGGTCATCTTCAAGACAACCAACAGCGGCCAAAGCTGGACGGTCGCGAGCCCCGATCTTTCTACACAGGACCCCAGCCGAATCGTCTCCTCCGGAGGTCTTATCGGTGACAATCTCGGCCAGTTCTACGGCGAAGTCGTTTTTGCGATCGCTCCATCCACCATTCAGAAAGGCCTCATCTGGGCCGGAACCAACGACGGCAAAGTCTGGTACACGCGCAGTGGAGGAGGCGAGTGGACCGATGTCACAAAAAATATCACCGGCATGCCCGCCTGGGGAACTGTCACCAGCATCGAGCCCTCTCACTTCAATCCTGGAACAGCTTACGTCACCCTCGACTTTCATCTAGTCGACGACCGCGACCCCTACATCTACAAGACCACGGACTTCGGCAAGACCTGGGAGCGCATCAATAACAATCTTCCCAAAGGACCACTCGCCTACGTCCGTAACGTCTCCGAAGATCCGAATGCGCAGGGCCTTCTGTTCGCCGGAACCGGAAACGCCCTGTACTACTCCCTGAACGACGGAGGCAACTGGACGCAACTCAAAAATGGCCTTCCTCCGTCGCCCGTTACCTGGACTGTTGTGCAAAAGCGATTCCACGATCTCGTCGTCTCCACCTACGGCCGCGGTTTCTATATCCTCGACGACATTACGCCGCTTGAGCAGATGGCGAAGAAGGCATCCTCCGCCGATGTCCGCCTCTTTGCTCCGCGTCAAGCGTATCGATTCCACCACTCCACGACAGCCTTCGTAAACTATTCCCTCAAGGCCGCCCCCAAGAAGCCGATCGAGATCGAGATTCTCGATGAAAAGGGCGATGTCATCCGCAAGATGAATGCCAGCGGGCACCCGGGTATCAACCGCACCGCATGGGATATGCGCTACAACGGCATGCGCACCATCGCTCTTCGCACGGTTCCTCCCGAAGATCCACATATATGGGAGGAAGAGCGCTTCAAAGGCAAGGACTCCCGCCCCGTCACCCACTGGGGAATGAGCTCCGAACAGCCAGGTCCCCTCGTTGCTCCCGGCAAATATACCGTGCGGCTCACCGTCGATGGTGAGTCATTCAAAGAGCCGCTCGAGATCCTCATCGATCCGCACAGCCCCGGCACCCAGCAGGGTATTGAAGCTTCGCTCAAGATGCAGCTACGCATTCGCGACGACGTCGATAAAGTCTCCGACATGGTCAACCGCATCGAGTGGATGCGTAAGCAGCTCTCCGATGTGAAGACGATGCTCGCCGAAGGCAGCCATGAGACACAGCTCCTGCAGTCGGCCAAAGATACGGATCAGAAGATGCAGGACGTTGAATACGAACTTCTCGCCAAAGATCTCGCAGCGAGCGACGACAAATACTATAGCTCCGCCTATAAGGTCTACTACAACCTCCTCTGGCTTAACGGAGAAGTCGGTTCAGGCGCCGGCGATGTTGCAGGCGCTGGCGATTACGGCCCAACTGACACCTCGCCACAGCTTCTCGCCGGAATCGAGAAAGACCTTGCCCATGCCGAAGGCGACTACCACGAGCTGATGACCAACGTCGTGCCTGCCTTCAACCAGTCACTCTCTTCTAAAGGCATCATCCCTCTCGCAGCTGCCCACACAGCTCCTGCAATAAACAAATAGGAGCGCACTGCGATAAGGATCGGAATTATTAAGTAGAGAGGTTGTTCTGAAGAAAATGACTAACAAGCCCGTCCCTCACATCAAGCTTCACTACGAAGCTCTCTCGCTTGCCGTCTGTGTCCTGGCCGGCCTGGCGTTCTCTGCATATGCTCAGGGGACTTCTCCGTCGACTGACTCCGGTAAACAAAACTTAGTTGCCAGGATCACCGTAACGCAGAACGCAGCGCACGATCTCTCTCGGAAACTCGATGCTCTGCAGGACGAAGCAACTCCATCTGCGTCCATCGCCGAGTGCGGTCACAACCACTGCGGAACCTCTCCCGAACCCGAGGACGCCGACTCTGACGATGATGCCGAAACCGATGCCGACGCGAGTATCGCTCCCGACCCGGCGGTCATCGAAGCTGGCGCATCCATCGAACAGAAACACCAAGGTCCACGCGAAGCGGTCCCTCTGGTGGAGAGCTTCGACGGTCTCGGCGAAGGCTTCACCGGTCCGCAAGGCACTGCTGCGGGCCGCAACCCCTCCGATAATAGTCTCGCGGTCGGCCCCGATGACATCGTCCAGATCGTTAACTCCCGAATGGCGGTCTTCACCAAGAAAGGTTCGCGCTACGATACCACCGGAAAGGTGCTGTACGGCCCTGTTGTCACCAACACCATCTTCGCCGGCTTCGGTGGCCAGTGTGAACATCGCACGAGCGGCGATGCGGTCGTCCGCTACGATCAGCTCGCCAGCCGTTGGCTCTATGTGTTGCCCATCTTCAGACGCCCTCCCGACGACCCGAAGGGTCCCTACTCCATGTGCTACGCCGTAAGCAAAGGGCTAGATCCCCTCGGTCCCTACTACCGCTACGAGTTTAAGCGACCTCTTTTTCCCGACTATCCGCGCCCAGCTATCTGGCCTGACGGATACTACGTTCCCACCAGCGTCGGCGACACAGTCATTCAAAAACAGGCATGCGTTGCAGATCGCAATAAAATGCTTCAGGGACTTGACGCCACCGAGCAATGCGTCTTGATGGATGGCGTCAACTTCCTCAACAATGCCGACATCGACGGACAGACCCTCCCACCGGCAGGCGCGCCCAACATCATGATCGCCGCCGGAGGCACCCAGCTCCACGATCACTTCTCTGACGATGGCCTCTACGTCTACAAGTTTCACGTCGACTGGGTCGATCCCAAGAAGACCACTGTCAGCGCTGTCAGAAAAATCACCGTTGCTCCTTACAACTATCTCTGCAACGGACAGCTCACCAAGTGCGTCCCGCAACCTGGAACCCCTATCCGCCTCGACGCCCAGGGCGACAAGCTCATGCAGCGTCTTGTCTATCGCAGAATTGGGCACAGCGAATGGATCGCGGGACTCCACTCCATCGATACCAAAGGCGGCGGCGGAGGTGTTCGCTGGTATGAACTCAAACTGGACCGGAAGCGTGAGCCACAGCTTTACCAACAGGGCACCTACGCGCCCGACGGCTTTTATCGGTGGATGCCCAGCATTGGCATCGATCGCAAAGGAGACATCGGTATCGGTTACTCCTTCGGAGGCGA
>JBDTEQ010000152.1:0-15500 GCA_039922475.1 Edaphobacter sp.
AGGATGCCGCACTTGATTCGGGTGCGATGCTGGGCGCGGCCGTAGCCAAGTTCAACTTCGGCTCCCATGCTGGTGAGGAGCTTGCGTTCGGTCTCGATGTCGCGGACCTGGGGAATGTTTTCGAGGATGATCTCATCTTCGGTGAGGATGGCGGCGGCCATGCACGGGAGGGCGGAGTTTTTGGCTCCTGAGACTTTGATGGTGCCGAGGAGAGGGTTGCCGCCGCGTACTACAAACTTATCCATTGAGTCAGTTTACGGAGGTTTGGCGTGGAAATGAGTAGCTGCGATGGTACGGGGTGTATTCGGGATGTCCGATCACGAAAAAGCGGCAGATGGAAGAGGCTCTTCTCTGAGAGAGACTCCAACTTCCGTTGCGGTTAGAGGGCGGATTGTGGATTTTCCTGGGGAGGGGTCTGGGGAGGGGTCTGGGGAGGGGTCGGGGGAGACGTCGGGGCCGGAGTGCCGTGGTTGCGGTGTTGAGACTTCATCTGCTGAAGCTGGTCCGGAGTAAGAATGGTTGCGAGCTGCTGGCGAGTCTGCTGATGGATTGCGTGCATCTGCTTCTTCATGATCATTGGGGAGATGGTTGGGTCGCTTTTCAATGTGGCGATATTCTGGTCGCGATCGGCGAGGACAGGTTCGAGTTTCGCGGTCTGATCGGACGAGAGATTGAGTCTCTTGCTGAGCCTGGCAGCTTCGCGCTGAGGATTTTTTACATGGGCGTGTCGTTTGGCTGTGAGTGGTGGTGCCATGTCCTGTTGCTGTGCAAAGGCGAGGCTTCCAGAGAGAGCCAGGGCGAGGGAGGTGGAGAGCAAAAGGCGGTTCATGGGTGATGCTCCTTTGCGGTCTGGTTTACCGCTTTCTGGAAGAATAAACACGCTGGGTGGGGAATGTTGCGGATTCAGAGTGAAATGTTGGTGAGATACTGACTCGATCCTTTTTAACCTTCCAGGAGAACGATGAGCCCTAATTCACGACTTAACCGGCGACAGGCGATTGCGGCTCTTGCAACCGCTCCAGCGTTTTTTCTGGGACGGCGAGGCTTCGGCAGTGCAAGAACGTCGCGACCCAACATCGTTTTCATCATGGCCGACGATCTGGGCTATGCGGACCTTTCCTGCTATGGCCGCCCGGATTTCAAGACACCTAATATCGACCGGCTGGCGGCTGAAGGGGTGAGATTTACCCAGGCCTACGCTAACTCTGCGGTGTGCAGCGCGACGCGGACTGCATTGATTACCGGACGATATCAGTATCGGCTACAGGTCGGGCTTGAGGAACCGCTGGCTGGCCCCGAATATCATGTAGGTCTACCGCCGCAACATCCAACGCTGCCTTCGTTGTTGAAGAAAGCCGGATATGGGACGACGCTGGTGGGCAAATGGCATCTTGGCTGGCTGCCGGATTATGGTCCGCTGCAGAGCGGGTATGAGCACTTCTATGGGTTTCGCGGCGGCGCGCTGGATTATTTTACGCACAAGCCCGGGACGCAGATTGGCATCAGTGAAGATCTGTGGGACCAGGACGCCCCGATTCATCAGGCGGGATATCTCACAAATCTTCTTGGCGACAGGGCAGTGTCTGTAGTTGAGGAGTACGGGCGCGAGCGACGGCCATTCTTTCTGAGCCTGCACTTCAACGCTCCGCACTGGCCCTGGGAGGGGCCGGGCGATGAGGCGGAGTCGAAGCGGATATCGAGTCTTAGCGACTACGATGGCGGCTCGCAACAGATTTATGCACGTATGGTGGAGGCGATGGATCGGCAAGTAGGCCGCGTTTTGGATGCACTTGCGGCGGCGAAGCTTGCAGAGAACACGATTGTGATCTTCACCAGCGATAACGGAGGGGAGCGATTCGCCGATACATGGCCATTCACCGGGAAGAAGAGCGAACTGCTGGAGGGTGGGCTTCGGATTCCTGCAATACTTCGGTGGCCTGGGAGTGTCCGGCCGGGCAGAGTGAGCGATCAGGCGATGATTTCGATGGATTGGCTGCCTACGTTGCTGGAGGCCGCAGGCACGCAACCCGACCCTGCATTTCCAAGTGACGGAATGAGTCTTCTGACTGCTCTTGCGGGAGATGTGCCGCCGGTTCCGCGCAAGCTGTATTGGAGGTTTCATGCCAATGCGCAAAGAGCCGTGCGTGATGGAGACATGAAGTGGCTGAAGATTCGAGAGAATACCTTTCTGTTCAATGTGGTGTCCGACCCGCTGGAGAGGGCTAACCTGAAGGGGAGGGAGCCCGAAGTTTACCGGCGTCTTGTTGCTGAGTATGAGGCGTGGAATGCGACGATGCTTCCGGAGAATCCGCAGAGCTACTCGATGAGGATCAATGGCAAGCAGTGGGCGGATCACTATGGTAATGAACCGGATTGAAGATCAACCGAGGAAGTTTCGCGGGCGAATGTCAGGCGAAGATGCCCATTTGAGTTATAGGCACTTTGGTAAATACCCCGCTCAGGCAAAGACTTTTGTGGGGATTGTGGATAATCTAACCTAGCAAATCTGTAAGCGAGGTTATGTTATGGCGCGTCCTTATTGGTCCGGTCGAATACAGGTCTCCCTTGTCTCATTCGGCGTTCAGCTTTTCGTTGCAACCGAGTCGAAGAGTCAGATCAGCTTTCATCAGATCAGCCGGAGCACGGGTGAGCGGATACGACACCAGAAGGTTCTGCAGAGTGCAGTGGACTCGGGCGATGAGACTGCAGGCGCAGCGGTGGGGAAGGACGAGATTGTAAAGGGCTATGAATACCGCAAGGGCGAGTACGTTCTGATTGAACCGAGCGAACTGGAGAATCTGAAGGTGCCGTCCAAGCACACCATTGACGTGACGCAGTTTGTGACGATGGAGGAGCTTCGCCCGGAGTTTATCGAGAAGCCGTATTTTGTTGTGCCGGAGAACGAGGGCCAGGCAGAGGCGTTTGCTGTGATCCGCAAGGCGCTGAAGGAGAGCGGCAAGGTTGCGATTGGAAAGGTCTCGTTTGCTGGCCGGGAGAATATTGTTGCAATTCGTCCGGCGGGGGACGAGACGCACGGCGGCATGATGGCGTATACGCTTCGATATCCCAATGAACTGCGGAACGAAAAGGATTATTTTCAGGACCTCAGCGGGGTAGAGATCAACGGAGAGTCACTGGAGCTGGCAGAGACGCTGATCGCGAAGAAGACGGCGAAGTTGGATCTGTCGAAGTTTGAGGATGGGTATGAGGTTGCAGTGAAGGCGCTGGTCGAAGCGAAGATCAACCACCTGCCGGTGCCGAAGGATGAGGCTCCTGAGCAGAGAGGCAAGGTTGTGAACCTGATGGACGCGTTGCGAAAGAGCCTTGGCGGGGTGGACAGCGGCTCGGGAAAACGAGCTGTTGCGAAGAAGCCGGTGGCGAGTGTGAAGGCGGATTCGAAGAAGGGAATTGGGTTGGTGAAGGGGGCTTCGAAGAGCTCGGCGAAGCGGAAGACCGCTTAGTTCATTCGAAAAGGCTGGATTTTCGCGGTGCCGAGCTGCTTGCGTAGATGGGCGATTGTCTCTGCGAGGAACCATGTGCAGGTTGCAATCAGGACCCAGCCGCAGCGATGTTGCGTGGCCAGAAGCCAGGTGGATGGCTCTGAAGAATGAGGGTGAAGTGGCCGAGGTCGTGGCAGAGCAGGATTGCTAATAACACTGCACATCCCGATGCGAGGATGCGCAGGTCATGAAATAGATAATGGTCCCGGATGCTGTGGCTAGAGTTCAAGGCGGGAGTCATCGATAGCCAGGCGTACGTTGCCGTCGGATTTGGTGAGTCGGCGAACGGCTTCCATCTTGTCGACGCTGGCCTTGAGCATTACGACTGCGATGGGGATGGATTTGCCGGACGATTTGATGGTGCGGATGGCGGTCTCGCGGTCGATGTCGCAGACCTTCATGAGAACGCGGATGCCGCGCTCAACAAGCTTCGCATTCTTCATGTGCACGTTGACCATGAGGTTGTCGTAGACGTAGCCGAGACGGGTCATGGCGCCAGTGGTGATCATGTTGAGGATCATCTTCTGCGCGGAGGCAGACTTCATGCGGGTGGAGCCGGAGATGACCTCTGGGCCGACCTCGGAGATGACGGTAGTGTCGGCGACATCGGCGAGGGGAGTGTTGTGATTGCAGGTGATGGCGGCAGTCTTGGCTCCGCGGGCGCGAGCATATTCGACGGCACCGACGACGTAGGGTGTTCGACCACTGGCGGATACACCGATGACGATGTCCTTGCGAGTGGGTCGGCGGCGAGCGATGTCTCGCTGGCCGATCTCGGGTGAGTCCTCGTTGACATCGGAGGCAGAAGCGAGAGCTTTGGGGCCGCCAGCCATAATGTATTGGACCTGGGCGGGAGCGGTGGAGTAGGTTGGAGGGCACTCCGACGCGTCAAGAGAAGCGATGCGACCGCTGGAGCCGGCACCGACGTAGATGAGACGGCCTCCGTCGCGGAGAGAACGAGCGACGGTATCGATGACGATGGCAATCTCGGGCAGCGCTTTTTTGACGGCGGCTGCTACTTTAGCGTCTTCGTGATTAATAATGCGCGCGATTTCCAGGGCGGACTTAGTGTCGAGTCCTTCGGATGCGGCATTTGCGGTCTCCGTCGTGAGATCGTTGAAGTTTTCTGTGCCTCGGTTGACGGATTTCGATGTGGGGGCCTGCTCGAGCATGGTAAGGGTTGCCATAAATATCCTGCGCGCTACTTTATCTATTCTAGTCCTTTGGCCGCAGAAAAGCTCATGGAAAGGTTGGCCCGAAGCGGTTATCATCCGGGTCGCAGTTCGCGCGCAGTGTGGGAGATTGAGGCTCCGGAAAACGGAAGCAGGGACAGGGCACAAGGAGAACTCAGGGTCTTAGAGGCGCATTTCCGGCTTCATTCTGTGATATATAAGATGGCAGACAAGGAAGATTGGTTCGCTGCAATGTATGGAGGATTCGGTCTCCGGCGGGTGGTTGCGTCTCTGCCTTTCCAGCGTCTAAGTGAAGGGGGTTGCAGACAACGTGGAAACGAACGGGACGATGGGCGAAGACCCCGAAAAAGAACCAGAGACAGAGGCGAAGGGACAGGAGTGGCGGGCGATGCACTCCTGGCTCCGGGACCTGGTGGTTTCAGTTGTGGTGTCGGCTTTTATTATCATCTTTCTGTATCAGCCGGTCCGGGTAGAGGGAACCAGTATGCTGCCGCGGCTGGAGGATCAGGACAGGCTGTTCATCAATAAACTCGCGTATCGGGTGGGAGAGATCCATCGCGGGGATGTGGTGGTGTTTCTGTACCCGCACGACCATGAGAAGAGCTATATCAAGCGGGTGATTGCGCTGCCGGGGGACGACCTGCGAATTGATCATGGAGAGGTATATGTAAACGGAAAGCCGGTTGAGGAGAGCTATGTGCCGAAGCGGTTCGAGGACGACCGGTCGCAGCCGGAGATGACGGTTCCGGCACATGAGTACTTTGTGATGGGGGACCATCGATCGATTTCAAGTGATAGCCGCGACTTTGGACCAGTGGAGCGGGGACTGATCTATGGCAAGGCGGCATTTGTTTATTGGCCGATGGATCAGGCTGGCGTGGTGCGTTAGCTCTTAGCGGGCGAAGTATCCTGTGCGGGCGCGGACGGTGAGGCCGGGACGAGTGGTTTTGATGACGACTTTGCGGTAGGTTCCGTCGCTGGTGGGATTGGTGGATTGGTAGGCGAGATCGTACAGTGAGCGCAGGTCGCCGGCGATCTCGTTGAAATCCTGTTTGAGCCTGGTTTCGTGAAAGTCAAACGTCTTGCCACCTGTTTGTGAGCTGAGGTGATCGAGGGCGCGCATGCCGTAGCGGTCGCGGGCGTCCATTTTTCCGTGTTTCAGTTCGGTGTAGCGAATGGCGTAGATGAGGACGTCGGAGTTTTGTGCTTCGGCGATAGTGTCGAGTAAATCGTGCTCGCTGGAGTTCTCTTCGCCGTCGCTGAAAACGAGAAGGACTTTTCGGCGCTGGTGGATGGTAGCTAGTTTTTCCGTGATGCTGAAGAAGATGGCGTCGTAGAGGGCGGTACCGAGTTCGCGTTCTTCTTTGGGACCAATCTCGGGGAACTCCATGTTGCCTTTGTCGAAGCTGCGAATGCCACCCATGAGTGACGGGATGGAGCCGGAGATGTCGCTGACGAGACGAAGGTGGTTGCCGAAGCAGAGGGCGAAGGTCTGGTCGTTGGGTTCGAGGACCTGGCGCAGGAACGCCTCGATGTCTTTTTCGTGCTCTTTGACGAATTTCTCCTGGCTTCCGCTTTCGTCGATGATCAGTCCGATGCTGAGAGGGAGCTGGTTGTCGTGGGCGAAGAAGCGGATTTTTTGCGGGATACCGTCTTCTACAATTGTGAAATCATCCTGGGCGAGCCCGGTGACGATGCGATCGTCTGCATCGCGTACGCTGAGAGTCGTGTCGATGAGGTGGGTTTCGACTTTGATGACGGGGACGCCTTGTGCGCTTGTAGAGATGCATGTTGTTAGTGCGGACACGAGAATCAGACAGAACAAGCGCGTTATGGAAGGGCGCACCGGGACTCCTTATCGAGGAGATTTTCGAGGACGAAGAAGATACGGTGCGCTGAGTGGGCTAGTTCCCTTGGGCGGTTAGTGGTGGCCTGCGGTGGCATCGTGGATGATTTCGGAGAAAGACCGGGGGTCGAGGCTGGCGCCGCCGACGAGAGCACCGTCGATGTCGGCCAGGCAGCAGAGGGATTTGGCATTGTCGGGCTTGACTGAGCCACCGTAGAGGATGCGGACGGAGGCAGCGAGTTCGGGGGTGAGGGATTTGGCGATCTGGTCGCGGATGATCTTGTGTGCGTCTTCTGCGATCTCCGGAGTAGCTGTGCGGCCTGTGCCGATGGCCCAGACGGGCTCGTAGGCGAAGACGATAGGCGCGGCGGTCGCGGGGGCGATGCCTTCGAGGGCGATCGAGACCTGGAGCTCGAGGACGCTGCGGGTAAGGTTGGCTTCGCGCTCTTCGAGTTTTTCGCCGACGCAGACGATGGGAACGAGAGAGTGGGCGAGAGCAGCTTTGAGCTTGAGGTTGACGGTGGTGTCGGTCTCGTTGAAGTACTCGCGACGCTCTGAGTGGCCGATGAGGACGTGAGTGGCACCGATAGCGTTGAGCATGACGGGCGAGGTTTCGCCGGTGAATGCGCCTTCGTCCTTCCAGTGCATGTTCTGTGCGCCGATGAAGACGGATTTGGATTGCGCGGCGTCGACGAGCGCGGAGAGACTGGTCATGGCTGGGCAGAGAACGATCTCGGCGGCTGTGTTCTGCTTGATGAGAGGGAAGAAGCTGGTGAGGAATGCAGTGGACTCGGCGGGGGTTTTGTACATCTTCCAGTTGGCGGCGATGAGGAGTTTGCGCATTTGTTTTAGTATTCCACCTTCACGGATTCGAGAGAAGGGAAGAGGGTCTGGACAACCTCGAAGATGAAGCGACCCGCAGCGATGGCGGGATCGGTCAGCATCATGTCATTGACTTGTTCCTCGGAGAGATGCGGCGGGAAGACGGCGAAAGCACTAACCTTGCTGCCGGGTGTCATGACAGGGGCTGCAAGGATTTGCGTACCGTCTTCGATGTGCGCGCGGACGCCTTCGAGGTGGGCTGCTTGTAGAGCGAGATTGGTTGGGATGGATTTGTCTGAGAGCTGGTCGTAGTTTGGGCCAGGATAGAGGAAGGCTACCGTGTAGGACTTCATGTTTTTAGGAACTGATAGCTTGGTCGGGACCATTTAATCTCCTTAAAACGATTTAGCGAAACTTCTGGTTCTCCGTCAGTGCGGCGACGCCGGGGAGGGTTTTTCCTTCGAGGAATTCGAGGCTGGCTCCGCCACCGGTGGAGATGTGGGTGATCTTGTCGGCTACGCCGGATTGTTGAATGGCTGCGACTGAGTCTCCACCGCCGACTATCGTGGTGGCGTCGTGGTTGCGGGCGATGGCGTGGGCGATGGCGTTGGTGCCGTGGGCGAAGGCGGGCATCTCGAAGACACCCATGGGGCCGTTCCAGATGATGGTGCGAGCTTCGGCGATCTCATCTTCGAAGCGGGCGATGGACCTGGGGCCGATGTCTAGGGCCATGAGGTCTTCGGGGAAGGCTCCCTTCCCGGAGAAGGCTTGCGTTTTGGCGTTGGGGGCGAACTTGTCGGCGAGGACGTGGTCGATGGGAAGAAGGAAGCGGACGCCTTTGGACTTTGCTTTTTCGAGCGCGGCTTTAGCTACGTCGATCTTGTCGGTTTCGACGAGGGATTTGCCGGTGGATTGGCCTTGAGCGTTGAGGAAGGTGTAGGCCATGCCTCCGCCGATGATGATGGCGTCGGCTTTGTCGAGGAGGTTATCGATGACCTGGATCTTGTCGGAGACTTTAGCCCCGCCGATGATAGCGACGAAGGGTTTGTCGGGTTCGGCGAGGGCTTTGCCGAGGTAGGTGAGCTCTTTTTCCATGAGCAGGCCAGCGGCGGATTGCTTAACGAAGTGGGTGATGCCTTCCGTTGAGGCGTGAGCGCGGTGGGCGCTGCCGAAGGCGTCGTTGACGTAGATATCGCAGAGGCTGGCTAGTTTTTTGGCGAAGACGGGATCGTTGGCTTCTTCTTCGGGATGAAAGCGGAGGTTTTCGAGGAGGAGCGGCTGACCCGATTCGAGGTTGGCTGCCATCTCGCTGGCAACTGCGCCGACGCAGTTTGGGGAGAAGGCTACGTTCTCGTCGTCACCGAGGATGTGGTCGAGCAGGCCGCGGAGGTGAGCGACGAGGGGACGGAGGCTCATGGACTCGACGGGCTTGCCTTTAGGGCGGCCGAGGTGGGAACAGAGAATGACTTTGGCTTTGTGGCGGAGAGCGTACTCGATGGTGGGAAGAGTCTCACGGATGCGGGTGTCGTCGGTGATGATGCCGTCCTTGAGAGGGACGTTGAAGTCGACGCGGATGAGGACGCGCTTGTCGGTGAGATCGAGATCGCGGATAGACAGCTTCTGCATTCGGGGTCCTTACTGGAGATTTGAGCGGAATACTCTAATCTGAAGGTTAATGATATCGGGTTAAAGGGCGGGAATGCGGTGCAGGGGGAAGCTCAGGGGATTTTATATGGGATGTAGCGGCGAGCGATCAGTGCAGTGAGGATACCGATAAAGAGGACGAGAGCGGCGACGCCATTGATGAGAGGGATAAGTGGAGGCGTGGGCGGGTGCCTTGCAGGATGCGAATGGGCGAGATGCCGCGGAGTCCATAAAAGATCTGGTGTCGGAGATGTCGAGGGTGCCGGCGATGAGGCACGCGAGGGGGATGGCCTTGAGGTATTGAGGGTGAGACTCAGGCACAGTTTGCATGAGTTATTGAGCAAAATGAGTTCGGCCTCGGTGAATGACACCGAGGCCGAACTCTTCGCAATTTGATTGATTTGCCACTACAGGCCTTTTTTTACGAGGAAGAGGATCAGGTCTTTGACGCGGTTGGAGTAGCCCCACTCGTTGTCGTACCAGCTGATGATCTTGCCGGTGTTGGTGCCGACGACCTTGGTGAGCTTTGAGTCGAAGATGCTGGAGAGTGGGTTGCCTTTGAAGTCGGAGCTGACGAGCTCTTCGTCGGTGTAGCCGAGGATGCCTTTGAGTGGGCCTTCGCTTGCCTTCTTGATGGCATCGTTGATGCTGGCGACTGTGATGGGCTTTTCGGAGACGAAGGTGAGGTCGACTACCGAGACGTTGGGGGTGGGGACACGGACTGCGAAGCCGTCAAGCTTGCCGTCCATATCGGGGATGACGAGCTTGAGGGCCTTGGCAGCGCCGGTGCTCGACGGAATCATGCTGAGGGCGGCGGCGCGGGCGCGGCGGAGATCCTTGTGCGGCGTGTCGAGGATGACCTGGTCGTTGGTGTAGCTGTGGATCGTGGTCATGATGCCCGAGGCGATGCCAAAGGTGTCGTTAAGGACCTTGACGACAGGGGCGAGGCAATTGGTGGTGCAGCTCGCGTTCGAGATGATGTTATGTTTGGCCGCGTCGTACTTGTTGTCGTTGACGCCGAGGACGACAGTGATGTCTTCGTTGGATGCCGGAGCTGAGATGATGACCTTTTTTACCGTGCTTCCGAGATGGGCCTTTGCTTTTTCAGCATCGGTGAAGAAGCCGGTGGATTCGACGACGATCTGTGCGCCGACGCTGGCCCAGTCGAGCTTGGAGGGATCGCGCTCGGCGAAGACCTTGATCTGTTTTCCGTCGACTGCGATGAAGTCGGCACCGTGGGTGATCTTATGCGGGAGGTTTCCCAGGATGGAGTCGTACTTGAGGAGATGGGCCAGGGTGGCGGGGGTGGTGAGGTCGTTTACGGCCACGAATTCGATATCCGGGTTGCCGAGGGCGGTGCGGAAGACGTTGCGTCCGATGCGGCCGAAGCCGTTGATGCCTACCTTAACTGCTGCCATGATTTCGGTTGCTCCTGTCGTGATGCTGCGATATTTTAGCGCAGCGGAATGGCTTGCGCCCACCATCTCGAATGCTATCACCGGGGTGGAGGCGGTGCAAATAACGCTGCCAAGATGCAGGTGCCGGGGTGCTGTTTTGGGTGCGGGTGATTTGCGGGGCGCTTCGACGCTGTGTTACAAGCGTGATATGCGCGAGTTGCGCGAATGGATAAGCGAAAAGATGAGAAGACGCCCTAGACGTGGACCGAATGATTCGGAGTCCACGGGAAAAAGTGGGCAGGAGCTGCCCTCGAACCAGCTGGCTCCCTTGAGGCCTACGTATCCGGAGACTTCGCCGGAACGTACTGACAAGGCACCCTCGAATGCGGCGGTTCCGTCGGCAGATACTGCTGTGGCACCTGCCAGCAGCGTTATCTCCGAAGCTCAATCTGAACCGAAGATGGTGATGGAGATGCAGCCGGAGTCACTGGGGACACCCCCTGCTGAGCAGTCTGCGCTGAAATCTCCCAAGGGCTTTGTGGTGCTGACGATCGGGTTGCCGGGGTCTGGGAAGACGACCTGGTATAAACGGCGAGGCGTTACTCCACTGTCGAGCGACCTGCTGCGCACACTGCTCTTCGACGATATTACGGAGCAGCGGTATCAGGGGCTGGTGTTTTCGACACTGCGGAGTCTGCTACGCGCAAGGCTGATTGCCAAGATGCCGTGGAACTATGTGGATGCGACGAACCTGTCGCCGCATGAGCGTAAGCAGTGGATCAAGATGGCGAAGAGTTTTGGGTACGAGGTGCAGGCGGTGTTCTTCGACGTGCCGCTGGCCGTGTGCATGGAGCGCAACTCGAAGCGCGACCGGCAGGTGACTGACGATGTGATGCAGAAGATGGCTGAGCGGTTGAAGCCGCCGACTTTCAAAGAAGGCTTCGAGAAGATCACTGTGGTTCGCGTGAAGGGGCAACCGGGGGCGGTGGACTCTACTGTGGCGGAGGCTGCGCCGGAAGTGGTCCAGTAGATTCTCGGTACGACAGATACGAATTAGAGTAAGAACATGCCTACGGTTGGCGTTGAGTTCGCGAAGGTGAGCTATACGTTGCCGGCGGGTGTACGTGGGCAGACGGAACGCGTTTTGCTGCACGATATTTCGCTGCAGCTTGAGGCGGGGACGACTACGGCTCTACTGGGGCGGAGTGGGTCGGGTAAGACGACGCTGTTGCGCACGGCAAATGGGTTGGTGACACCGACTTCGGGTGAGGTATTGATTGCGGGGAAGGTTGCACGGGGCTATGACACGATTGAGCTGCGGCGGGGGATCGGGTATGTGATCCAGGAGACCGGGCTGTTTCCGCATATGACGGTGGAGCGGAATGCGGGGATGGCACTGGAGCTTGCGGGGCGTCCGAAGCAGGAGATTGCGGCTCGGGTGCGTGAGGTACTGGCGCTTGCGGGGCTGGGGTATGAGGAGTTTCGAGGGCGGTATCCTTGGCAGCTTTCCGGTGGGCAGAGGCAACGGGTGGGGGTGGCTCGTGCGCTGGCGATGGACCCGATGGTGCTGCTGATGGATGAGCCGTTTGGAGCGCTTGATCCGCTGACGCGGGCAGAGATGCAGACCATGCTGCGGGGGCTTCTGGAGAAGGTGGGGAAGACGGTTCTGCTGGTGACGCATGATCTGGATGAGGCGCTTTATCTGGCGAACCGAGTGGTGTTTCTCTCTGAGGGAAAGATTGCGGCTGATCTTTCGCCTGAGGAGATTGCTGGGTCAGATAACCCTCATGTACGAGATTATGTTTCGGCTGCACATCGCGCGGTGAAAGCATGATGGGATTTCTCCAGTTGCATGGGTGGGAGATCGGGCGCCTGACCTTTGAGCATCTTTGGCTGACGCTTTCGGCGATGCTGCTGGCGGTGGGGATTGGGCTGCCGTTGGGAATATTGTTGACGCGGCGGCGGAGGTTGGCAGGGCCGGTAATCGGGTTTGCGAATGTGGTGCAGACGATCCCTAGTCTGGCGTTGTTTGGGTTGCTGCTGCCGGTTCCGTGGCTGGGGGAGAATGCGGCTCGACTGGCGATTCTGGCTCTGACGGGATATGCGCTGTTGCCGATTCTGCGGAATACTTATGCCGGGATCGGGAGCGTTGATCCGGCATTGGTGGATGTGGCGAATGCGCTTGGGATGAGTAATATGCAGAGGTTGCTTAAGGTTGAGCTTCCATTGGCTGCGAGCGTGATTCTTGCCGGACTGCGGACAGCCACTGTGACTTGTGTCGGGGTGGCGACGATTGCTGCAGCGATTGGTGCGGGTGGGCTGGGGGAGTTGATCTTTCGTGGGGTGGCTAGCGTGGATAATGGGCTGGTGTTGGCTGGGGCTATTCCGGCGGCTCTGCTGGCTCTGGCGGCGGATGCTGGGTTGGGGTTGCTGGAGAGGCGGATGGCGGTGCGTCGGGTATGAGGTACCCCCCACCCCGTCGGAAAGTGTGCAAAGTCTTCGGAGCAGAGACTTTAGGGCTGGACTTTGAGTTCGCATCAGGACGGAATTGCGGTCTTGAACGATGCGAACGGCGGAATGAGGAGTGGTCCTGGGGGCTTGGTTATGTCAAGCGGGGGTGTTTCTTTGACGGGATTGGTGGCCGGGGGGAGAAGGGCATACCCCAGGGGCTAAAGCCCCCCTTTTGGAGCGGACGGGAGAGGCCCAAGGCTAAAGCCTTGGGTTACCTAGAAGCGAGGTCCAAGGCTCAAGTTTTGGGTTGCCCAGATGCGAGGTTCGAGGCTCAAGTCTTGGGTTCCCTAGATGCGAGGTCCGAAGCTAAAGCCTTGGATTACCCAGAAGCGAAGTCCAGGGCTAAAGTTTTGGGTTACCCGGAAGCGAGGTCCAAGGCTCAAGTTTCGGGTTGCCCAGATGCGCGGTCCGAGGCTAAAGCCTTGGGTTGCCCAGATGCGAGGTTCGAGGCTCAAGTCTTGGGTTCCCTAGATGCGAGGTCGGAGGTTAAAGCCTTGGGTAACCCAGAGGCAATATATCCGTTCGGATCGCGAGTTGTGCGTGAGCATCGCGCGGAATTGGCTGGTTTTGTAGTCCTTCTAGCTGTGTTGGGAATGTGTCTGGTTGGGTGTGCGCCGCCGCGGTCTTCGCGGATCACGATTGGGGCGAAGAATTTTACCGAGCAGGTGGTGTTGGGGGAGTTGGTGGCGCAGGAGATTGAGGCAGTCTCTCGGGAGGGTGGCAAGCCGGGGGAGCGGGTGGATCGGCGGTTCTATCTGGCGGGAAGTTATCTGTGTCAGCAGGCGCTGGTGAGTGGGCGGATCGATGGATATGTCGAATACACCGGGACGGCGTTGACGGCGATTTTGAAGCAGCCATTGCCGCCGGTTGGGCAGCGGGATGAGGCGGCGGTGTTTCGGCGGGTGAGCGAGTTGTATGCGTCGAAGTATCGGGTGAAGGTTGAGCCGGGGCTGGGTTTTCAAAATACTTTTGCGATGGTGGTTCGGGGGGACGAGGCACGGCGGCTGGGGTTGAAGACGATTTCGGATGCGGCGACCAGGGCACCCGATCCAGCGAAGGGTTGGCGGCTGGGGGTGGGGTATGAGTTTCAGTCGAGGCCGGATGGATTGAGCGGGTTGGTGGCTGCGTATGGATTGAAGGTTGATGGCGCTCCGCGAACGATGGATCTGGGGTTGTTGTATCGGGCGCTATCGAATGGGCAGGTGGATATGGTGGCGGGGAACTCGACGGATGGGCCGATACGGGCGCTGGGGTTTGTGGTGCTGGAGGATGATAAACACTACTTTCCTCCGTATGAGGCGGTGCCGTTGATGCGGGAGGATTCGCTGAAGCGGCATCCGGAGATTCAGGTGGCGATGGACAGGCTGGCAGGGAGGGTGAGTGCGGATGAGGTGCGGAGGATGAACTATGCGGTGGATTCGGAACACAGGGATGTTGGGGAAGTTGTGCGGGAGTTTCGCCGGGGCAAGGGGCTTTGAAGACTGACCGCGGATTGGTGCGGATAAGAACGGATCAAGGCGTAAACGGTGATGAAGATGATAAAGGCCGATAAGAGCGATTCGTGCAAAAAGTTAGTGCGAGGCATAGGCTTTGATTGAGGAAATGTAACGATGACGGAAACCTATTCGGAGCACAAAGATGTTGGGGAAGTTGTGCGGGAGTTTCGCCGGGGCAAGGGGCTTTGAAGACTGACCGCGGATTGGCGCGGATAAGAACAGATCAAGGCGTAACGGTGATGAAGATGATAAAGGCCGATAAGAGCGATTCGTGCAAAAGGTTAGTGCGAGGCATAGGCTTGATTGAGGGAATGGAGGGAATGTAACGATGACGGAAACCTATATTGAGCCGTGGTTGCGGGGGACGCTGACGGAGGTGGATGCGGTGCGGCGGCAGGTGCTGCATACGTTTGAGCTGGCCGAAGACGATATGGAGAAGTGGTGCGCGGGGCTGAGTGATGCGGAGGTGAATGCACGACCGTTCGGGATCGCTCCGGTGACGTTTCATCTGCGGCATATTGCGGGGAGCCTGGACCGGCTGCTGACGTATCTCGAAGGCGGACAGTTGAGCGCGGCGCAGATCGCGACGATGCGGGGTGAGGTGGAGGCTGGGGGTTCGACTGCCGAGGTGATGCGGTTCTTCAAGGACGGGCTGGCGGATGCGCGGCGGCGGGTGCTGCTGATTTCGCCGGGGAGTTATGAAGAGGCGCGTGGTGTGGGGCGGAAGATGCTGCCGACGACCGTGGGCGCGCTGCTGGTTCATTGTGCGGATCACACGCACCGACATGTGGGGCAGGCGGTGACGACGAGCAAGGTGGTGGTGGGGATGCGCGGCTTAGATGTTTGGTCCCAGAGTTAGATGGGTTGGATCGAGTGTGAATCTTTGTGGCTCTTTTGTCCAGATGGAGCAGATGTATTCGTAGGGTGTGAGCCCTTTGAGGGTTTTGAGCCTTCGGGCGAAGTTATAGGCGTTGACGAAATCGGAGAGATGTTGTCGGAAGTGGTCGTGTGTTTCGTAGTAGAAGCGTTTGACGGTGGCCTCTTTGAGGGTTCGGTTCATGCGTTCGACCTGGCCGTTGGTCCAGGGATGC
>JBDTEQ010000153.1:0-47734 GCA_039922475.1 Edaphobacter sp.
CAGATGGAGCGGCCGGGAATCGAACCCCCCTTGTGTGCCACGAGCACGAATAGAAGTCTGTACGCAATCTGTTCGCAAATACTACTGGACAACTGCGCCTCTCTTCATAGAAGGATGACACTCTTTACAGAAATCAAGGATTTAAGACCCACCTCTCTGTCGATACTGCCTAGTTTTGGCTGGATGGTGTTTGGGGAGGGCCCTTGCCGGTTGGTGAGGGCTTTTCTGTCTGTTAAAGGGCGTTGATTATTGACAAGCGGTTTGGGCTGCTGCATTCTTCTGCTGTTGGCTGACGGAGGTTTCTTTTGGATACGCCGCGAAGTGGGAATCCGCTTGCTCCTGCCGCTGTTCTTGGGGTTTGTCTGCTGCTTGGCTTGTTGCTGGGCGGGTGGGTGCTGGGGTCGCAGATCAAGGATATTAAGCTGGCGGACAGGTATGTCACGGTGAAGGGGTTGGTGGAGAGGACCGTGAAGTCGGATATGGCGATCTGGCCGGTGAGTTTCAAAGAGACGGGGAATGACCTGCCGGAGGTCTTTGCGAAGAGCCAGGCCGACAAGACAACGGTGTTGAAGTTTTTTGCGGGGCAGGGAGTTGCAGCGAATGAGATTTCGGTGGGCCAGATCAAGGTGACCGACAAGCTGGCCAATGAGTATGGCGGAAACAACAATAATGGGCCGCGCTACATTGTGCAGCAGACGGTGACGGTGCAGTCGGGCGATGTGGATAAGATTGCGAAGGCGGGAGAGAAGACTGCGGAGCTGGTGCAGGCGGGAATTGTGGTGGGCGACAGCAATGGGCAGGGTGGGATCAGGTACAAGTTTAATGGGCTGAATGCGCTGAAGCCGGACATGATTACGGAGGCGACGCGGAATGCGAGGGATTCGGCGAACCGGTTTGCGGCGGATTCGGGGAGCCAGGTGGGGTCGATTCGTTCGGCGAGCCAGGGGGTGTTTTCAATCTCGGCTGCGGACAGCATTTCGACTGGAGATGAAGGCGGGGGCGATAGTGGGGATGCGAGCATTATGAAGAAGGTTCGGGTGGTGTCGACGGTGGACTATTATCTGGTCCGATAAGCGCACGGCGGGCCGCATATCGTTGGCAGTGGTCTTGCGTGGGTGGTAGCCTTTGAACACAACTTTTTTCTGTTCGGAGTCTACGTCAATGCAGGCAAGCTACAACGGAATCGCAGTGCCGGCCAACGGGCAGGCCATTGAATACAACGACGGCAAGTTCATCGTTCCCGATCATCCGATCATTCCTTTTATTGAAGGCGACGGCACAGGGCGGGACATCTGGAAGGCTTCGCAGCGCGTGTTCGATGCCGCGGTGGCGAAGGCCTATGGGGGCAAGCGGGCCGTTAGATGGTTTGAAGTTCTGGCTGGTGAAAAGGCTTATCGGCAGACGAAGAACTGGCTGCCAGACGATACCGTGAAGGCGACGATGGACTTCCGCGTGTCGATCAAGGGACCGCTGACGACTCCGGTGGGTGGAGGGATTCGGTCGCTGAATGTGGCGCTGCGGCAGTTGATGGATCTGTACCAGTGCGTGCGGCCGGTGAAGTACTACGCCGGGGTGCCGAGTCCGGTGAAGCATCCGGAGAAGCTGGACGTGGTGATTTTTCGAGAGAACACCGAAGACATTTACGCTGGCATTGAGTTTCGCGAGGGTACGCCTGAGGCTGCGAAGTTTATCTCGTTTGTGAACGACGAGATGCTGAAGGGGACCAAGAAGAAGATCCGGCTGGACTCGGGTGTGGGAGTGAAGCCGATCTCGATTACAGGATCGAAGCGGCTGGTGCGGGCGGCGATTCAGTATGCGCTGGATAACAAGCGCAAGACGGTGACGCTGGTACACAAAGGAAATATTCAGAAGTTCACCGAGGGCGCGTTCCGCGAGTGGGGTTACGAGGTTGCATCGCAGGAGTTTCGCGAGCAGACGGTGACGGAGCGGGAGAGCTGGATACTGGGGAACCTGGAGGCGAATCCAAAGCTAACGGCGGAGGAGAATGCTGCGCTGATCGAGCCGGGGATTGAGTTTGCGGCGAAGGAGTTTGGCGAAGGTGTTGTGGCTGAGGTGAAGCAGGTGATGGCTTCAATCGGGGCTTCGCATGGCGACGGCAGATGGAAGAAGAAGATTTTGATCAACGACCGCATTGCAGACTCGATCTTTCAGCAGATTATTCTGCGGCCGGAGGACTACAGCGTGCTGGCGACGACGAATCTGAACGGTGACTATATTTCGGACGCTGCTGCTGCGCAGGTTGGCGGGCTGGGGATTGCTCCGGGAGGAAATATCGGCGATGGATATGCCGTGTTTGAAGCGACGCATGGCACGGCTCCGAAGTATGCGGATAAGGATGTGATCAATCCGGGGTCGGTTATGCTTTCGGGCGTGATGCTGTTCGACTTTCTGGGTTGGACGGAGGCGGCGCGTCTGATCGAGAGTTCGCTGGAGAAGACGATTGCGCAGAAGTATGTGACGTATGACTTTGAACGCGGGATGCAGGGAGCGACGAAGGTGAAGACGAGTGAGTTTGCTACGCGGATGATTGAGAATATGTAGTAGCTGAAAAGGCAAAAGCAGGTCCTCCCGCTGCGCGGAAGGATGACAGGGTTTCATTAGCGGAAGGATGACAGGGTTTCATTAAAGGTTGAAACAGAATTTCATTAAAGGTTGAAGGAGAAGAGATGCGGAAGAAGGTAACGGTTGTTGGTTCGGGGAATGTTGGAGCGACGGCAGCGCATTGGATTGCAGCGAAAGAGATGGCCGATGTGGTGCTGCTCGATGTGGTTGAGGGTGTGCCGCAGGGGAAGGCGCTCGATCTGCTGCAGGCGATGGCGATTGAGAAGCGCGACTGCAACATCATCGGAACCAACGATTATGCAGATACGGCGAACTCGGACGTTGTAGTGATTACGGCAGGGATTGCGCGCAAGCCGGGGATGAGCCGTGACGATCTGCTGAATACCAACTTCAAGATCATGAGCGATGTGGTGGCGAAGGCGGTGGCGGCTTCGCCGAATACAATTTTGATTATTGTGTCGAACCCACTGGATGCGATGGCTCAGACGGCGTTCAAACAGGCCGGGTTGCCGCGTGAGCGCGTGATCGGGATGGCTGGAGTACTGGATTCGGCGCGATTCCGGACGTTTATTGCGCAGGAGCTGAATGTTTCTGTCGAGAACGTTACGGCGTTTGTGCTGGGCGGACACGGCGATACGATGGTTCCGCTGTCGCGGTACTCGACTGTGGCGGGAATTCCGATTACGGAGTTGATTGAGCCGACGCGGTTGAAGGAGCTGGAGACGAGGACGGCCAATGGCGGCGCAGAGATTATTAAGTATCTGAAGACGGGGTCGGCTTACTATGCGCCTTCGGCGGCTGCTGCAGAGATGGTCGAGGCGATCCTGAAGGACAAGAAGAAGATTCTGCCTTGCGCGGCTTATCTGCAGGGGGAGTATGGAATCTCGGGACTGTATGTTGGCGTGCCTTGCAAGCTGGGAGCGAAGGGACTGGAGCAGATTATCCAGATCAAGCTGACGCCGGAAGAGCAGGCCGCGCTGAACAAGAGTGCGGAATCGGTGAAGGAGCTTTGCTCGGTAATTGGGATGGCGTAAGCGGAAACCGACCGCGGATTTCGCGGATAAAAACGGATCGAACGAAAAGGCCCACTCAATTGAGCGGGCCTTTTTGTTTGATGCGGGATTGTTATGCGATGCGTTCGATGGTTACGGATTCGAGGACGATTGGGGTTTTGGGGCGGTCCATGCCGTCGCGGCTGGCTTTGCTGATTTTTTCTACTATGTCGTAGCCTTCAACGACTTCGCCGAAGATGGTGTGTTTGCCGGTGAGCCAGCTTGTGTCGGTTACGGTGATGAAGAACTGGCTGCCGTTGGTGTTGGGGCCAGAGTTGGCCATGGCGAGTTTGCCGGGTTGCTGGAAGCCGTGTTTGGAACCCTTGGTTTCGTCGGCGAATTTGTAGCCGGGTCCGCCCATGCCGGTGCCTTCGGGGTCGCCGGCCTGGATCATGAACTGGGGGATGACGCGATGGAAGATGGTGCCGTCGTAGAGCTTCGCGCCTTTCTTGCTGCGGCTGTTCCAGTCCTTGGTACCTTCGGCGAGGCCGATGAAGTTGGCTACGGTCTCGGGCGCGTCCTGCTCGAAGAGTTCGCAGACGACTGTTCCTTCAGAGGTTTTGAATTTGGCATAGGTACCGGGTTTCGTTGGCATGTTGAGTTTCTCCTTGCAGGTTGATGGATTGGATGGGAGAGGCGTTGTCGCGAAGATCGCGACGGCCAAAGGATTATTTCGGCGACGCTGCAGGTGTTGTTGTTGGAGCTGTCGGAGTTGCGGGCGTCGAAGGTAGAGGTGGCATAGCCTGGCCGTCGCGGACGATGGTGATGCGATTGATGACGACGGGGGTGATTGGTTTGTCGTGGGCATCGCGTTCGACACGCGCGATGGAGGCTACCATCAGCGCGGAGTGGGCGTCGCAGAGGCCGAAGATGGTGTGCTTGCCGTTGAGTTGGGGGACGGCTTGCTCGGTGATGAAGAACTGGCTGCCGTTGGTGCCGCCGCCGGAGGGACCGGGGCCGGCGTTGGCCATGGCGAGGAGGCCGGGCTGGTCGAAGGTGAGGGAGGGATCGATCTCGTCCTGGAAGAAGTAGCCGGGGTCGCCGGTGCCGTCGCCCGCGCGGTCGCCACCCTGGATCATGAACTCGGGGATGACGCGGTGGAAGGTGGTGCCATTGTAGTAAGGCTGGTTGTGTACCTTTTGGAGGGTTTTGGGATCGGTCCAGTCTTTGGTGCCTTCGGCGAGGCCGACGAAGTTGGCTACGGTGACGGGTGCTTCCTTTTCGTAGAGCTTGCAGGTGAGGCGGCCCATGGAGGTGTCGATGACGGCGGTGGGGCCGGTGGGGACGACGGGCGGTTTGATCTGGCTGGTGGTGCTGGGAGCGTCGGGAAGCTGTTGCGCGGGAGGGGTGGTTTGCGCTTGCGCGGATACGCCGAGGGCGAGAATGAGAGCGAGAGTGCGAAGCGTCATGCGGTGTTGGACTCCAGCAATCAGGCTACCGCAGACGCGCAGTTGGAGCAATGCGCAGGCTTCAGCCGATGGAATCGTTATGCAGCTATTTCTTTCAGCCGATGCGACTGTAAAGATCTGTAACCGCATTCAGGTTTTTGCATCTGACTAGACTGGAGGAATAACAGAATGGCGAAGTATGCGCTTTATGTGTCGTTGAAGGCGAAGCCGGGGAAAGAGAAGGATGTCGAGGCGTTTTTGAAGCAGGGCGCGGAGATGGCGAAGAAAGAGGCGGGAACGGTTTCGTGGTTTGGCCTGCACGAGAAGGACGGGCACTACAGCGTGTTCGACACCTTCAACGATGAGGCGGGAAGAGATGCCCACCTGAACGGGGAGATCGCGAAAGCCCTGATGGCAAATGCGGATGCGCTGTTGTCGGAACCGCCGCGGATTAATAAGATCACGATTCTGGCGGATAAGTAACGCGGATTATTTCGACTTGTCTGCTGCGGCTTGTACGTCCCGGAAGACGCGAAGGAGGTTGCCGCCGAGGAGTTTTCGCATGTCCTCGGCGGTGTAGCCTCGGGCCATCAGTGCGGCTGTAACCTTCGGGAGATCCGCTGCAGAGTCGATGCCCGCGGGTGGGACGGGGATGCCGTCGAAGTCGGTGCCGATGCCGACGTGATCGATGCCGGCGACTTTAATGATGTGATCGAAGTGATCGATGAGTGAGTTGAAAGGTGCGCGGCCGATCTTTGCGGCGAACTCACGATCGATCTTGTCGGATGCATTGTAGGGAACGGGAAGGCCCATGGACTTGTAGTTGGCTTCCATTGCCTGCTGAGCCTTCTTGCGTTCAGGAGCCTGCGCGTTCCAGGCTTCGCGCCACTTTTCGTCGATGAATGCAGGGAAGAAGTTGACCATGACGACGCCGTTGTTCTTCTTCATGGCGAGGAGCATCTCGTCGGTCATGTTGCGGCCAGCGCGGGTGAGAGCGCGAGAGGAAGAGTGCGACGCGATGATAGGGGTGCGGGTGGTAGCGATGGTATCCCAGAAAGTTTTGTCGGAGACGTGGGAGATGTCAACCATCATGCCGAGACGGTTCATCTCGCGGACGACATCTTTGCCGAAGGGGGTGAGGCCGTCGTGGTGGTGGACCTTGGTGTCGTCGATGTCGCCGGAGGAGTCGGCCCAACCGTTGGTGTTGGACCAGGTGAGGGTCATGTAGCGGACGCCGAGACGGTAGTAGTCACGAAGGAGGCCGAGCGAGTTCTCGATGGAGTGGCCGCCTTCGATGCCCATCAGGACCGCAAACTTTCCCTGCTTGTGCGCGGCGAGGATGTCGTCGGATGAGGTGCAGAGCTGGAGCTTATCGGGGGCTTTGCGGACCTGCTCGATGGTGGCGTCGATGAGTTCCAGAGTGCGCCGGGCGGAGGCGTTGGCGGGGTACTGGTTGGGGTCGACCCAGATGGAGAAGAACTGCGCGTCGAGATGGCCCTTCTTCGCGGAGTCGTAGTTGAGCATGCCGCCGTTGAGGGGATCGGTGAAGTTCCAGTGCTCATCGACGAAGCGTTGGGGCGTGTCGGCGTGGGTGTCGATGACGATAGCACTCGCCTGGATCTGGGCTGGGGTCATCTGTTTGGTTCCTGGTGCAGGGGTTGCCTGCGCATACAAAAAAGAGGCGCTGAGAAGCAGAAGAATGGATGTGCTTGTAAAGAGAGAGGAAGGCGTAGGGAGGGATGCGATATTCTCGCGCATAAGTAAGCATGATTGTAGCAAGCGCGTCAATAACCGCCTTTGAGGACAACCGTGGACGCGGGATCGCCATCTTTCTTAGGAAGAGGTGAAATATGGCACAGGTACCGGATTCGACGAAGGCTGCTGGAAGCAAAACTGGTGTGAGCGAGGCGGAACAGAGAGAAATGGATCGTGAAGCCATGAAAATCGCTAAAGCCGGCCTGAAGGAGATGCACGACGACGAAAAACAGGTCGTCCCCGGGAATACTATTTTCAGCAAATAACTTCAAGTAGTTTGGAAAAGAGGCCCACATTCTGTGGGCCTCTCTATTTTTGTAAAAGGTAGCGCCGGAGCGCACCTTTAATAGCGGATGATCTAAATTTTAACAAATTTAGAGGGCTGCGACGCCTGCTTCTGCTACCGCGTGGTCCTGATCTCCGGAACCTCCGCTGACTCCGATAGCACCTACTACTTTGCCGTCCTTCTTGAGAGGAATGCCGCCGGCGAAGATCATGACTTTGCCATCGTTCGAGGCATGGATACCGAAGAACTGGCTACCGGATTGAGAGTGGGGTGCGAGGTCTTTGGTGGCGATGTCGAAGGCGCGGGAGGTCCAGGCCTTTTTGATGGAGATGTCGATGGAGCCGATCCATGCGTTGTCCATGCGGACGTGGGCGATGAGGTTGCCGCCGGCGTCGGCTACGGCAATGTTCATGGGTTGGCCGATCTCGGCGGCTTTCTTTTCGGCTGCGGCGATGATGCGGCGGGCGTCTGCTAGTTGGATCATTTGTTCTCCTGATATGAGCTTACTGCTTGACGTTGTGAGAGAAGATGAATTGAACGACGAAAGTCTATCGGCAAAGAGATTTTTTACCGCTGGATGAAGAGGTTGCGCGAAGCGGCACTCTTGAATGCCTCCGTCTCCTGTGCGTCATGCATGTTCCTTGATGCCTGCAGATATCCTGAGCCTCGGCCATTGTGTGGCTGGAGGCGCTTGTTGCATCGGGGTCACGACCGCTGGAGATGAGGTTAGAGGCTGCCGGGTTTTCCGGTGCGCTCTTTCTCCAATGTGGCGACGGCGATCCCTTCTTCCTTGCTGACCGGCTGACGGCCTTTGAGTGCCAAGGTCTTCTCCCGGCCTCTGAGCCGTATGTTGTAGGTAAACATGAAGGTGAGAACGATTACGAATATAACGGCGAGCACGACGTAAAAGGCATTGATTCCCATACAAAGTTAGATGGTGGGGGCGGGTTTGGAGATGACTCGTGGTCTGCATTCGGTCCTGATTTCGGGCAAATGCAGGAAACCGAGCAGACCTTCCCGGGGCGGATGAAGTTTGAGCAGGGTGAATTCAGGGGAGTTGGAGCGGCGGAAGGAGAGTATCGAGGAGTGCGGCGAAGGCTCGGCCACGATGGCTGAAGGCGAGTTTGGTGTGGATGTCGAGCTCGGCCATGGTTCTGTTTTGTTCAGGGAGAAAGAAGAGCGGATCGTAGCCGAAGCCTTCGTTGCCTCTGGGTGTGGTGAGGATCTCGCCTTCGACTTCGCCGCTGCCGATTGCTAAGATTTTTCCGTCGCGGGCTGCAGCCAGAACGCAGTGGTATCGGGCCTGGCGGCTTTTGTCCGGAGATTTGCTTAGGGCATCGAGGAGGCAGAGGTTGTTGCGCTCGTCGGTTGCGGTTTTGGACGGAGTTTGAAAGTTTCGATCTTCGGCGTAGCGGGCAGAGCGGACGCCGGGGGCTCCGTGGAGAGCGTCGACTTCGAGACCGGAGTCGTCGGCGATGACGATTTCGCCTGGTACGTGATGGGAGTAATAGATGGCTTTGAGTCGAGCGTTGTCTTCAAAGGTGGATTCGTCTTCTGTCGGGGCGGGGATTTCTTTAATGTTGGGCAGCGGTTCGATTGTGATGCCTTTGAGGGTAGCTGCGGCGAAATCGCGGAGCTTGCCGGGGTTCGAGGTCGCGATGTAGAGGATCATGCTTCTATTGGTATACCCGAGTTGAAGAGAACGGTTCGCACGTAGCGCGAATAACCCACCCTTGCGATGAGACTGCAAGGATGGACCACCCGGTTGATTGGCTTCCGGCTATTTTGTGATGCGGAAGCGGACGAAGGCTACTACTCCCCAGGGATGGTGGCCATAGGTTGGAGTGAGTGAGTCAGGCGTGGTGTAGGTGGTGAATTGTGCGCCTGGGGCGGTGAGAATGTGGGGGAGGATGCGGAAGTCGCGGTCGTAGCCGAAGGAGTAGGCGGCTACGTGGCCGATGGGAGATTCTTCGAAGTTGGGCGGAACAGGGTTGCCGGGCGTGATGAGGAGTTCGTTGGAGCGGCCTGCGTTTTCGATGCGCGTCCAGATGTAGTTGCGAGTGTGGAACTGGAGGAGGGATTCGAGGAGGTAGCTGTTTTCTTTGCTGCCGTCATCTCCATTTTGGGGAAGTGATTTGGTTCGGCCCCAGATGAGTGTTGTTGACCAGTTTCCTGTAGCCGGAGAGGCCATGTCCATACCGGGCATACTGGCGGTGTCGTGGTGAGCGCCGATGGGGCGGTTATACATGATGGAGGCGGTTTGACGCTGCTGGTCCTCGCCGGGAAAGAGGGCTTCGGGGCTGACGATGTGAGCGATGGAGTATTGGCTGGTCCAGTTTTGCGCGGGAGAAAAGGTGATGCGGGAGGAGTAGCTGTCGATGGCAAGGCCGTTGGGAGAGGGTTGAAAGCCCCAGCGCTGCTCGGTGGGTTCTGCTCCGTGGAAGCCGGACTCTTCAAAGCGCAGCCAGCGCCAGGTGAGACCTCCGGTGAGGACGTTGAAGGCGATGTGAGTAGAGTCTTCCTGATGGTGGCCGAGTGCGGCGAGGGGATTTTCAGAGGCGGAGTGTCGATGCGGGTAGGCGATGGGGCCGATAGCGGGATCGCCGATGGGCGCGGCATAGAAGCTGAGGAGGACCTGTTTGCCGATGCGGAGGTCGTAGAGAGCTGCGAGTTCCATGAAGAAGTTGTGGGGATGCTGGCCGTCGATGATGGGCTTGCCGAATGCAGTTTCGCCTTGCTGGAAGATCTCGGGGTACTGGCGGCTGGTAATGGTGGCGGGTTCGAGCGAGAGCATGGTGCGGAGGGTGAGTTGGCCATATCGCCCGTCGGGACCGAGCTGACGCATGGCCATGGGCATGAGCCAGTTGGTGGAGAAGAGCTTGTCGCCGCCGCGAGGGCTTCGGGCTTGCTGCTGGGTGTCGGAGAGGAAGGCGCTGCCGTGGAGCATGAGCATCCAGCCCCGGTAGTTGCGCATGAGCATGGCGACAGGTGTCGATGGTGGCTCGGCGCTGGTGCCGGAGGTAGTGTGGTTGAGCTCTGATTCGATGAGATTGGTTGGGGGCTTCATCATGTCCATAGCAGCTGGTGTAGCCGGGGCACCTGGCGGCATGGACATCTGGGTGCTTGTGTTGATACCGGGCATGGCCGGCATGGGACGTTTTGTCTGGGCGCAGGTGGAGAGCGTGACGGACAGAACGAGTGGAAGGACGGTTGTTGTCGATCTGCGGAGCATGGGATTCTTTCTCTTGAAGAGGAGCGTTATAGGCAGGCAACGAGAAAATACGCTGCAGGCGCACGACGGCCAAAGAGGAAGATCAGATTCGAAGGGTTAGACGTGGTGGGATTGGTGGCGACGTTGCAGGCTGGGTGACGCGCAGGAGATAGGAGGGCGCGACTTCGTCAACAGGAATTGAGGTTTGGACGAGAGTTAGTTGAGTATGATGCTCGATCGCAGCGGAGATGAGGGCCGGAGATTGATGTTGGGCAGAGCAGCACGAGGGAATCGCTGGATTTGGCGATGTGTGCTCCGGACAGTGGCAACACGAGGGCTTTGTGATTTGCTTCGCTTGGAGACACGTCGAGGTGCTGAGCAAAAGTGTCAGTAGGCAGGCGAGAGCTGCGAGGCTGTGTAGCGTTTTTTTCATCGCACGAACGTTAGACGTTTCAACCGACGCAGTTGACTCATCGATTGGGGATCTTCTTCCGATCCGCCAGAGCCGATTCTCTCGTAATGTTATCGCACTGCAGCATGTCGCAGGAGGATGATGTCGACACGGCGGTTCTGGGTGCGGCCGTCGGCGGTGGCGTTGCTGGCGACGGGGTGAAACTCGGCGTAACCGGCGGCGGATAGATTCACCGGATTGATGGGGCCATGTTCGAGAAGCAGGCGGGTGATCGAGGCGGATCGTGCGGTGGAGAGCTCCCAGTTGCTGGCGAACTGTGTGGTGTGGATCGGAACGTTGTCGGTGTGGCCTTCGATGCGGAGAGTGCCTGGCGGGAGCGTCTTCGCGAGGATGGAGAGCATAGGAATGGATGTGGTGCGAACGTCGGCTGAACCGGACGGGAAAAATCCTGCCTCGTGCAAGGAGATGACGAGACCATCTGGCGTGATGCGCATGGTCATCCCACCGGGAGGGAGTCGGCCTGCGGCTACTTCTTTGGCAAGAAGTTTGGTGAGCCGGGTTTTGGTTTCTTCCAGGGTTTCCGTGCTGGTGGTGGGCAGAGGAGGGGTGAGAGCTGCGGGGGTTGCGTTGCTGATCGATGCGGCGTTGATTTCGGTGAGTGGAGGCGTCTTCGAGTGGGCGTCGAAGGTACCTAGAGGAGTGAAGGCGGATTGCATTGCTTCGGCGAGTTTAGTCTGCTTCGCCTTGTCGGTCTGGCTGGAGGCGAAAAGGACGACAAAGAATGCGAAGAGAAGGGTGATGAAGTCGGCGTAGGAGACCAGCCACCGCTCGTGATTGACGTGCTCTGGATGCTTCTTCTTGCTCATACTTTGACCTCTGAAGGTTTTTTGGACTCTGCAGCCGAGTCAAAAAGATAAGTGCGGAGTTTGGTTTCGATCATGCGCGGGTTCATGCCTTCGAGGATGGAGATGACGCCTTCGAGTGCCATCTCCTTGATCATCTGCTCTTCGCGGTGGCGAAATTTGAGTTTTCCTGCGGCAGGGAGGCAGATCAGGTTTGCCATGGCGACGCCATAGATGGTGGCGACGAAAGCGACGGCGATTCCCCGGCCTACTTCGTCGATGTTGGAGAGGTTCTTCATGACCTGGATGAGGCCGAGGACTGCGCCGATGATGCCGACGGTAGGCGAGTAGCCTCCGGCAGCTTCAAAGACTGCGGGGATTTTTTCTTCGATTTCGGATTTGTTGTCGAGCTCGAGTTGCATGATCTTGCGGACCTCGCTGGGCTCGGTGCCGTCGACGGCGAGCATGAGGGCCTGCTTGAGAAACGGGTCCGCGATGGAGTCGAGATCGGCGTCGAGAGAGACGATGCCGCTTCTGCGAGCCTTGTTGGCGAAACCGACGATCTGCGCGAGGGTAGCCTCGCCGTTCGAGCTTTTATGCAGGAAGACTTTGCCGACGGCTTTGAGCGCGGCGAGGAAGATATTCATTGGGAACTGAAGCATGACAGCTCCGAGCGTTCCGCCAAAGACGATCATGGCCGCAGTGGGCTGGGTGATCTGAGCGATGCTTCCGCCTTCGATCATCATGCCGGCGAGAATGCCGAGGATGGCGAGTGCGATTCCACCGATGCTGGCGATATCCATGGGTCTCCTCTTCCAGGTAAGGCTATTCGCCGGAGATGCTGCGCGCGTGGTCGCGGGCAAGCTCGTCGGCGTTGTGAGCAGACCGTGCGCTGAGAGCGGAAGTGGCTTCGGGCCATGCTTTGCGCAGGACAGCGGCGCGATAGTCGAGTGTGCGTTGCGAGACCTCGTCGCAGGGTTCGAGAACGACGAGCTTCTCTCCGGTTATCAGAGTAAGTACCGTGTCGGGTGAGGCCTCGGCGTATTTGATGAGGTCACAGTTGATGGCGAGACGGCTGCCGTTGAGGCGGGTCAGTTCGATCATGTGTCGTGTTCCTTCTACGTCTCTCATCGGCGGAGAAACGGTTGTCAATAGAAGAGGCAGGAATGCTGCGGGGAGATGCGAAACAAATGCGTGCGGCTCTAAAGTCCTCGGAGCAGAAGCCGATGAGATGGTGGAACGCGGAGCCTTCCGCATGGTGAATCGGATCTCATGAGCTGATGTATAGGCGACATGAGTTTGCCGGGCGGTCACTCGGGGCGGCATCGCGGCAACTCAAACAGAGCAGTACAGGAGCGTTTCCTTATGTCCTTGGGCATTCTTACTAACGTTGCAGCAACCTATGCACAGAACAACCTGAATCAGACGCAGGGCAGTCTCCAGACTGTTCTCCGAGAGCTTTCTTCCGGTTCGCGCATCAACAGCGGTGCGGATGACGCGGCCGGCCTTTCGGTTGCGGATGGCCTTCATGCCAATGAAGCAGCTCTTAACCAATCGGCGCAGAATGCACAGAACGGCGTTGGCTTGCTACAGACCGCCGATGGCGCACTGTCGCAAGTGACCAATCTTCTGGACCGCGCTACGACTCTGGCGACCGAGGCTGCTAACGGCGGCTTGACGGGTGCGCAGTCGACTGCGGCCGATACCGAGTTTCAAAGCATCATCACAGAGATCGGGAACATCGGAGGCAAGACGAACTTCAACAGCACCGGCGTCTTTTCAGCAGTTGCGACGAACTTCGTGGTCACCGACGGTACCATAGCGGGAACGACGACGGTTGCAGCTACGACCGGTGCTTTGAGTGCGACCAGCATTGGCGGAATCGTGTTCGCTCCAGCTACCGACAAGCTGACAACCGCAGCATTGGCCACAACCACGCTGACCGATGTTACCAATGCGATCAGCGGCATTGCGGCTCAACGCGGGACGATCGGCGCCGGCATCAACCAGTTGAACGCCGCGGCGAACGTCGCCAGCTCAGAGAGCGTCAATCTCTCCTCGGCTGAGAGTAGCATCCGTTCGACCAACTACGGGCAGGCCACCAGCGATCTGGCGAAGTTCCAGGTTCTGAGCCAGACCGGTATCAGCGCTCTTGCGCAGGCCAACAGCGTGCAGCAGGAGATTCTGAAGCTGCTGCAGTAAGACGCGGAAGAGGCGGCAATCAGGCAGTTGTGGGCCGGTTGCCGCTACTTCGTCTTCGAGAAAATTAGCTTTTCCTCATCGTTCGCAGGCCAGGGATGGCAGGCCGACTGCTTTCAGTTGGTGCGAACGCCAGATAGACGACGATAACTGGACGGTGAAATGGGCACAGTAGGACTCAACTTCGGATCGGCATCCAGCGGCCAGGGTTTCGATGTGGCGACAACTGTCACACAGATTCAATCCTCGGAACAGGCTATTGAAACGCCGTGGAAAAGCCAGTTGACAGCGTTGCAGGCCCAGGATGCGGTGCTTACTTCGCTGGGCACGGACTTGTCGTCCTTGACGACCAGCCTGCAGGCGTTGACAGATTTCCAAGGGATATTTGCGGCCAAGCAGGGATCGAGTTCGAACACGAACCTGTTGAGCCTTAGCTCTGCGAGCGCGACGGCGGCGGCCGGCAGCCATACGGTCACGATCAGTCAACTTGCGCAGACTTCATCGGACGCAACAAGCGCGGTCTCAAATGCGAACGACACGTTGTCCGGCTCGGTGACTATCCAGGGCCACACCTTCAACGTGGACAGCGCCGATAACGATACCACGCTGGCATCACTGGCCAGTGCGATTAACTCCGCCGCCATCGGAGTAAGCGCCGGATTGATTACCGATTCCAGTGGAACGCGTCTCTCACTCGTAAGTGGAACCAGCGGCGCGGCGGGACAACTGTCTGTGACGAGTTCCTTGTCAGGCGCTTCTTCGGGCAGCATCACCTTTCAGACTGGGCAGGCCGGGCAGGATGCGTTGCTGACGATCGATGGAGTTTCAACCACGAGTGCATCGAACACTGTGACAGGGGCAATTCCAGGAGTGACTTTTCAACTGCTGTCGTCTGCCTCTCCGGGGACCCAGGTCCAGATCCAGATTACAAACGACACGAACGCGATCGGGACCACCATCAGCAACTTCACGGCAGCGTATAACAAGGTGATCAAGGACATTAATACTCAGGAGACGCCAGCTCCAGGCGGAACTGCTCCTTCGTTGCTCGGCAGCCCTGCGCTTGCATTGCTGCAGGGCCAGCTCTCCGGGTCTCTCTTTGGAGGATCGGCCAGTGGCTCGATCAATAATATTACGCAGCTAGGCGTAAGTATCAACAATGACGGCACGCTGACGCTGAATCCGGACACGCTCAACAGTGTTCTCAACTCCAATTTTGCCGACGTCGTTGGTTTTATGCAGAACTCCGGAAGCTTCGGCCAGACGATGGCCGCGTCACTCAACAATCTTGGTACGCAGGCTCCGAATGGTACGTTGTTTTTGACACAACAGCAGAACACCGCGCAGGAGGCGGCGCTCAATACGAGCATTCGCAATGAGGACGCGCTGCTCGCTACGCAGAAGACGCAGTTGACCAACGAGCTGAATGCTGCAAATCAGATACTGCAGTCAATCCCTGCCCAATTGAATCAGGTGAATGAACTGTACAGTGCAATTACAGGCTTCAACGAGAGACCTCAATAGTTGAACGGATGGATAGATGAATTATCAGCAGCAGGCTTTGGCTGGAGCGACCGGTGTCGAACTGATTGTGGCGCTTTACGACGGCTTGATTCGTTTTCTTTATCGGTCGATGCAGTGTGTGGAAGAGAAGGATGTGCACGGTCGGCGCGTCTCCGTGAAGAAGGCACTCGATATTTTGATTTATCTTCAGGCCCGTCTGCGCCCCGATGCTGGCGGAACGGTGGCGGCTTCGCTTGCGGATTTTTATTCGACGATGTTTACGATGACCCTTGAGGCATCGCATCTTGAATCGAAAGAACAGTTCCAGGAAGTGATTTGCCTGGTTCGCAATGTTCGCGAGGCATGGGTAGTGGTGGCTCGCGATCCGGAGGCAGGCAGAGTGTTACCGAGAGAGTTGAGGACTCGGGAGGAGAAGTTTCTTCCACCTGCGGATGTGCGTGGGGTGACTTCTGCCAGTGCTTCGCGGTGGTCGGCGTAACTCGCAAATGCTAAGTTGCTACGGAGAGTTCTTCTTCGAGGCGCTGCTTCTCGAAGAGGCTGGTGTAGTAGCCGTTGCGGGAGAGCAGTTCATCATGGGTGCCCAACTCTGCGATACGGCCGGCGACCAGTACTGCGATCCGATCGGCGTTGCGTGCGGTGGAGATGCGGTGGGAGATGAAGATGGTGGTACGGCCTTCCATGACGCGCTTGAGACCGCTGAGGATGCGCTCTTCCGTGTAGGTGTCGACGCTGGCCAGGGCGTCATCGAGGATGAGGATTTTAGGATCGCGGATGATCGCTCGGGCGATTGCAGTGCGCTGCTTCTGTCCGCCGGAGAGAGTAAGTCCGCGTTCGCCGACTTCGGTGTCGAAGCCTTTGGGGAATTCGAGAATCTCTGTGCTGATGTGGGCGATAGTGGCTGCCTCTTCGACTAGTTCGAGCGATACGTCGGGCCTGCCGAATGCGATGTTCTGACGGATGGTTTCGGTAAAGAGGAAGGTCTCCTGGGGGACGAAGCCGATATTTTTTCGCAGCGTGGATAAGGTGAAGTTGCAAATGGGCTGGCCATCGATGAGAACGGTCCCGGGAGAGGTGTCGTGAAGGCGGGGGATCAGGCTGACCAACGTGGATTTTCCAGAGCCTGTGGGGCCCACGATGGCGAGACTGGTGCCGGCGGGAATTTTGAGATTGATGTCGTGGAGGGTGGGGGGGGCGTCCGGGTAGGCAAAGGTGAGGTTGCGGAACTCGATGCCTCCGGTGACGGGAATGTCGGCGGCGGTGGGAGCGTCGGCTATGGAGGGTTGCTGCTTGAGGATCTCCTCGATACGGACGATGGAAGCGGTGCCGCGCTGGAAGAGGTTGACGACCCATCCTACGGCAATCATAGGCCAGGTGAGTTGCACCATGTAGACGTTGAAGGCGGTGAACTGACCGACCGAGATGCGGTGGGCCACGACCTCATGACCGCCGACCAGCAGAGTGATCATGAGGGAGAGGCCGAGGACGAACTCGAGCGTGGGCCAAAGCATGGCCATGAGGCGGACGAGGTAGAGGCTGCGCTTGATGTATTCGAGGTTGGCAGTCTCGAAGGAGGCTATCTCGGCGTCTTCCTGGGCGAAGGCGCGGATGAGGCGCGCGCCGGAGAAGTTCTCCTGGGCCTTGGCGGAGATGTCGGAGAACATGGCCTGGATGCGCTCGAATCGGCGGTGAATGCGGGTTCCGAAGTACTGGACGAGGATCGACGCCATCGGGAGCGGGACGAAGGCGAAGAAGGTCAGCTTGGGGCTGATGCGATACATGAAGGGCAGCGCGGCGGCGGTGAAGACGATGGTGTTTGCTGAGTACATGATCGCAGGGCCGAGGAGCATGCGGACCGCGCTGAGATCGTTGGTGGTGCGGGCCATGATGTCGCCGGTACGATGGGTGTGGAAGTAGTGGGCGGATTGGCGTTCGAGGTTGGAGAAGAGATCGTTGCGGAGGTCGAACTCGATCTCGCGCGAGGCTCCGATGATGACCTGACGGGTGATGTAGAGGAAGACCGCGGAGAGAGCGGCGATCAGGAGCAGGAGAAGCGCGTGATGCAGGATCTTTTCCTGGGTGACGCCGTGCTTCATATCGTCGACGGCGCGGCCGATGACGCCAGGGATGAGAACTTTGATGACGTTGTAGAGGACGGTCGAGACCCCGCCCCAGGCGAGATGTTTCCAGTATCGCCTGAGGTAGGGTGTCAGCGGTTTCAGTTTGTCGAGCATTTGGATTCGTCTACAGCCTGTTCGTTCATTTGATCATATGAGGTTAGAGGCCCTGGGGGTTCGTGGGTGTTTTTGGAGTTGGGGGTGCCGGGGGTGCGTCGGCCGGCTTTGGAATGGGCGGGGTTGCGGGATTGGGAGTGGCCTCACCCGGTTTGGCCGGTGGGGTTGGAGGCGTTGGCGGTGCGGGTGGGTTATCCGAGACAGAGACCAGTTCGATGTCGAAGATGAGGTCGGATTTAGCCGGGATATGAGGCGGACGGCCGGCTTCGCCGTAGGCCAGTTGGTAAGGGATGAAGAGGCGGCGTTTGCCTCCGATGTGCATGCCCTGGAAGCCGCTGTCCCAACCTGGGATGACGCGGTGTGCTCCCTGGGGGAAGGTGATGGGTTCGCCGCCGGGATGGTCGTAGGAGGAGTCGAACTTGGTGCCGTCGGTGAGCCAGCCAGTGTAGCGGACGGTGTACCACTTGATCTTGGAGTCGGCCATGGAGGTGCCGATCTGGCTGGATTCGGCGAGGGGGCCGGTTCCGATCTTCGTGTCGATGTACTTGAGGGCGTAGATGGTTTTGGGAACGCCGATGACTCTGGGGATGTTCGGGGTGGTGGTTGTTGCTGCGACGGTTGTGTGGTGGGCGGTGGTAGTAGCGTGGTGGGTGGTGGTCGTTGCGGGCTTTTGTGTGGCGGTTTGGGCGGTGGCGGCGATGGTTAGGGCGGCCAGAATGGGGATCGAGGAGAGCTTGGAGATCATCGTTGTTCCAGTGTAGGACGGTTTCGGCGATCTGGAGGGCTCGGTGGAGAATATGAGTTCAATTTTTGTGTTAGTGGCGGGGTACCCCCCTGCCCACCGAGGGGTATTTTTGGGGCAAAACATCTGCATTTAGGAGGATGATGTCTGCAAAGGCAATAGATACGTTGGCAGAGCGGCAGGCCTTTTACGGGGCGGTGAAGGCGCTTTCCGATCAAGGGCGGGTTATGCGTTTCGAGCCATGGCGAGATCTACGATCTCTCCGATCATCTGGGTGTAGGAGAGTCCGGATTTTTTTGCAGCCATGGCAAACTCCTGTCCGCTGGAGAGCCAGGGGTTCGGATTCGCTTCGATGACATAGATCTCGCCCTTGCTCGACAGGCGCATGTCGATACGGCCATAGTCGCGAAGCTTGACGGCGCGATAGGCCTTGACCGCGGTCTCGGCGAGTTTGGTTGCGGTTTCTTCATCGAGGTCTTCGGCGATCATGGATTTCGTCAGCTTATAGGCCTCTGTGTCTTTTTCGAACTTCACGTCCAGACTGGCGATTTTGGGCATGCCCTTGGGAAGCTTTGAGAGATCAAGCTCGACGAGGGGAAGTGCATGTGCGCTCTCGTAACTGCCGAGGATGGCGGCGTAGATCTCGCGTCCCTCGATGTACTCTTCGATCAATGCAGGCGAGTTGAACTCCGTCTGGATATAGGAGACTCGCTCCATCAACTCTTTGACGCTGGTAACGACGGCGGCGGCATCGATGCCGATGGAGCCGTCTTCGGAGGTGGGTTTTACGATGAGCGGGAATGAGATGTCGTGTGCGTGGTCGATGGTGCCGCGATAGGCAGTCGCGAAGTAGGGCGACTGAATTCCATAGAAGGCGAACATTTTTTTTGCGATCGATTTGTCCTGCGCAAGCGTGTTGGCGTGCGGACCCGCGCCGGTGTAGGGGATTTCCAGTATGTCCAGAAATGCAGTGACGTGCATCTCCTTGGTGTCATCGCCCGCGTAGGATTCGGTGAGGTTGAAGATGAGGTCGGCGCCACATTTGGCGAGTCCGAAGAGCGATTGCGTGCGGCCGTCGAGAACGTAATAGGACGGCTCGTGGCCGAGCTTCTCCAGGGCTTCGAAGATCTCTTCACGGTCGTGCTTTACCGGCTTCTTCTTGCGTTTCGCCTTGCCCTTGCGCTTGCGCGGTGCAGGAGCTTCTTCTTCCGCTTCGGCAGGTTCGTCTTCCCACAAGTCGTACAGTACGGTGACTTTCAACTTCGTTCCAACCATGCGTTCTCCAATCTGAATGACGGTAGATCCCGGCCCACCTCAGGGATGAATGAACTTCCCACGGGTGAGGTAATTCATTGAGAGTGCGGTTGTGTACACAGTGAACTCCATGAGGTAGTCGGACTCGCGTCGAACGTCCACGCGCAGGCCGAGGTCCTCAACACGCTTGCAGATGGCTTCGACGAGCCGCTTGACGATTGGACGCTGGACGCCGCTCCAATAGGCGACCTTGTCGATGATGGACTTGCGATGCTGATGCAACATCTCCTGTGCTGGCCGTACGCCCTTGCGCCGCGTGCGGGAGATATTGAAGATGTCCGCGAGGTCGGTGTCGAGGGCGAGTTCCTGGACCGGAATCTCCTCCGGCAGAGTGAGACTGTAGAACTCGCCGACCGTCGATTCCATCTCATCGACGGTGATGTCGGTGCGGCCACGACGACGGATGGGTTCGACATCACCAATTTTTCTCGCGATGCGATCGACGTACTGGAGCTTGGCCAGCGCATCCCAACCTTTGTAGCGCTTTCGCCATTGCGATCGAGGCGTGAGCCAGACGGCAAACGTTTCTGCAAAATCTTCATCGGGATGCTTCTGCGCATACCAGCCGGCCATGTGTCGAACGAACTTCCGGGAGAACGGGATGGGGCGGTACTGATCGCGATAGGCGCGGCGAAAGGGGCCGAAGAGATCGCGCCACTCAGCCGACTTGTAGAGCTGGTAGGCGTAGTTGAATGCGTGTCCGGCCTCGTGACGCATGTACATCATGATCTCGCGAGCATCTTCGAGGTCGTTCAGATCGCGCTCAAGCTGCGCGAGGTTCGGGTTGGCCAGGTAGAAGGGAATGCCGATGACCGGTTCGCCGGAGGGACATCCCCATTCGTCGGTTAGGTAACAGAGCGGGCGGAACTTGTGGATGCCCTTGGCTTCGAGTTCGCGATAGAGCTGCTGAACGAATCGTTCGAGCGGCGAACCCTCGAGTTTGAGCCCGAGTTCGCGAATGGGCCTGGCGAGGATGTCCTGGAATTCGGTTCGGGTTTTCTCGAAATTGCGCACTGGGTTATTCAGTTCTATACGACGGAACCAGATTTGGCACGGTGGGGCGTATCGCTTATGCACATAGTAATGCCGATGCGCCTGAAAAGAGCGCTTAGGGGAAGGTCTATGGCGCCGTGTCCGGAAGGTGGTCTAATTCTCCTGCGAGGAGAAGTATGCCGAAGCGGCTGGCTATAACGATTGCAGGTGCGGTGTCGCTGGGGAGTTATGAGGCGGGCGTGTTGTATGAGGTGCTGGATGCGATACATCAGCACAATATTGCAGAGGGCGTGACGGACGATGAGAAGATTCTGATCGATGTGTTGACCGGCGCTTCCGCCGGTGCGATGACGGCGACGATTGTGGCGCAGAAGATGTTGTACTCGGCGGATGAGTTTCGCGGCCCATATGACAACCCGCTGTACAACGTGTGGGTGAAGCAGATCAACCTCGAAGGGTTGATTGAGACGGTGAACGAAGTGACGGGCGAGGTGGAGCCGGCGCTGCATTCGCTGTTTTCTTCGAACATGGTGGAGAGGATTGCAGAGGAAACGCTGCTGGGACGGTATGCGGCAGAGAACCGGCCCGCTCCGGTGACGCACATGGCGGCGGCGCGGTCGATCTCTGTGGGGATGACGCTGACGAACCTGAACGGCGTGGACTATGGCTATGACATGCAGCCCAGCGGGAAGTTCATCTACACGCGGCACGAGGACCAGATGACGCGGGTGGTGAGCGTGGAGGGGAGCGACAATCCGGAGGTGTGGCGTGAACTGGTGGATGCATCGGTGGCGAGTGGGGCGTATCCGCTGGCGTTTCGTGCGAAGGAGATGGACCGCAAGCGGCAGGAGTACATCAAGGCCGGACTGGAGCCGTGGACGGACGACCCGTCACGGTTTACGTATACGGACGGCGGGGTGCTGCAGAACGAGCCGCTGGGTATGGCGAAGAACCTTGTAGATGCGATCGACAAACACTGGCACAACGACAGCCGGTTCTATTTATTTGTGTCGCCGCATGGGAGGACTTCAAGCGCGGACTCGAGTTTCTGCGAAGAGAATGCAGATTATTTCCACATGATGAAACGGCTGGCAAAGGTGTTGCTGGGGCAGTCGGAGTTTCAGGACTGGATTACTTCTGTAGAGATGAATGAGCAGATCGCGCTGATGGACGCACGCGCGCGCGAACTGGCGGAGAAGTTGCATACAGGCGAGATCAAGAGCGGAAGCCTGAAGCGGACTGCGGAGGGTTTGCTAAAGGTGTTGTTTACGCAGCCGACGCGCACGGGGACGAGGCAGGTGGCGAAGATTGGAGTTGAGAGCCTGGCCGACGCGAGAAGGCGGATTGAACACCAGTACAAGGAGGAGATTTCGAGTTTGGGCGCGGGAACCTATAGCGCCGATGCGTTTCGCGATACGGTGCTGGCGTTTGAGACAGCGGCGAATCTTGGGCAGTGCGACTATATGCGGATCTATGGGATCGCGGTGTCGGAGGAGCTGCTGGCGGGGGCGGAGTTGTCGGCGTTCCTGGGGTTCTTCGATGAACGGTATCGCGTGCATGACTACGACCGCGGTCGGATGGTGGCGCGGATGGCGCTGATCGATCCGGTAATGAGTCAGCCGGGAGAGCTGGGGCCGATCCGTTATACGCCGACGCATACGAACCCTATCGACAGCACACTGAATGGATTGAAGCTGGGGCAACTGTCGATCGAGGAGCAGCAGGCGTTTCGCGAGGGAATGAAGAAGCGGGTGAGCGAGATGGTGCGATACCTGATCGGGTTCTGGTCGTATCCGGCGGATGTGGTGGTGATCGATCCGCTGATGAATGCAGTTCTGAATCATCTGTTTCGGGAGTAGCGAGGCTCAGGGAAAGATTGTGATGGCAGTTGCGGCTTTACGACTCCAGTCATAGCGCGGGGTCTGCTCGTTGCTTAGATTACAGACAGAGCGAGATCTCCGCCGGAAGTCGCGTTCGGGTAGGCGAAGGAGAGATTGATGGGCATGCCGCTACAGGTTCTGGGTGCGACGAAAAACGCCGAGCGCGTCGCGGTGGAGCGGAAGAGTCAGCAGCTTGTGTCGGCGTTTCTGGTAACGGGACTTTTCTTCATGCTGCTTCCCGGGACGTTTCTGGGCGTGTGGAACCTGCTGGATATTTCTGAGGCGCACCTGGCTTCGGCGCTTCCGCAGGCCTGGCTTCAGGCGCATGGGCAGGCGCAGATCTTCGGCTGGATCGGCTCGTTCATTCTAGGCATCGGGCTTTACTCGCTTACGAAGACGCAGAGTACGATGACCTTTCCTGCGCGCATGGGGTGGATTGCGTGGAGTCTCTGGACGCTTGGCGTTTCTCTGCGTTGGCTTGCAGGCGTCGTTCGATGGGAGTGGCGGATTATGCTGCCGCTTTCAGGCCTGCTGCAGCTTGTGGCATTCCTCTTTTTCTTTTATGCGATCCGGCGGTATGGCCCGAAGGCCACTTCGACAGAGCCCGAGGCGTGGATGCGGATGATTGCGGCATCGTCGATCGGCTTTCTGCTGACGCTTGCGGTGAACCTGGGTCTTCTGCTGCGGCAGGCGATTCAGGGAGGGTCGCCGGCACTGCCGCATGTTGTGGATCAGGAGTTTGTTCTGCTGGCGGTATGGGGAGTGATCGTTCCTACCATCTGGGGATTCAATGCGCGGTGGCTGCCGGTATTTGCCGGGCTTAAGCCAACCGAGGGCAAACATCTTCTGTGGGCATATGGACTGAGCCTGGCGGGCCTTGTTCTGATGTTCTTCGACCTGCTCGCAGTTTCTGCAGCCGCATTTCTCTTTGCGGCGCTGCTTTCCATTGAGGCTCTTCATATCTGGGAGCGATCGATCCATCCGCCGAAGCTGCTGAATATTCATCCGAGCTTTGCCGTTTTTGTACGGCTGACGTATGGGTGGCTGGTGATCTCGTGCATACTGTCGCTGCTGGCTGTTCGCTTCGATCATGCCGGAGGGTTGTGGGGCGCGAGCCGACATGCGCTTACGGTTGGATTTGTCGCGGGGATGGTGTTCGTGATCGGCCCGCGAGTTCTACCTGCTTTTTGCGGCATGAAGATCCTATGGAGCAAGCGGTTGATGTTCTGGGCGCTGCTGCTGCTATATGTGGGCTGCCTGTTGCGCGTTGGTGCGGAGCCGCTGGCCTATGAAGGTCTCTGGCGGCCGGCGTGGAGCGTCTTGCCTGCTTCGGCTCTGATTGAACTGGCGGCGGTGACCCTGTTTGCTATCAATATCGCCGTCACGATCATTCGACCGATCCCGCCACCTCCGACCGGAAGTCCAGTGCTGCCGACCTTGAAAGGCAGTCACGCGCCGACGATCAAGTAGGTGCCTCCGCGCTTTTGGACACCTTCTTCGTTGGCATCCAGGGAGCGAGTTCTGGCGGAGAGGATATTGATCGGGCTTTCAGCCCTCATGTTCTAAGGATCAGCAGACATGGGCCTTCGCCTCATGCTGGTATAGGTTATGCCTTTGGCGCGTTGTGCCGGAAGCTCCCTCCATCCATCATGCAATTGGCTCCAGTGTAGAGGCCAGAAGAACAAGCAACAGCAAAGGCCAAAGCGAAATGCGGGGACTTCTCCACTGCGCGTCAGACGATCAGACTGTCCGCCGCTCGGTCGAAATGACGGTTCTTTCGGATGTGGAAGAAGAGTCAGGGCAAATGCGACAGCAGATCCCCTTTGGCTCTAGGTGGGGGTGCGGAGGAGGAGGTATGCTCCGGCGATGCCGAAGAGGAGGTCTGGTGTCCATGCGGCGAGCAGGGCAGGGAGGGTGTTGATGTTGCCGAGGGATTCGAAGACGAGGGCTACGACCCAGTAGGCGATGGCGAGTCCGATGGCGGTGGCGATGCCGGTGAGCGAGCCTTTCTTGCCCATCGATAGAGCAAAGGGGATCGCGAGGATCGCCATGACAAGAGTGATGAGGGGGTAGGCGATCTTTTTATTGAGCTGGACGCTGAGGCGCTTGGTATCGAAGCCGGATTGCCTGAGGTCGGCGATGTAACGGGAGAGCTCGTTGTAGCTCATCTCCTGCGAGGGGATGTACTCCTTGTTGAAGTAGGCAGGCTGTTCGCGGATCTCGGGGAAGGTGTCGACGGTGAAGGGTTGATAGCTGGCGATGGTTTCGCCGGAGAAGGTGCGCTGCCAGCCGTTGTCGAAGACCCAGTTGTTGACCTGCGGGTCCCAGCGCGCGGAGGCGGCGAAGATGCGGCGATGGAGAGTGAAGGTGGCGGGGTTGAACTCGAAGACGGTGAGGTTGGCGAAGCGGTCTGTCGCGGCGTTGAAGTACTGGTAGTAAAAGATGCGTGCGGGTTCGCCGGCTTTGTCGGTCTGGCCGGAGATCCACTGACGGTCGGGGCGCGAGAAGGTCTGGGTGGGCTTGTCTTTGATGACGGAGAGGAGAGCTTCCTGGCGACGGTTGGCAGCGGGAAGATAGAACTCGTCGAAGGTGAAGAGACCAGCGGAGATGAGCAGCGTGACGAAGAGGACCGGAGCGACGATGCGGTAGAGGCTGATGCCAGAGGACTTCATCGCGGTTAGCTCGGAGGTGCGATTGAGCGCGCCGAAGGTGACGAGGACGGCGACGAGTGCGCAGAACGGAGTGACGTTGTAGAGGATGAAAGGGATGAGGTTGATGAGGTATTCGCCGACGGTGAAGAGGGGAGTGCGATTGCGGAAGATGGGGCCGAGCAGCTCGAAGAAGGTGAAGATGATGAAGAGCGTGGAGAAGGAGAAGAGGACGATGGAGAAGTTGGTGGAGTACTCGCGCATCACGTAGTCGTCGAGGAGAAGAGGGAACTGAATGCGGGAGGCGCTGCGGAAGCGACGGAGCAGAGTGGAGATTTCGAAGCGGGAGTGTTGACTGGCTGAGCCGTTGCCGCTGGTGAGACGGGTGACGAGTCTGTTGAGGCGGACGCCGATGGAGGAAAAGATGCCGAGAGCGATGCCTCCGCGGGACATCTGGTAGAGGAAGATGGCTCCGGCAGCGGCGAAGAGAAGGTTGGCTCCCCAGACGCCGAGGAAGGTGGAGAACTTTCCGGATTCGGCGAAGGCGACACCGACGTGCGAGAGGAAGTAATAGATGAAGACGAGGACGATAGTGAGAACGAAGCCGGTGGATTTGCCTCCGCGTTTGGAGGAGATGCCGAGAGGGACGGCGACGAGCATGAGGACGAGGCAGGCGAAGGGATAGGAGAAGCGCGTGTTGAACTCGATGCGGTAGACGGAGGCTTCGCGGCCGTTGGTGGGGCTGACGGATTTTGCAGCGCGCCAGAGCTCGGGGAGGGAAAGAGCCTGGATGGGGGTGTTGATGCGGCCGAGGTGGGCGTCCGCTGGGGCTTCGGTCTCGATGGGGATGTCGGTGGAGGTGAAGGTGGAGATGTTGTATTGGTTGGGGTCGGTTGCGGAGGTGTCGTGCTGGCCTCCGTGGAGGAGATGAAGACGGATGGTTTGAGCGTCGGCGGTGTTTGGGGTTCCGTTGACGACGATGGCCTCTTCGGCGGTGGTGATGCGGGGGTTGGCGGGCTCGGTGAGGTCGGCGAGGAAGACGTGATGCCAGACGGCTGCTCCCGCAGCGGGGGAGACATCCTGAATGTAGAGGACACGGTCTTTGAACTCTTCGTAGAAGACACGGGGCTGGACTTCAAAGGAGGCTTGGGAGGATTTAAGGGACTCGCCCAGCTTGATGAGACCGGCAGCGGCGCGAGGGGCGAGGTAGAGCGAGTTGAAGAGGCCGAGGGCGAGTGCGACGGCAGAGACGATGGAGACGATGCGGACGAAGTCGATGGCTCCCATGCCTGCGGCGCGCATGGCGGTGATTTCGCTGTCGGATGCAAGACGGGAGAGGCCGAGGAGAATGCCGACGAGCACAGCCATCGGGATGGTGACGGTGAGCGCGGGGGGGAGGGTGTAGAGAATGATGCGGGCGACGTCGGTGTAGGATGCAGAGTCGCGGACGACAAATTCGAGGATTTTTCCGAGGTCGCGAGTGAAGATGACGAAGGTAAAGAGCGCTCCGCCGAGAAGAGCGTGCGAGGTGACTTCGCGGAGGATATAGCGGGTGAGAATGCGCATTGTTTTGCTGCTTGTTTCTGCTGCGGGTGCGGCCGTTTCAAGTGTATCGCGGGAGATGCCAGTCGCCGATGTTTTGCAGGCAACTCTTGAGTGGATTGGGGAGTCTCTTTGTAAGGAAGTATCAAATTCGTAGAAGGTGGCTGCGAGAGCGACGGCAGCGGGTAGCGGTTGTCCCATGGAAGTATTTACTGAGAATCAGCAAAAGAATTCACAGATGGCATTCGAAGTTTCTCCCAGTTGCGATGTTCTGCCTGTGCTCTCTCCAAGCAAGATTCTGCTGGTGGATGATGATGCCGAAATTCGCTCGCTGACACGGACGTTTCTGGAGCATGAAGGGTATAGCGTTTTCAGCTCGGGGGATGCGGAGCGGGCGGCGCAGATCTTTCGCAGCGTGCCGCAGGTGGATTTACTGGTGACGGATTTGTATATGCCGGGGCGGTCGGGGATGGAGTTGGGGTTGGAGTTGAAGGAGATGCGACCGGACCTGCCAGTGTTGCTGATCTCTGGCGGGCAGGTCGCGGACGAGCAGATGGCAAGGATGCGGACGGAGGGATGGAGCTTTCTGGGGAAGCCGTTCCGTCTGCCGGAACTGCTGGCCATGGTGCATCGGATTCTGGCTCCGGTGGAGGCGCGACGGTGGCGCGAGGCGAAGCGGGGGGTTTCGATGGAGGAGTTGCTGGAACGGCGGTATGAGTGAGGGGTAGGACGGGAACGGCTTAACACGGATTTTCACAGATGACACAGATCAGGGACAGGCAACAGCAGGTTTCTCCACTGCAGCTACAAGTGCGCCGCCTCGGTCGAAATGACATGGTCTTTGAGGATGATCCTGTAGGACGAGCGAAGTTAAGCAACAGCAGATCTACGAGATGCAAGAGCAGCTACCCGATGCTGAAGCCTTGGCTGATTGGAATCAGGGGTTGGCGAGGAAGCGGTAGCCTATACCGCGCACGGTGATGAGGTGCTGGGGGTCGGAGGGGTCGTCTTCGATGTAACGGCGGAGGCGGACGATGAAGTTATCGATGGCCCGGGTGTCGGTGTCTTCGTGGACGCGCCAGACCTCTTCGAGGATCTGTTTGCGGGAGACGATCTGGCCTTCACGTTGGGTGAGGTAGCGGAGGAGGTCGGCCTCCATGAGAGTGAGATGGGTGATGCGGTTGGGGGCGATGAGTTCGAGGGTGTCGAAGCGGATGGTGCGGTGGTTGAAGAGGTACTCGTCGGATTGATCGGCCAGCGCGGGGGGCGGGGTTTCGAGTGTCGCTGCGTTCTGCCAGGCGGTGCGGCGGAGTAAGGACTTCAGGCGGACTAAGAGGATGTTGAGGTCGAAGGGCTTTGCAAGGTAGTCGTCGGCACCGGCTTCGATGCCTTCGAGAACATCTTCGGGGCGGGAGCGTGCGGTGAGCATGAGCACAGGTGTGTAACGCTGGGCTTCGCGGAGGGCGCGGACGATGGTGAAGCCGTCGGCACCGGGAAGCATGCAGTCGAGGACGACTGCGGCGATGTTCTCTCCGGGGTTGAGGAGATAAGCGAGGGCTGCGTCGCCGTCGGACTCGTGGTGGATGCGATAGCCCTCGGCCTGAAGGTTGAAGAGCAGACCCTGAGCAAGGTGTTCTTCGTCTTCGACTACGGCGATGAGTGGGGCGGTGGGTTCGGGCATCGTTCTCTTTATGTTTGCAGCGGCATTTGCTGCTTTGATGGTTACGTATCGGGTTAGCGTTGCAATAGAGGCTTGAGGAGACTATCGAAGCCATTCCAGGCGATCTGGACTCCGATGCAGAACAGGATGAAGGCGATGACGCGAAGGATTCCGTGGGCAGTGGACGGAGAGATGGAACGGGCGATCTTTGGGGCGTAGGCGTAACAGAAGTAGATACTGGCACTGAGCGCGACGGCGGCGATGAAGAGGCCGGCATGGGCGAGTGCTGTGTCCGCGACGGTGTGTTGATGCGCGTGGACGCTGAGGGTGAGCATGACGACGATACAGCCGGGGCCGGCGGTGATGGGGAAGGTGAAGGGGTAGAAGGCCTTTTCCTGGAGACGGCTGATCTCGGCCGTGCTGATGGCGGGAGCGGCTGCGTCGGCTGCATCGGTCTTGTCCTGGCTGGGGGCGCTGTCTTTCTGATTGAGGAGAGACCAGCCGATCATGGCGATGACGATGCCGCCGGAGACCTGCATGATGGGCAGCGAGATGCCGAAGAAGCCGAGAAGCGCTGAGCCGACGAGCTCGATGACGGCGAGGAAGATGACGGTGTTGATGGCGATTTTGCGGGCGAGGGAACGGTAGGCATCGATGGGGGCGTGCCCGACGAGGCCGAGGAAGATGAGCGCAGAGCCGAGCGGGTTAACCAGCGGAAGAAGAGCGCTGAAGCCCAGAGCAAAGTATTTCCAGATTAGAAACATCGGTTCCCGGCGGCTTTGAGATGAGTACGGTCTTGATGGTGATTGTACTTCGGGTTATTGGAGCGATGGCTCGGTTGTGCTGGCGAGTGGAAGGGTGATGGCGATGGTGGTGCCGAGGTTGTGACCGGGGCTGGAGGCAATGGCGTCTCCTCCGTGCTGACGGGCGATGTTGCGGACGAGGAAGAGGCCGAGGCCAGTGCCTTTGACCTTGGCGATGGAGCGGCCGGGGACGCGGTAGAAGCGTTTGAAGATACGCTTGAACTGGCTGGGGTCGAGGCCTACGCCGGTGTCGGTGATAGTGAGGGCGATGGTGGTGTAGTTGACGATGGCGAGGGCACAGCGGATGTGCACGCCATCGAGGGAGTATTTGACGGCGTTGTCGAGGACATTGATGACAGCGGTGCGGAGATCTTCTGCGATGCCGAGAGTGTGGAGGCGGACGGCTCCGGAGACGGGGTCGAGGACGATGCTGCCGGCGGGGAGGTTGTGGCGCTGCAGGGTGATGACGATGCAATCGTCTACGAGAGAGTTGAGATTGATGAGGGTACGGTTCTGCTGGCGGTGACGCTGGCCGAGCTGACCGGCTTTGAGAACCTGCTCGACGGTGGCGAGGAGGCGGTCGGAGTCGGAGAGCATGATCTTGTAGAACTCCTGGCGCTGGGGTTCTTCGATGGGGCGTCGCTGGAGAGTTTCGAGATAGAGACGGATGCTGGCGATGGGTGTCTTGAGCTCGTGGGTGACGGCGTTGAGGAAGGAGTCCTGACGCTCGTTGCGGCGGATCTCGTGGATGAGGAAGACCGTATTGAGGACTACGCCGGCGATGAGGGCGCAGAAGAGGATAGTGCCGAGAATAGCGAGGGCGAAGGTGCGCTCGTTGCGGATGATCCAGCCGATGTTGAGCGTGATGAGACCGCCAACGAGCAGAGCGCCGAGGGTGATGAAGAAGGCGATAGCTCCGTGTCGTCGTTTGATGTTCATGGGCTTGGAGGCAGTATAGCGGGGGGGTGCGGTTTTCTGTGTAGTAGGACAACTTTGACGCGAGGTTGGCGGTAAAGGGTGAGTGAGGGGGGCAGAACGGGATCCGGATAAAGGCGTGCAGACTGAAGGTGGAGGAGGCAGTTCGTGGAGAAGTACGATATTACTTTTATGATGCCGACGAATTCAAGAAACTGGAGCCGCTTCGAGGGGAACGGCTCCAGTGGGTGAACGTTTAGCGGACGCGGAACTCTGCGCGGCAACCGCGATCGACCCAGAGACCGCGACGGTCGGTGCCCCAGGTCTGGCCCTCAATGCAGGCAGAACCGCTGATCTGACGGGCAAGGCGGACATCGCGACTGCGGCCGATGTCACACCAGTTTCTGCGCATATCGTTTGAGGAGCAGGTGACGATCTGTCCCTGTGGAGGCTGCGCCTGGCCTCCGCGGCCGACGATAAACTCTGCGCGGCAACCGTTGTCGACCCAGAGGCCGCGGCGGTCGGTCCCCCAGGTTTGGCCCTGGATGCAGGCGGAGCCGCTGATCTGGCGGGCAAGGCGGACATCGCGGCTGCCGCCGATGTCGCACCAGTTTCGTCTTCCGTTGTTAGAGGAGCAGGTAATTCTTGGGGCCTGACCACCATATCCCGGTTGGAATGCGGCAGCGGAGGCTGTGGGCGAAGGTGCTATACAGGCAGTTCCGAATGCAACACCTGCGATCAGAAGGAATTTCACTATGCGTGTCATCTTGCCTCTTTCTTCGATAAAGAAGGTCGCTGATCGGGCCCAGGGAAGTAAGTGCTTGATTTGCAAGATGAGGATATTCGGGGAGAGGTTGCTTGTCGAGCCATTTGCAGCGAAGGGAAAGACAAAAATGGCCGCCTCCTTTTGCAGGAGACGGCCTTGAGTGAGGGCTGTTGCCTGGCGGTTAGATCACGCCGGCGGGTTTGGGGTTCTTGGGGTCGTATTTGGCGATCTGGATCTTTTCGGCGAGGCCGATCTTCGAGAGGAACCAGATGCCGTAGTAGTTGATGTCGAACTCGTACCACTTGAGGCCGTGGCGCGCGCTGACGGGGTGAGCATGGTGATTGTTGTGCCAGCCTTCTCCGCCGGTGAGGAGCGCGACCCACCAGTTGTTGCGGGAGTCGTCTTTGGTCTCGAAGCGCCGCTTGCCCCAGAGGTGCGTGGCGGAGTTGACGAGCCAGGTGGCGTGGAGTCCAACGGTGACACGAAGGAAGGTTCCCCAGAGGACCATGCCGACCGCACCGATGACGTGGTGGCCTGCAGGTGCGAGGGCTGCGCCGAGGGCGCCTTGGATCAGGCCGCTGACGACGAGCGGAATCCAGTGATATTTGCTGAGCCAGACGTGGACCGGGTCTTTGGTGAGGTCGGGGGCGTAGCGGCCGAGGAGCGCAGTCTCGGAGTGTAGAGCGCGACCGGAGAGAATCCAGCCGGCGTGAGCCCACCAGGTTCCGTCGTGCGGAGTGTGCGGGTCGCCTTCCTGGTCGGAGTTCTGATGATGGACGCGATGCGTGGCCACCCAGAAGATGGGACCGCCCTCTAGCGCGAGGCAGCCGCACATAGTGACGAAATACTCAACCCATCTTGGCGTCTTATAGCCGCGATGCGTAAGCAGGCGATGGTAGGCCATGCCGATACCAACATTGATCGCGAAGAAGTACATGATGACGAAGGCAGCGAGATTTTTCCAGGAGAAGAAGAAGAGAGCGGCGATGGCTCCGACGTGGAAGAGCCCCATGGCGATGGTAGTGATCCAGTTGATGCGACCTTCTTGATGCTCGCGGCCCATGCGGAGGTCCTGTTTGATCTTCTGGGTGACTTCGGCGACGGCGAGCTTTGGCTCGGTCTTGATGGGCGTTTCTTCGAGGGTGGTGATCGGGGTCATGTTCTTTCGCTATCCTTGTACTGCTGTTTCCACGCTAGCAGTGTTGATGCACAGGGTGGTGTAAGACTTTTGTAATGCCACCCAAAGGTGTTAGTTCTGCCAGTAAAAGTTTTGTAATGCGATGGGAAGACAGAGTTGGTAGGGTGTAACGATGAACTTTCCGAGTTCGGCGCTGGTGTTGTGGGCAGGCATGTATGGTGCGGTTTCGGCGTTGGGGCAGGCGATCGATCTGCCGACGAGCAAGCAGATTGTGCAACCGGTGCCGGGGAGTCCGCAGCGGCTGAACAGCCTGCCGATCTCGATGGCGGTGTCGCCGGACGCACGGTATGTGGTGACGGTGAATGCGGGGTATGGGACGTTCGAGTCGGGGTATATGCAGTCGCTGGCTGTGTTGGATACGCGGACAGGGTCGGTTACGGATTTTCCCGATGATCGCACGCCACTGGAGGCGAAGCAGACGCTGTATTCGGGACTGGCGTTCAGCCGCGACGGCAGGCATCTCTACGCGAGCATGGGATCGACTACGAATCCGACGGGGGATGGGGCGAAGGCGGTGGGGAACGGAGTGGTTGTTTATGGCTTTCGTGATGGAAAGGTCGCGAAGGAGCGGATGATTCGGATTCCATTGCAGCAGCTTGCGACGGGACGGACGACGAGGCTGGTCGGAGATGTGGATGGGGATAAAGGAGTTCCGTTTCCGGCGGCGATTGCGGTTCTTGCGGGTGAAGGCGGATCGGACCGATTGCTGGTTGCGGATAATTTGTCGGACGATGTTCTGCTGATCGATGCGGCTACGGGAACGATTGAGAAAAGATTCGATCTTTCGGAGAGCGATGCGGTGCCTTCAACATATCCCGTCGCGCTGGCGGTGACGAAGGATGGGGCGCGCGGGTTTGTTGCGTTGTGGAACTCGTCGGAGGTGGTGGAGCTGGATTTAAAACGCGGCGTGATGGGACGAAAGTTGACGCTGCTGAAGCCGACGAACCCGATTGCACCGGGGACGCATCCTTCGGCGCTGGAGATGTCGCCGGATGGAAGGGTGATGTATGTGGCGCTGACGAATCGCGATGCGGTGGCGGCGGTGAATGTTGGGCCGGGCCGGTTTTCGGTGAAGGGGTACTTCGATACGCGGCTGCCGGGACAGAGCTATTTTGGTGCGGAGCCGGAGGCGCTGGCTTTGTCCGCGGATGGAGCGCGGTTGTATGTCGGAAATGCCATGACCGATGCGGTTGCGGTGATGGATACACGCAAGCTGACAGCCAGGGCGGCGAAGCGAGGAATGGTGGAGCCGATTGGTTTCGTGCCGACGGAGTGGATGCCGATGTCGATGGCGTTCGTTTCGGAAAAGGGGGGTGGCAGGTTGTATGTGGCCACGGCGAAGGGCAAGGGGACGGGGCCGAATAACTTTCCGCAGCGAGTTGCGCCTTCGACGCCGAACTCGATCAAGCGGAGTTTTACTTATATTCCGACACTGCTGTATGGGTCGATTGCTGTGCTGAATACGACGACGATGGAGCGCGAGTTGCCGAAGTGGACGGCGGAGGTGCTGGAGTCGAACCGGATGAAGGCTGGGAAGGAGACGCTGCACTTTGCCGATGGGCGACCGGACCATATCAAACATGTGATCTACATCATCAAGGAGAACCGGACTTACGATCAGCTGTTCGGAGATTTGAAACAGAACGGCAAGCCGGTGGGGAATGGTGATCCGAGCCTGACGATGTATGGCGCGGATATTACTCCGAACCAGCATGCGATGGCGCTGCAGTTTGGCGTGGTGGATAACTTCTACGATTCGGGTGAGGTTTCGGGCGAAGGGCATGTGTGGTCGAATGCGGCGATTGGGACGGATTATCTGGAGAAGTCGTGGCAGCTGAACTACCGCGGCGGGCAGCGGACGTATGACTTTGAGGGAATGGTGGCGGATGGGTATCCGATCCTGCAAAAGATTCCGGATGTGAATGAGCCGTCGAGCGGATATCTGTGGGGCGACCTGGCGGCACATGGAAAGACGTTGTATCACTTCGGGGAGTACATCTCGTCGACGTTCTGCAACGACAGGGATGCGATGGGCGAGGTGAATTCGCAGATGGGCGCGATGTCGGGCGAGACGAAGGTGTGTGCGCGAAAGGAGATTAAGCCGGGAGCCGAGATACCTGCGGAGTGGGGCGGGGGAGTGAACAAGTGGCCGTGGGCGATTCCGATGCTGGCCCGGAACGTCGCGACGAAACCGGAGTTGGTGGGGCATTTTGCGCAGGAGCAGCCGGATTTTAATTTGAGGATTCCGGATCAGATTCGTGTGGAGGTCTTTCTGCGACACTTCAAGCAGTGGGTTGCGGATCGTGAGGCAGGGAACGACACGATGCCGAACTTTGTGATGCTGCGAATGCCGGACGATCACACGGCGGGAACGACTCCGGGTGGGCCTTCGCCGAAGTCTTCGGTGGCGGATAACGATCTGGCGATTGGACGGGCGGTGGATGCGGTGTCGCACTCCGCTTATTGGGATGACACTGCGTTTTTCATTCTCGAGGATGATGCGCAGAACGGCGCGGACCATGTGGATGCGCACCGAAGCATGGCGCTTGTGGTGAGCAGGTATTCGCCGCGGACTGCGGACGGCAGGGCGTTTGTGGACAGCCGGTTCTACTCGACGGTGTCGCTGCTGCGGACGATGGAGATGGTGCTGGGGCTGCCTCCGATGAATAATAACGATGCGTTCAGTTCGGTGATGGGGTCTTTCTTTACAGGGCCGGGAGATCAGGCTGCGTTTACGGCTGATTATTCGAATCGCGACAATGGGCTGATCTATGCAGCGAATAAGAGGACGGCTTTTGGGGCGAAGGAGAGCGCGAAGATGGACTTTCGCCACGCGGACCGCGCGCCCGCGCAGAAGCTGAACGTTATTCTATGGAAGGATGCGATGGGAGATAAGGCTGTACCGACGCAGTTGACGGTGCGGCGGAAGAAGCCAAAGAAGGATGATGACGACGACTAAGACAGGGAGTAGGGAATAGGGTGTAGGGAGCAGAAGGATAGTTTTTTGAGGGGTGAGGATGGGCGTTGTGCCGTTTCGGTTGAAGCCGTGGTTTAGCGAGCGGCCCTGGGGGAGGAAGAATCTGCAGCCCTGGTATGCCGATGCAGGGACGACAGAGCCGGTGGGTGAGGCCTGGTTGACAGGGCCGCAGTGCGTGGTGGAGACGGGAATGTTTACGGGGCGGGCGCTGGCTTCCGTCGCGAAGGAGCTGGGTGGAGAGTTTCCTTTGCTGGTGAAGCTGCTGTTTCCAGCGGAGAAGCTCTCCGTGCAGGTGCATCCGGAGGATGCGCAGGCGCGGGCGCTGGGAGAGAAGCGCGGGAAGACGGAGTGCTGGTACGTGCTGGAAGCAGAACCGGGAGCTACGGTGGCGCTGGGTTTGAAGAGCGGCTCGGATGCCGCGGTGGTCAGGGCCGCGATTGTTGCTGGAACGATGGAAGACCTGCTGGAGCGGGTGCCGGTTTCGGTGGGAGATATGTTGTTTGTAGATGCGGGGACGGTGCATTCGATTGGGCCCGGAGTGGTGCTGCTGGAGACACAGCAGACGAGCGATGTGACGTATCGACTGTATGACTATGGGCGGCCTCGAGAGCTGCATCTGGACAAGGGTCTGCAGGTGATGAAGGCGAAGACGGAGGCGGGCAAGGTTGTGCCGAAGAAGATGGATGGATTTACGCGGCTGATAGAGAAGAAGTATTTTGTGGTGGACCGGTTCGATCTTGGGAAGGCCGCAAAAGCCGGTGTCTCCTTCGATGGGCCAGGGTGCGTGGTCGGATTGACGGGCAGCGGAGTTGTTTGCGCGGACGGCGGTGAAGCTGTGCTGCGTCCCGGGCAGGCGGTGATTGTGCCGATGGGGTCGGAGAGGGTTGTCGTCGATACGGAGAAGGGTGTTTCGTTTCTGCGGTGCGTGGCTCCGGTCTAGTTGAGGAAGACGCTGAGTTCGTTGGCGGCGTTGCGGAGCGGGGTTAGGTAGCGGCTCTGCATCTCGAGAACGGAGAGACGGGGGGCGTTGCCGCTCAGGTTGAGCGTGGCGACGACGCGGCCAGTGGAGGAGTAGACGGGAACGGCGAGAGAGCGTAAGCCGACCTCGTACTCCTGATCGCAGAGGGCGTAACCGTTGCGGCGGATGTTGCGGAGGGCGAGGCGGAGTTTTTCTACCGTGGTGATGGTGCGGGTGGTGTGAGGGATGAGGTTGACCTTGGCAAGATACTGTTCGAGCTGCTCGGGAGGAAGCCAGGCGAGGAGGATGCGGCCCATGCTGGTGCAGTAGGCGGGCAGACGGCTGCCGATGTGGAGATCGACGGCCATGACGCGGTTGACCTGGGTGCGGGCGATGTAGACGATGTCTTCGCCGTCGAGTGTGGCGACGGAGAAGGATTCGCGGAGGGTGGCGGACATGCGCTCGAGGATGGGTTGTGCGGCGGTGGAGAGCGTGTTCGACGTGGTGTAGGTGTGCGAAAGGGTGAGCATGCGCGGACGGAGGGAGTAGCGGGAGCCGTCTTCTGCTCCGGCGAAGCCCAGTTTGGTGAGGGTGTAGAGACAGCGGCGGACCGCGGCGCGCGAGAGACCGGTCTTGATGCTGAGTTGTGAGATGGTCATCTGCGGCGACTGCTGGGTGAAGGCCTGGATGACGATGAGGCCGCGCGCGAGAGAGGTCATGAAGTTGGGATCGCCAATGTAGGTGTCGAGCGAGGCGGCGGGGGTGACATTGGGACTGGGTGCGATGACCGGGAGGGGGGTGACGGGGACGGTCTGGCGGGAGGAGAGGCTCATGCAATTCCTTTTCCGTGACGGCTGTCGAACGGCGTGTTCGATAGACGGACTATAGATACGATAAACGCACATGCCAACAATCTGCAAGAGATCTTTGACGAGGCTGGGCGGTTATCGGAGTGAAGAAGGTAAGCGGATCAGCCTGTGTACTCTTCTTCGGCGGTCTCGGCGATTGCGATGTCGCCTGGCGAATGCTGCGCGAGACGATGGCCGACGGCGACTGCGGTGAGACAGAGGACGACGGAGAGAACGACATTGGCGAGGGCTCGGCCCCACGCACCGGATCGCGCCAGGTCGAAGCTCTGCAGGCTGAAGGAGGAGAAGGTGGTGAAGCCTCCGCAGATGCCGATCATGACGAAGATGCGCATGTTCTCGGAGACGGGATATTTGCCGTTGTGCAGGGTGAGCGTGCCGAAGTAACCGATGGCGAAGGAGCCGATGATGTTAATGAGCACGGTTCCGAGCGGAAAGCCGCCGAGAGCGGTATCGAATGGAATGGTGAGTTTGCCGAAGGTGAAGCGCAGAAGCCCGCCAAGCGCACTGCCGATCATAACCCAGAGATAGGACATCGTCTGCCTCGTTCTTCCTCTTGTTGAGGAGGTCAAATTGGCAGAGGTCATCAGCCGGGTGATCCAGCGGTTTTGGGAGACCTCATTCCCATGACTCAATCGTACAACATGGCTGGTGTCGCTTCATCCAGGTTTTTTTTTGTCGCAAAAAATCAGCCGCCCTGAGAAAGCAGGCGGCTGGAGGAGGTACGACACAGACTGGACAGACCTTCCGTCACAGCCCTTGGCCGAGTGAGACGCGCTCCCATCCGGCCAAACGAAGAGTAGAAGGAGTGATGAGACTCGGTTGTCACTATGTTGTCAGGGGAATGTCAATTAGTTGAATGATTCGATTAGGCAGATGAGAGGCGGGGAGGAAGTTGCGGAGGTTTTGTGGCGTATTGCATTGAAAAGGCATCGGCGGACCTTGTGGGCCCGCGCCGATGCCTGATGAATTTGAACGAGTGATTCTGTTCGTGGATTAGAAGGGAATGTCGTCGTCGGTGATGCCTGTGTCGGCATAGTCGGCTGGATTCGCGGGGGTGCGCTGGTCGTAGCTGGTGCTGGCGGATTTGGAGTAGCCGCCGGTGGAGGCGCCTTCGCCGCTTGGTTTGCCGCCGAGGAGGGTGAGTTCGTTGCAGAGGATCTCGGTCTTGTATTTTTTTTCGCCGCTGGTTTTGTCATCCCAGGAGCGGGTCTGGATTTTGCCTTCGATGAGGAGCTGCGTGCCTTTTTTGACGTAGTCGCGGACCACTTCTGCGGTGCGCTGGAAGCAGACGATGTTGTGCCACTCGGTCTTGTCGGCCCAGTTTCCCTGGGCATCTTTCTGCCGGTCGGCAGTCGCGAGAGAGAAGCTGGCGACGGTCATGCCGCCGGTAGTGGAACGGATCTCGGGGTCTTTGCCGACGTTGCCGAGAAGGAAGACTTTGTTGACGCCTTTTGCCATTGAGGTGCTCCGTTTCGTGCAGGTTTGAAGGTTGAGGATAGCAGATGCCGGACTGTGGAGAGGCGGGATGACCGGTTTAGCGGCGGAGGTCGCCGATGACCTTGAGTGCACCGAGGAGGAGGGTGACGCAGCCCGTGGGAAGGCAGCCCATCGCGAGCATGAGGGCGAGCCAGCCGAGATTGGTATGCGGACCCTGGTGCGTGACGCCGCCGAAGCTGGTGAAGATAAGCGCGGTGGCGATGGCTCCGGTGACGAAGATGATGAGGCCGGAGCGGAGAAGCGTTCGGGTGTCTGGTTGTATGGGCATCAGTGGATTTTGGCCTGCATGATATAGACGATGACTCCTGTGAGCGAGACGTAGAGCCAGATGGGGAAGGTGTAGCGGGCAAGCTTTTTGTGCGATGGGAAGCGGCCCGTAAGTGAGAGAAAAAATGTGATGAGGATCATCGGGAGCGCGACGACCGAGAGAAGGATGTGCGAGAGGAGAAGCTTCCAGTAGAAAGGCCACCAGGGGCTGAGACGGTTGAAGTGGGTTTCGCCGTGGAGAGTGAAGTTGGTGAGGTAGGAGACGAGGAAAATCGTTGAGAAGAAGAAGGCGGTGAACATTGCTGCGCGGTGCTGTGGGATGCGGTGGGCGCGGATAAAGATGAAGCCGGTGATCAGCGCGATGGTGCAGCAGGCGTTGAGGACGGCGTTGAGCAGAGGGAGCGAGCGGAGATGTGCGCCGGTGAGGTCGAGCGGGGCGTGGAAGTAGACGAGGTAGCAGATGAGCGCGCTGGCTGCGGCGCTAACGGCGATGATGGCGGCGATGATGCTGGGCGGAGTGCGGAGGCTGGTGCTCGGTGCCGTTCCGGGTGTCGTAACTTGCATTAGAAGAGCAGGCGTCCTTTGGCGTCGAGCATCATGGCGGCTAAGAGGAGCGGGAGATAGATGATGGAGGCGTGGAGAAGATCGCGGGCGACGAGGCGTGCGGCTTCGGAGGTGGGATTGCGGATGATGCTGGCGAAGCGGATGGTGTACCAGAGATAGCCGAGGCCGAGGATGCTTGCCGCGATGACGTAGAGCGTGCCGGTGACGTGCAGTGTGGCTGGCCAGAGGCTGACGGGGATCATGATCGCGGCGTAGAAGAGGGCCTGGACTGAGGTGCTGAGCGCGGCGTACTGCGTGTTGGGCAGGTTTGGCGTGAGACGGATGCCAGCGCGGGCGTAGTCTTCGCGGTACATCCAGCCGATGGCCATGAAGTGGGGAAACTGCCAGACGAAGAGGATTGCGAAGAGTGCGACGCCGGGCCACTCGATGAGGCCGCGGGCGGCGGTCCAGCCGATGAGGGGAGGGAGCGCTCCGGGAAAGGCGCCGATGAAGGTGTTGATGGTGGTGACGCGCTTGAGCGGAGTGTAGATGGCGACGTAACCGATGGCGGTGAGGAGGGTGAGGGTTCCGGTGAGAAGGTTGGTGGTCCAGGCGAGATAGAGCGAGCCGAGGAAGACGGCTGCGAAGCCGAGGATGAGGCCGTGGGTGAGAGAGATGCGACCGGCGGCCATGGGGCGGTCGGCGGTGCGGCGCATCAGCGAGTCGGTCTTGCGTTCGAGCGCCTGGTTGAGGGCCGCGCTGCCGCAGGTGACCACGGCGATGCCGGCAAGAGCTTGGAACAGGCCCGCATGGAAGGGGCTGATGCCGCTGCGGAGGCTGCCGAGGTAGAAGCCCGCTCCGGCGGTGATGATGACCATGGTGGAGACGCGGAGTTTGAAGAGCGTGGCGTAGTCGGCGAGGAGGCTGTGGGGCTTCGCGGGGGTGAGGACGTGATCGGTTGTCGCGGAGGTGGCCACGGTATAAGGATAACTCGTTTGTGAGGGTAGGTGGCTGGAGGGGAGAGTGCCGTTTGCGCGTGGCGCGAATAACCCACCCTTTGCGATGAAACTGCAAAGGATGGGCCGCCCATTTTTTGTGCGGCTCGCAGCTTGGGCGCTATTCGGCTGTTAGATCATCTATTCCGCGGACTCTCCGTGGGATTCCTGGCCTTCGGTTTTTTTCGTCTGCGGACGAAGGAGAGGGAAGAGGATGACGTCGCGGATGGATTTGGAGTCGGTGAGGACCATGGTGAGGCGGTCGATGCCGATGCCTTCTCCTGCTGTGGGGGGAAGGCCGTAGCCGAGGGCCCGGACGTAGTCTTCGTCCATGTCCATGGCTTCTTTATCGCCACGATTCTTTTCCGACATCTGCTGCTCGAAGCGAGCGAGTTGGTCGACGGGGTCGTTGAGTTCGGAGAAGGCGTTGCCGATCTCGAAGCCGCCGATGTAGAACTCGAAGCGCTCCACCCAGTCGGGCTCGTCTGGTTTTTTCTTGGAGAGTGGGCTTACGGCTAGGGGGAAGTCGTAGATGATGGTGGGTGGTACGAGGTGTTCTTCGGCAAGTGATTCAAAGATCGTTGCAATCACCTTTCCTAAGCTGTTCTCTTCGAGGCCGCCCCGATAGTCAGCGAGCTCAGCCGCGAACTCGCCCCGCAAAAGTCGTTCCGTAGGTAATTGGGAGTTGAATCTCCGTACTTCAAGAATCATTTGGTCTGATGTCTGATCTGGCTTGCACAGAATCGAATTTCGGGCAGCTTGCAGCTTTTCAAACTCAGGCTCGAGCAAATCGATTCTCGTGGTGAGAGCCGCGCGTAGGGACTGTGTCGAACTCATCTCCGTATCCGTTAGCTTAGGGCCGCGCTCATCTTCATTCCAGAAAGCTCTGATCGCTTCTCGCATGCTGAGCTTCGTCCACTTGCCAAGATCGATCTCGTGGTCGTTGAAGTGGGTGATGAGGGAGCCGTTGACTTCCATCGCAACGAACTTAATGAGTTCTTCGCTGAGCTTCATCAGGTCGTGGTAGTTCGCGTAGGCCTGGTAGAACTCGAGCATGGTGAACTCGGGGTTGTGGCGGGTGCTGATGCCTTCGTTGCGGAAGTTGCGGTTGATCTCGTAGACGCGGTCGAGGCCGCCGACTACCAGCCTCTTTAGATAGAGCTCCGGAGCAATCCTCAAGAAAAGGTCGAGGTCTAACGCGTTGTGATGCGTGGTGAAGGGTTGGGCTGCGGCTCCTCCGGCTACCTGATGCATCATCGGGGTTTCGACTTCTAGGTAACCGAGATCGTCGAAGAACTTTCGGATAGCGCGGAGGATGGCAGCGCGCTTGACGAAGACTTCGCGGACGTTTGGGGTTTCGGGTTCGGTGGTCTCCGTTGAGGTCTGTGGCGCTCCGGGCGAAATGCGGGGATCTCTCGACTCGACGGCTGAGCCGCCATCGCTCGAGATGACGGTTTGAGAAGGGGGTTGTTGAGATGGAGAGGGAGCCTTCGTCGCGCCGGTGTTCATGAAGAGGTCGACGTAGCGCTGGCGGTAACGGAGCTCGGTGTCTTCGAGGCCGTGGTACTTGTCCGGCAGGGCGAGCATGGCCTTGGTCAGGAAGGTGATGGCGGGCTGGCCGCCTACTTGTTCGACGTGGACAGTTAGCTCGCCGGTGCGGGTGCGGAAGAGATGGCCGCGAACCCCGATGTGGTCGCCGAGGTCGAGGAGCTTGTAGATGGCGAAGGCGTCTTCGCCGGCGTCATCTTTGCGGACGTAGATCTGGAAGCGCTGGCCGCCCTGCTGGAGTTGCGCGAAGCCGGCTTTGCCCTGAACGCGGATGGCCATGATGCGACCGGCGATGGAGACATCGATGGGTGCGGGGGCGAATTCGAGCTGTTCGGCGGTGAGGGCGTCGTAGGCGGAGCGCAGTTCGGGGATGGTGTGGGTGGCGGAGTAGCTGTTGGGATAGGTGGCTTCGGCGTAGGTGAGGCCGTTGCGCTGGCCGATGGCGGCGATCTGCTCGAGCTTGTCGCGGCGCTGCTGGTAGAGATTTTTTTCGAACTCCGACTCGTGCACTGAGGTTCCTTGTCTGGATGTTGCCGATAACTCAGTATAGCGACGACGCCAGGCCGGGCAGCGTGCCAATCGTGGGTGCGCGTGATGTAATAGTGCTGCTATGGCCGATGACGGAGCAGGGAACAACGGAAAGAACACGGGCGGTGGCGGCAAAGGCGCGCTGGGCGATCTGGTGAAGGCCGAGTCGATGATTCAACTGGCGATTGCGCTGCCGGCAGGATGCCTGATCGGCTGGGTGGTGGGGAGCTGGCTGGATCGGCACTTTCATCAGAGCTGGATCGGGATTGCGGGGATTGTGCTCGGCGCTGTGGCGGGGTTCGTGCAGATATTTGCTACAGCTTCGCGATTTTTGAAGAGAGACTAGCAACAGATGCTTTGGGAGATGAGATTTTGAGGGCGATGGACACGTTGACGGATGCGGACTTCAAGCGGACGATCTGGAGTGCGCTGCGTCTGATTGCTGTGGTGACGGCGGTGGCTGCTCCGCTGGTGTGGTGGAAGATGGGGCTGCAGTCCGCGGTGATGTTGCTGGTGGGGGCGGCCATCTCGGGGTCGGGACTGTATGAGTGGCTGCGCCTGATGACAGCGGTCATGGTGCGAATGGACGGCGGGGAAAAGGCACGACCAATGGGACCGGTGCTGGCGGGGTTCTTCCTGCGGCTGGGGCTGACCGTGGCAGTGCTTTATGTTAGCCTTAAGACATTGAATGGTTCGGTCTACGCGCTTGCCGCAGGCCTCGCTCTGGGTGTGTTTGCACTCTCGATCGAGGGATTGAGGCTTATCAAGGCGTGGACGGTTTAGGCCGGACGTTCGCGAATTCTTCGGAAACAGGACACGAACAAGAGCTTTATTGATCTTCAAACACAAGCATTCCTTTTATTTTTCTATATGCCGACCCAGACATTGTTTGCCCAGTTTCTCAATCTCCACTTTGGCGCGTTTACTACGTCCATGCTGCGTGCGCTGCACGTTCAGCCGACGTACCCGCAGGCTCCGATTACAGACGCCTTTGCCATGGAGGTGCTTATCTTTGTGGCGCTGCTAGTCTACTTTGCGGTTGTGCGCGCCACGCTCAATGTTGAGAAGCCAAGCAACGTTCAGCACCTTGCGGAGATGACATTCGAGTTCATCGCGGAACAGAGCGATAGCATCATCGGGCCGCACTCGGAGAGGTTCGCCTCGTACCTGACGGTGATGGGCCTGTTCATTCTGATTGCGAACCTGATGGGACTTATCCCAGGGCTTCAGTCGCCGACGGCAAATATAGTGGTGCCGCTGGCTTTTGCGCTGACCACCTTCGTCTACTACCACTACCATGGTGTTCGCGCGAATGGCTTCGGCTACATCAAGCAGTTCCTTGGGCCGCTGTGGTGGCTGTATCCGCTGATGCTGCCGATAGAAGTCATCTCGCACTTTGCACGCATTTTGTCATTGTCGGTCCGGTTGTATGCAAACATGTTTGCGGGCGATCTGGTTGTGCTCGCCTTCTTTTCCATTGTGCCCATCGGCATTCCGCTGATCTTTCTTGGGCTGCACTTTGGTGTTGCCATCATTCAGGCCTATGTCTTTCTGCTGCTGGCGATGATCTATCTATCAATGGCGGTTGCGCACGAGCATTAAGTTCAAGTTCACTGGCCGCGGGGCGCCCCCTCTCGGCTGGTCGTTTCACTCGCTGCATAACATGAGGGTGCAGGTACGGGAAGCATCTAGTGGTGGCGGACACTCTGACGGGGGCCAAGAAGAAGGAGCAATACAATGCGTAAGCTTCAGATCATTTTCATGTCGTTGGCCGCGATGTTTCTCGCTACGCCGGCGTTCGCGCAGGCCGCTGGTGCACCTGTGAGTCACTGGTGGGTCTCCATCGCTGCCGGTATTGGCATGGGTCTCGCTGCGGGTCTTTGCGGGATTGGCCAGGGCAACGCAACCGCTTCAGCAACCCTTGCACTTGCGCGCAACCCCGGCGCTCGTCCTGGAATCTTTATCTTTCTGGTTCTAGGTCTCGCGTTTATCGAGTCGCTCGCCTTGTTCACGTTCGTTATGATCTTCCTGAAGGTGGTGTAAGCTTCAAGGCAAGGTTTTGAGCAACAGAAAAGCCTCCGCGTTCTGCGGCGGCTTTTCTGTTTTTGGAGGGCGGCTGTTGCTGTCTGAAGCTGGGTGGCGAATACGCCTGCTGGATCAGCGAGTGTCGAATTTGAGTCGGATATGGCAGTTCTCAGGATGGGCTGCGCACTCCTGGCGGCCCTGTTCGATGAGGGTGGAGTGGCTCGCGTACTCGGCGAAGGAGACAGCGCCACCGGGCAGGATACCGAGGATGAGGGTGGCTGCCGCGGCCAGTGCCAGGCCGATCACTGCCGGAGCGCCGGCGGAACGGAGCGGGGTGAGGCGGGCACTCTCGCTGCCGGGTTTGGTGTAGACGGCGGTGAGCAGGCGCAGGTAATAGAAGCAGGCGACGCCGCTGTTGAGCAGGCCGATGACAGCGAGCCAGACGTGTCCGCTGTGGATGGCCGCGGAGAAGACATAGAACTTGCCGAAGAAGCCGCCGGTGAAGGGGATTCCGATCAGAGAGAGCAGGAAGAAGGCCAGCAGGGCGGCGAGCCAGGGGCGCTTCTGACCGAGGCCGGTGTAGTCGTCGATGGTGCGGGCACGCTCGTCGTAGCCGGCGGCCACGGTGATGATGGCGAAGGCTCCGATCTGCATGGCCGCGTAGGCGGCGATATAGAAACATGCGGCGGCGATGCCGTCGAAGGGGAAGGCGGTAAAGGCAACGAGCAGATAGCCTGCGTGCGCGATAGATGAGTACGCGAGCAGGCGCTTGACGTCGCGCTGGAGCAGAGCACCGAGGTTGCCGACGGTCATCGACAGTGCTGCGAGAGCCCACATGAGGATGGCCCAGCGATGCTGCATCAGGGGGAAGCCGGTGAAGGTGATGCGGAGCAGGACAGCGAAGGCTGCGGCTTTCGGCGCAGTGGACATGAGGCCGACGACAGGCGCGGGTGCACCCTGGTAGACATCGGGAGTCCAGACATGGAAGGGCGCAGCGGAGACTTTAAAGCAGAGCCCGATGAGGATGAGAGCGAGCGCGGCGAAGGCGAGAGCCGGGGTGTTGGTTGTTTCGAGGCCGTGGGCGATGGCGTAAAGATTGGTCGAGCCGGTGGCCCCGAAGGCGAGCGCGACACCGTAAAGGAAGAAAGCAGTGGCGAAGGAGCCGAGGAGGAAGTACTTGATGGAGGCCTCGGAGCCGGTGGCGTGGCCCTTGCGGAAGCCGCAGAGGATGTATGTGGAGATGGAAGAGATCTCAAGGCCGACGAAGACCATGAGGAGCTCGACGGAGCTGGACATCAGCATCATGCCGACGGCGCCGAAGCAGATCAGGGCGAAGTACTCTCCGGCGTGGCTGGCGCTGCCTTCGAAGTAGTCGAGCGAGATGAGCAGCGTGACGAGGACGACAGCGCCGATGACGTAGTGGAAGAGAACGGAGAAGGCGTCGACCTGGATGGTGTTGGAGAAGGCGTGGATGGTGGTACCGAACGAGACCTGATACCAGCTTGCGACGAGCGAGGCGATGGTGCCGGCGATGGCGATCCAGCCGAGAGGCTTGCGGCTGGAGGCGGGCTTGAGGCAGGGCTCGGCCAGCATGATAAGGACGCCGGTGAGGGTGAGGAGGAGTTCGGGGAGGAGAGCCAGGACATTGGCAGAGATATTGATCACCATTAGCGCTGTTCCCCCTGAACGAGTTGGGCGGGGGTGGCCGGGGCACCGGTGTATGCGGACCGCAGGTTCAACGTTTCGCGTGCATGCGGCGTGTAGAGGGAGTCGGCTTGAACGGCAGGCTGGGCGATAGGAACAGGATCTTGCGCGAGTAGGCTTCCGGCAGTGTCGATGGCGCGGAACCAGACCGGGGAGGCTACTCCCATCGCGAAGAAGAGGAGGATGAGAGGCCACATGGCGAGATGCTCACGGGCGTCAAGATCCCAGGCGGGCATGGTTTCGGGCTTGTGCCCGAGGTCGCCGTAGAAGACGCGCTGAATCATCCAGAGCATGTAGGAGGCGGTGAGGATGGTTCCGCTGGTGGCGAGGACGGTCCAGATGGCATGGTGGGTGAAGGCGGATTGCATGGAGCCGGAGAGGATGAGGAACTCGCCGACGAAGCTGTTGAGGATGGGAAGACCGATGACCGCAAAGGCGGTGATGACATACATGGTCGCAATCCAGGGGAGCCGGGCGGCGAGGCCTCCGTACTCCCGCATATCGTAGGTGCCGTAGCGCTCGTAGAGCAGGCCGAGGAGCATGAAGAATGCGCCGTTGCCGATGCTTTCGTTGAGCATCTGATAGATGCTGCCGTCCAGTCCAGCGATGGTGAAGGTGAAGATGCCGAGCACAATCAGGCTGACATGGCCGAGAGTGGCGTAGGCGGCGAGGCGCTTGAGATCTTTCTGGACGAGAGCGATGAGGGCGCCATAGACGACGCCGAAGGCACCGAGAGCGATCATCAGCGGAGCGATGTGGCGGGACTGGTCGGGAAAGATGCTCAGGGAGAAACGCAGGATGGAGTAAAGGCCGAGTTTTCCGGCAAGGACCATGAGGGGGGCGGTGGGAGCTTCGGAGATGGCGTCGGAGAGCCAGCCGTGGAGCGGGAAGATGGGGGCCTTGACGGCGAAGGCTCCCAGAAAGGTGAGCGAGCAGAGCCAGAGGGCGGAGGAGTTGCTGGAGATGCCGTGGGTTGCGGCAAGGTGGGTGAGGGTGGGGAAGTCGAAGGTGCCGGTCTGGGCGTAAAGCCAGAGGATCCCAACCAGGAGCAAGGCGGAGGAGAGGAAGGTATAGAGGAAGTATTTGAGGGCCGCGCGGCGGCGGTTGGTGGTGCGGCCGAAGATGGCGATGAAGATGACCATCGGGACCAGGGAGAGTTCCCAGAAGCTGTAATACAGGAAAAGGTCGAGCGAGGCGAAGATGCCAAACATGGCGACTTGGAGAAGGAGAAACTGGATATAGAAGAGCTTTTTGCGGGCGTCAATGGCACGCCAGGAGATGAGCACGCCAAGCGGGGCGAGCAGGCCGGTGAGTACTACCAGCCACATGGAGAGGCCATCGACGCCGAGGTGATAGCGGATGGCGGGGCTGGTGATCCAGGAGAGGTTCTGCTCGAACTGGAAGCTGCCGGATGCGGCGGAGTAGTCGTAGCGGATGGGCAGATGCAGGGTGAGGACGAAGGTGATGAGGGTGATGAGAAGCGCACCCCACTGCATCAACTTGCCCTTGTCGGGCAGGAGGGCCAGCAGGACCGCACCCGCGAGAGGGACGAAGATGATGACGGTCAGGATGGTGTGGTCGATGTTCATTCTTTCCTTTGGTAAAGCAAAACACTTGCTGCAAAGAGCGAATCTCTAGTACTGCCAGATGGAACGGCCGAAGATCATGACGAGCAGGACGGCGGCGGCTCCAAGTGCGAGCCAGCCGGCGTAGGAACGAATATTTCCGGATTGGACACGGCGGACGAGGGAGCTGAAGCCTCGTGTGGTTGCGCCCGCAGCTGCACCGGAGCCGTCGACGAGGCCGCCGTCGATGAGGCCGACAAGGAAGATGCGGCTGAACATCATGACCGGAGTGATGATGACTGCCGAGTAGATCT
>JBDTEQ010000154.1:0-11991 GCA_039922475.1 Edaphobacter sp.
CGATACGGCGGGTACATCGTTCACTTCGGCATTGTGGTGATGTTTATCGGAATCGCAGGGGGAGCATTCAACCAGTCGCATGAGCAGGAGATGGCTTCGGGCGACTCGATGAAGGTGGGGCCGTACACCGTGGTGTGCAGGACCTATACGCAGGACAGCAACCCAAACTACGACACAGAGTATGCGCTGATGGATGTGTCGCGCAGAGGTAAGCCGGTAACGCAGCTTGCGCCGGAGCGCCGGTTCTATAAGGCAAGCCAGCAGTCGTCGACGATGGTCGCGTTGCACTCGACGCTGGAAGGCGACCTGTACGTGATCTATGAGGGGCGTAACCCGGATACGGACAGGCCGATCATCAAGGTATTTCTGAATCCGCTGATGAACTGGATCTGGATCGGAGTTTTGATTGTGGTGATCGGGACACTGATAGCGCTGGTGCCAAATTTGGCGCGGACAACAACGCGGGCCGCGGCGGCGGAACCGAACCTGGTCGAGGCCGAGGTCCATCATGTTTAGGTTATCGTTCAGGCGATGGGTTCAGGCCGGCATGGTTTGTCTGCTTGCGGTGGTAATGCTGGGAGCCGATGCTTCCTCGCGGTTCAATCGCGTTGGACACCAGATGATGTGTGTCTGTGGGTGCGGGCAGGTGCTTTTGGAGTGCAACCATGTAGGATGCCCGGATTCGGACCGCATGATCGGTGAGCTGCGGGCGCAGATCGGCGGAGGCGGGACGGATACTTCGATTATGAACTGGTTCGCAGCAAAGTACGGAGCCCCTGTGCTGGCTGCTCCCATTCGTGGAGGCTTCGATAACGTGGCGTGGATCGCTCCGTTTGGCGTGTTTTTTCTAGCGACAGTTGGAGTGGGGTTTTTAATTCGGATATGGAAGTTGCGTTCGGGACAGCATGCGCCGGCAAGTGCTGCGGGGCCTGACGTTGGCGGAGATGCGCTGCGGGAGCGGATTCGGCGGGAGACGGAGTACTGACATGGGCATGATTGCAGGTGTAGTGCTGACGTTTGCGATATTCGTGTACATGTTCTGGCCGGAGAAGAATCCGTTCGTCCAGGCGGACAAGACGCGGGTGGACTATCTGCGGGAGCGGAAGGACGCGATCTACGAGAACCTGCGCGACCTGAACTTCGAGTATCTGGCCGGGAAGTATCCGAAGCAGGACTATGCAGAGCAGCGGACGGGGCTGGAGGATGAAGCGGCACGGGTGATCGCGGAGATGGAGACGCTTGAGGCGCGGGGCGTCCTTGCGCGCAGAAGCAAGGCGTAGGGCCAATCGCCGATTGGGATAACCACCGATAGAACTTGATGTTTGTCGATAGATCCCTGTGACAGGCCTTATGGCGCTGGATTGACGTAAACTTTAGAGGTGACTTCTTTATTTACTTCTTTCCGACGTGTTGTTGCGGTTGCTGCTGTGGTGGCGGCGTTTTCGAGCTTTGCGCTGGCCGAGTCTATCACCGGCATCGTTACAAATAAGACGACGAATAAACCGGCTGCCGGCGACGATGTTGTGCTGATCCGCCTCGCCCAGGGGATGCAGGAGGCGAGCCGAACCAAAACCGACGCGAAGGGCCGATTTACGCTGGAGATTCCGGCCAACGATAACGGGATTCACCTGGTGCGCGTGACCCACGACAAAGCCAATTATTTTAGACCAGCGCCTCCGGGAACCCAGTCTGTCGAGATCGAGGTGTTCAACGCTGCTGCAAAGGTGAAAGGTGTGAGCAGCGAAGCTGAAGTGATGCGGATGCAGACGGATGAGAGTGGGAAGACGCTGCATGTGGTTGAGAATTTTTTCCTGAAGAACGACTCGAACCCTCCGTTGACACAGTTCAGCGACCGGGCGTTTGAGTTTTATCTTCCTGATGGAGCGGTAGTGGAGGGGTCGGCTGCACTGGCTCCAGGCGGAATGCCGGTACAGGCCTCACCGGTACCGCTGGGCGAACCGAACCACTTTGCATTTATCTTTCCGATCCGGCCGGGAGAGACGCGTTTTCAGATTACATACCACTTGCCCTATAGCGGGAGCCTAAAGTTTTCTCCACGCGTGATGATGCCGACCGACACGATCGCGATCATGATGCCCAAAAGCATGACGTTCAAGTCGGGAGCTTCGGCTCCGTATAGCCCGGTGACGGAGGAGACGACGGCGCAGACGTATGTGGCACGGAGTGTGCAGCCTTCGCAGGCGCTGGACTTTACAGTCTCAGGAAGCGGGCAGATGCCGCGGGATACCGGTGCGGCCGCCACTACGGGCGACGGAGCCGCGGCAGATGCTTCGGCGCAAGGTAGAACAAACGGCGGGGCAAGTTCTGCGGCAAACGATACGCGTCCCGGCGGCGGATTGGGAGTTCCGCTTGATCCCGGGGGTGACAACGACCCGTGGGCGAAGTATAAGTGGTGGATCCTGGGCGGGCTGGGACTGGCAATGGCGGTAGGGGCGGGGCTCATGCTGAAGAACGGTCCTGCACAAACCCCAACTCCCGTACTTGCAGGGGCCGCGGGGACAATTGCGAGTGCGCCTCTTGCGGCTACAGGCGATTCCCTGCTGACTGCGATGAAGGAAGAGCTCTTTGCGCTGGAGACGGACAGGTTGCAAGGACGTTTGACCGAAAGCGAGTACGTGGAGCAGAAGGCTGCGCTCGAGGTAGTACTGCGGCGAGCGCTTTTGCGCGGCGAACGTGCTGCGGAGACGTCTAACATTGCGGGCCCGCTTGTGTAGGAGAGAGCGATGAATACGTTCAAATCGACACTGCTGCTGGTGGCGCTTACGCTGTTCCTGATTCTGATCGGGGAGTACTTTGGCGGCCGGAATGGAATGGTGCTGGCGTTTCTTCTCTCGGTCGTCTTCAACTTCGGGACCTACTTCTACTCCGACAAGATTGCGTTGAAGATGTACAACGCGCAGCCGGTAACGCGGGAGCAGTTGCCACGAGCCTATGCAGCGGTGGAACGGCTGACGGCGAAGCAGGGGCTGCCGATGCCGAAGATGTATGTGCTGCCGACAGAGTCGCCCAATGCGTTTGCGACGGGACGGAACCCGCAACATGCTTCGGTGGCGGTGACACAGGGGATTCTGCAGCTGCTGGATGATGAAGAACTGGAAGGCGTGCTGGCGCATGAGTTGGGGCATGTAAAGAACCGCGACATCCTCACCAGCTCGATTGCAGCGACGCTGGCAGGAGCGATCACGATGATCGCTCGGATGGGATATTGGGCTTCATTGTTCGGCGGCTACGGCGGCGGCGATCGCCGGGAGCGCGGTGGCGGCGGGATGAGTGGATTGCTGATGATTATCGTTGCCCCGATCGCAGCCTCGCTGATCCAACTCGCGATCTCAAGGTCGCGGGAGTTTGAGGCAGACAAGACAGGAGCGGCGACTACGGGCGATCCATACGCACTAGCCCGTGCGCTGCAGAAGCTGGATGCTTATTCGAAGCGCATCCCGATGGAGGCTTCGCCTTCGAATGCGCACTTGTTTATTGTTGCTCCCCTGTTAGGGAACGGAGGGATTGCGAGCCTCTTTTCGACGCATCCTCCAATGAAGGAGCGAATTCAACGGCTGATTGGAAGGGACCACGTTTAACATGCAGACTTTTTTGCGAGCCCTGCGACTCTATACGATGGTGGCGTGGGTGGGAGGACTGGTATTTTTTGCCTTCGTGGTGGCGCCGGTGGCATTTGGCAGCTTGTCCAGCCCACATGAGGCCGGGATTGTAGTGGGTGGAACGCTGCGCGTGTTGCACTGGATTGGACTGATCGGCGGCGGAGTCTTCTGCGTGGCCACGGGATGGCTCTGGCTGTGGGCCGAGGTTCCGGCGCGGATTGGGTTTGCGCGTCTGTTGGTTTTAACGGCGGTGATGCTGCTGGTCACGGCTTATTCTCAGTTTCGGATTCTCCCTGCAATGGAGGTCGACCGCGCGATGGCCGGCGGCGAAGTGGAGACGGCCTCGCTTGAGAATCCGGGGCGGGTGGACTTCGAACGGCTGCATAGGTTGTCGGAGCGGCTGGAAGGCTTGGTACTGCTGTGCGGGCTTGGAGTCGTGTTTGTTCTGTCACGCGAATCGCAGTGGCCGGAGACGGGAAAGCCGAAGCCGGATAGGATTGTTAGACCATGAGGATTTGGACGCAAGCCTTGCAGCGCAGTGCAGCTTTTGTTTTTGAGACAGGCACGGATTTCAAGATCCGCGATGGCGACGAGTTGATCTCTCGCTGGAACGCATAGCCGTGTCCTCGCTTTGGTTGAGCCTGACACTTGGACTCGTGGCAGGGCTGGCAGACTATCTGGGTGGATTTCTACTGGTGCGGCGATCGCCATCGGCCAGGGCACTACGCTATTTCGTCGCTCTGGGCGCGGGTTTCATGCTGGCTGCGGCGATTCTGGAGATGGTTCCGGAGGGAATGCAGGTAAATCCACGGTGGGCCCCACTGCTGATTCTAGCGGGATATGGCGTAGTGCATCTGCTGGAACATTCGCTGGTGCCGCACTTTCACTTTGGAGAAGAGACACATCATCATGAGTTTCTTTCTGCGAAGACGAGCTACTCTGTTCTGCTGGGACTCGCAACCCATACTTTTTTTGACGGTGTGGCGATCGGCTCGGGATTTGTACTATCGGAATGGTTGGGTTGGGTGCTGTTCTTTGCGGTATTTCTGCATAAGATTCCCGAAGGTTTTACGATGGCGAGCGTAATGCTTGCCGGAGGACGCGGGCGGGCGATGGCGCTGAACTCTGCTCTGTTTCTAGGCGCAATGACGGTGCTTGGCGTTTTGGTGATTAATCTTGAGCCGAGCTGGGTACGAGTGGGGCTGCCACTGTCAGCCGGAGTAACGATCTATGTTGCGGCGACGGACCTGGTGCCGGAAGTGAACCGCGAGCCGGGGATCAAAATGGCCCTGGTATTTTTTGTTGGGATCGTGGTGTTCTTTCTGCTGCGCCTACTCGGGCCTGGGTAGACATCCGTTACTGAGGCTGTTCGAGAAGCAGAGTTACGGTGGTGGAGTGCTGAAGAATGCCGCCAGTCGCGGTGGTCGAGGTCCCGGTTACCGTGATCGTGTAGTTCCTGGTCGAGAGAGCGAGAGCTCCGGATGCGTTGACGCGGTCCCCGCAGCCGTTGGCCAGGAGCAGGGTGGCGCTGACAAGCATGATTGAAAAAAACTTCGTTACTGTGTAGCGATTGCGGCGCAACAGGCTGAACCCTGCAAACGGAAGTACTAGAAACGCCCAAGTATTGGATAATCGCGAACGATTGTGCGATATCGTGGTCTTCGGCGTGGCGATGGTGAGCGCGAAAATGTTAGCGGTCGATCCGGGCGGTAGCGTAGGCGGGTTGAAGGATGCGGTGGAGAGATTGGGCAGGCCAGTGGCGGACAGCGTGATGGGGCTGGACATCGCTCCCTGAAGTTGGACGGCAAAGGTGTAACTGGCTGAGCCGCCGGAGACGATGGTCTGGGTTGTGGTGCCGGTGGAGCTGAGAACAAAGTCTGCGCTGGAAGGTGGACCTCCCGTGCCTACTGTGACGAGTTGAGGCGAGGAGGTACCACCTGTAAAGTTGCCACTTCCACTATAGACCGCGGTATAGGAGTGAGAGCCCTGCGCAATAGAGGGGATAGTGAAGATAGCGTCTCCCGTACTGGAGAGCGGTGCGGTGTAGAGAGAGTTGGCGCCATCCAGAAGCGTGACGGAACCTGTGGGCGTGCCGCTGGTACCGGTAGCTATATGAGCCGTGAGCGTGATGGAGGAGCCGATAGTGGCGGTGGCGACGAGGTTGTTAAGCGTGATGAGCACAGGAGCCGGATTGACGGTAACGGTCGCCGGAGTCGCTGCCATCGTGTAGTTCCCTGCTCCGGAACCGGTGAGGGTTGCGACAATAGGATAGGTGCCTGCGGACGAGAGAGCAGTGGCCACAGTGGTGAAGGCAGCGGTGAGATTTGCTGCGTCACGCGGAAGGACTCCGTTGAGAGTACCGGTGATGACGGGAATGGGTTGGCCGTAAAGAATTGTGATGGGAATGACGGTTGCGGAGAGTTGCTGCGGCATAACGGCGATGGCGAGCGAAGGGCTCTCAGCAGGGAGATAGGTCCGGTCTCCCGCATAGGTGGCGCTGAAGGCGTGAAGGCCGGCAGACAGCATGGTGGTGGAAACGGTAGCGATGTTGGCGATGAGGTTGGCGGTGCCGAGCGTGGAGGAGTTGGTCGTATCGAAAAAGGTGATTACACCGTTGATAGGAGTGGTGGAGGCGAGAGTGGCAGTGAGCTGTCCTGTGCCGTAGGGGATAGCGGTCGGCGCAGAGAGGGTAAGGGCTCCGGGAGCGGCGAGGCTGAGACCAGCGATGGTTCGGATCGTAGTGACTGGAGCAGGAACCGCGGTAAGTTGGCGGATGCGCCGGTTGCCGGAGTCGGCAAGGGTGAGGAGAGCGGTAGGAGAGACGCCGATACTGCGAGGCGTGTCCAGCGACGCCGCGATGGCCGGGCCTCCGTCGCCGGCAAAGGCCTGGGTGCCGTCACCGGCCACCGTGGTGATGATTCCGGTGACAGCATCGATGCGGCGGATACGGTGATTGTCGGTATCGGCGAGATAGAGGTTGCCTGCGGCATCGAGAGTGATGCCATGCGGGAGCGCGAGGGTAGCGGAGGTTGCGTTGCCAACGTCGCCTGTGAAGCCCTGTGCTCCGGTGCCGGCTATGGTCATGATGAAGCCGGTAGCGGCGTCGATGCGCCGAATGCGGTGGTTGTGAGTGTCAGCGAGGTAGAGATTGCTTGCAGCGTCCACGGCAAGGCCAGTCGGTGAGTCGAGCGTGGCATTTTCTGCAAGAGCGTTGTCTCCGAAAAAACCTTGCGCGCCGGTACCGGCGATTGTAGTGATGACTCCGGTAGCTGCATCAATGCGGCGGATGCGGTGGTTGCCGGTGTCGGCGACGTAGAGGTTATTTGCTGTGTCGCATGCGAGAGCAGTGGGAAGGTTGAGTTCAGCGGACGTAGCAGATCCTGCGTCGCCGAAGAAGCCTCGAGTGCCAGTGCCGGCAATAGTCGTGAGGATCCCGGAGACAAGGTCGAGCTTTCGAATGCGATCATTATGCGTGTCGGCAATGTAGAGATGGTTCGCTGAGTCGAGGGTGAGGCCCAGAGGAGAGTCGAGCGCAACCGAGGTTGCGGGGCCTGCGTCGCCGGAGAAGCCCTGGGTACCGGTACCGGCGATCGTGGTGATCTGACCTGTGGCGTCGACCTTGCGAATAACATGGTTCGCGGTCTCCGCAAAATAGAGGTTTCCTGCAGTATCGAAGACGATGGCAGAAGGAAGGATGAGAGGAACAGTACGTGCGGAGGTTTGAGCAGTTGCCGAGAGATACGTTGCGGCGAAGAGCAGCAAGAAAGATACGATCCGAAGCGGAGCGTGGCTGGAGCGAGGCGGGTGAGTGATGCTCTGCATACCCATGAAGAGATGGTCGAATGCTAGCCGCGATCATCGACCTGCGGCATGCTTCGAAGCTATGTCTAACTTTACCTTAGAAGTTTTTGCGAAGGGTACTATTTTCCGGTCACGAAAAATTACTCAGGTGATCCTGCTGCAGAGCTAAGCATAGTGATTCTCAGTGATGCTCTTCGATTGAGCCTGCACGAATGCTACAAAGCCAATTGGATGGAGGAGGATGCGAGCGGGAATACCACGTCCTTGTTTAACACTGGATTTGAAGGACGATAACACTGCAATCTCGGAGTACAAGCGGTACCACGTAAAGATCTGGCCAGAGGGGCAAGTTCGAAACCTGAAGCAATAGAAAGCCCCGCGAGCAACCTCACGGGGCCTTCTGTTGTTAGAGGACGCGTTGCTTATGGGATCGACTGGAAGCGTCCCACGTTGATGCCGACTGCGTACGGAGCATAGATGGGAACGCCCGAACCGACAATCTCCGTAATGAAGCTGTTGCCGGTTCCAACGATCCAAACATTTCCAGCCTGATCGATCGCAGTAACTTTGCTTGTGTTCAGGAAGGTCGGGTCTTTACGGAACCCGGTTGAGGGTGAGAGAGCATTAGGACCGGAGAAACTGATCTCGCTTACACTGGAGTTCCCGCTGTTGGGAATCCAGGTATTTGCTCGACCATCAACCGCTATTCCTATTGGTCCGTTAATGCCTGCAGTAGATGCTGTAAAGGGCCAGTTTGCCGCAAGAGCCCAGGAGGATCCGGTACGAGCAAGTTGAGTAATCGAATTGTCGCTCCCGGAGACATAGACGTTGCTATTGCGGTCGAGAACGATTCCGTTGGAGTTGCCACTTGTTGTGAAAGGAGAAGTGGTAGTCCAACCGGTCACAGCCCCTGCCACTACAGTTGGTACAACCTGAGAGACAAAGGTCGATCCGGAGGAGACCCAGATGTTGCCTGGGACTATGGTTGGGGTAGCGGAAGTGTTGTCCGCCATCAAACGAGCTGGGTTAGGTCCAACCAGGTTGGATATCTGAACTTTAACTACTGCGGTGGAAGCAGAAGCAGCACCAGCTAACTGATACAGCGACCCAGTAGACCCGGCAACCGCAGTAAAGTACACATTACCGGCACCATCTGCCGTGATGGCGAGAGGAGTTACGCCCACCGGGAAGGCAAGACTCGCCTTGGTGCTTGGATTGTAGCGATATAAGGTCGTGCCGCCTGCGAACCAGACGTTTGCAGCTGAATCCAGCGTCCCGCCGGTAGACGAAGCGCCTGGATCAAAGTTGACGCAATTGAGGGGCGCACCCGTAGCCGAGAGGGCGGAAAGATTACCGCCAGTCTGGGCGTTTCCGAACCACACATTGTCGGATGCATCGATGTTAACGTCAGTCGGCGAAGAGATGAAATTGCCAGTCGTGCAACCGCTTGCACTGAAATAGCTGATGCCGATAGTCCAGTCTGTAGGTGTGCTTACCAGCGAAGGCTGATACGGCGCTCCTACAGCAGGCTGGAGAGCGAACAGATTGGACATATTCGTCGCGTTGGAGTTGGTCGGATTGGTGAAGATGTAATAGAGGGCCTGCAGCGTATCGGTAGTAGTCGGGAAGCCACCGGGGTTCAGATTGGTTGTATTCGCTTGGGGTGTCGCCGCTGAAGCGAAGAGAGTGGCGCAGGCTGGATCAGCCGAGGTTGCTCCATTGACGCAGGCGGAGATGATGTTGGCGAGCGTGTTGATCTTCGCGGTCTCTGGACTCGCCGTCAAGGTGACTCCCGCCGCGATGTTGCCGCCGGAGGCAGCCGGAACGATTGTGGACGAGTTGGCTAGTCCGGTGGCTGCATTGGCCAGAAGAGCAACAGTATTGGGAAGGTTCAGCATAATAAGGCGCTGCTGACCGATCCCATCAGCCCGGATTGAGTCGTCGGTCGGATTAAAGAACTGCTGCACCGCTGCCATGGTGGCTACTGTGGTCACTTCGCTCATGTAAACAAAGCTTGAAGCGCCGATTCCTGAACAATCGCCATAAAGCGCAATAAAGGCCGCGGCACTGTTGCTCTGCGTGGTCGATCCGTTATTCTGCGTGTTTCCGCCCTGAGAGGTCACATAGACCAGTGGCGATCCGCCGGACGCCGGACATGCGTAGTTATTCGTGGTGCCGTCACCGGCTGTGCCTTTGACGAAGCTGAAGGAGCCCTGACTGTCCGTCGTCGTGGTCGCTGCATTCGTGGCCGGCCCCGAAGGACCACCTTGTCCGGCGAACCAGAGTCTGACTGTCGCGCCGATGACTGGCTGATTGCCGCCATGCACACTCCCTTTAATCGTGGCTGCGGAGCTGAATGGGTTTACAGTTGGGGCCGTTGACGACATATTCGCGCAGCCAGCTGTGAGGACGGCGCTCGATGCCAAAAGCGTGAGCAGGTTTCGCTTTGAGCCCGTCAGGCGGGCGAAATAATTGCCAATCATGGGTGTTCCCTCCGAAAGGTGTTGGTGCGGTTTGCTAGGCAAGATAGTTACCGGGGCGACAGGTTGAGGTGACCAGGGGGAGATCGCAGTCATAAGAGAGAAGTCAGGCTTCGGGAAAAGGTAACTGATTGCAAATTGAATTTAAAGAATCTAATACTCATTGAACGTGTCCTGTTTACAGACGCCTCTAGCAAGTAATCGTGTCCCATTGTGGGAATACACGAACATCTCAAGATGGAGCATACCCGAGGTTAGCCAATCTTTTGCTTAATTACACATGATACTTTTGGGTCATTCATCACAGTACAAATTGTTGTAGAGGAGTAAAAGTGACACTGGATTAGGGGCGATTCAGTTCTATATTGTCCGATTTGCCCTCGCTAACCAATGCTATTGCCACGTTTAGTGGAATTCAGATCGAGTCGATCAAGATAGGTTTTCGCTCTCTTGAACGATTCTCCCACGAAGCAGAGACGCACCTAACCGGCAACAGGAAACCACTTAGATTTCGCCGGCGTTCTATTGCTCAACTTTGTTCCTGGCCGTGAATTTTCGGCTCCCAATGGCTTTAGAGAGCCGGAGTTGAAGCGTTTCGTTGTGTTGCTTTCATTTCGTCGATCTGACGGACGTGATCGCTTCCACGATTCGACGGGCAACTTTGATGGCAGTGGACTAATCTATACAGACAGATTGCATACAATCGAAACCTCTCTGTGGAGATCGTTCATGCGTAAAGAAATCTTGGCTTTCGCAGCAGGCTTAGCCCTTTCAACGACATTTCTTTTGAGTGGATGCAAGAGCTCAACCCCGGCACCAGCGGGCCAGAGTTCCGCGGGCACAGCTGCTCCGGCCTCCGCGCCAGCAACTGCTCCGGCGGCTGCACCCTCCACTGTAACCGGAGCGGCCAACAATGCGCCTGCCGCGTCGAATGCTGTAGCAAAACGAGCTCCTGCGGCAGCGCTGGTCACTGCTGCTGCTCCGCCTCCACCTGTGAAGTTGACGGCGCAAGCAGGCACTCCGGTGACAGTAACGATAACGGAACGACTGAGCGCCAGCCAGAATAGTGTTGGCGATCGATTTACCGGTGTTCTGGCAGCACCGGTTCAAACATCCGCTGGTGGAGTGGTCTTTCCCCGGGGAGCACGCGTGGTGGGAACAGTGGTCGCCTCAAAAGGGCAAGGAAGGTTCAAGGGATCCGGCGCGCTGGGAATTGAGGTGGCCTCAATCTCGGGAACGCCAGTGAGCACAAACGCCTATGAAAAAGAGCAGAAGGGCAAAGGTAAGCGCACAGCCGGATTCATCGGTGGCGGTGGCGGCGGCGGCGCACTGATAGGCGGACTTGCCGGCGGAGGAAAGGGTGCTCTGATCGGAGGGTTGATTGGAGCTGGAGCTGGAACCGCGGGAGCAGCGTTTACTGGAAACAAGGACGTCGTGATCCCGTCAGAATCGACCGTCACATTCCATCTGACGGCTCCGGTTACGATTACCAAGTAACCCTTTCGGCAAGGCTGACAGAAATGCGACACCCGCTTCCTTTTTCGAGGAGGCGGGTGTTTTTTATACGCCACGAATGCTCAGGTTCCCCAAAGCACAACAGCGATCCCCGGCAGACATAACTGGGGGCGATAAACTGGATCAATGCGACTGAATCCTGTCTTTCTTTTATCTGCAACCGACGCGGCGCACTTCCCTTCTCACGCGAAGACATACGGAGCGCCGGAGGTGGCGTTTCTCGGTCGCTCGAATGTAGGCAAGTCCTCGTTGATCAATTCACTGCTTGGATCACGCGAAGCGAAGGTATCGTCGACGCCAGGAAGGACGCGCGCAATCAATTTTTTTGCACTCCATGAAGGTGCGGGCGAAAAGATGAAAGTACGGCCGGTGCTGATCTTCGCAGACCTCCCTGGCTATGGGTACGCGAAGATCTCGAAGTCGATCTCCGCTGAGTGGCCAAAGTTCATCGAACCCTATCTTGCAGAACGGGAGACGCTGGCCCTTTGTATCTGCCTGGTAGATACCAATATTCCGCCGCAGGAGAATGACACTCAGTTGATTACATATTTCAAACAGACCCAGAGACCGTTTCT
>JBDTEQ010000155.1:0-35629 GCA_039922475.1 Edaphobacter sp.
TTACTCCAGCCTGTCGCATTGCCGGCTGCAGCAACCAGCGTGCCTCCGCCGGCAGGAGAGAAGTTGGCGACAGAGTTCGTACGATTCAACATTGGCGCATAGAGTTCGTACCTGATGCCGTAGTTCACCGTAAGATTTCTTACGATACGCCACGTGTCCTGACCGAAGAATGAGTGCCCAGGTAAGAATTGATGAACATCGAGCGGCGTGTTGTAGATGGTCGAGGCAATATCGCCAAGCAGAAAGTCCGCAAAACCGAATCCCGACTTGTTCGAATAAATTCCAGTGGACTGCATATAACCTTGTGGTGCCTGCAAATCAAGGAAGGTGTCGGTATTGCGGTGATACTGGTACCCAAACATCAGACTATGGTGGCCTTGCAGCTTAGTGAAGTTATCGATGAATTGGAATACTTGGGATACCTGAAACTGCGGGCGAAAACGATCGGTTCCCAGAGTAACGAAACCGGAGATGTAAAGCGGAGGAAGTCCGGCTGTAAAAGGAGATGCTGGAATTCCAGTCAATCCGTAGTCACCTGCTTTGGATGTCCCCAGAGCCACGCCTATGGGGTTGCTGTGGGCATTGTCGCGAAGAAAACCATACCGTGCTTGATTTACTGCCGTGGATGAAAAAATATGGGTCCAGCCGAGCGCGAGACCCTGATTGTGTATTACATAATCGGTCGCAAAACCACCATTACCGGCAACAAAATTCGAAGTCCACGGTGGATCCTGCCGATGTTGATGCAGAATGCTATAGCGTCCGAAGATTGTGTCATTCTTGCGAACCTGATCATCAATTCGCACGTCACCAGAGTTGTTTTGCGTTGGTGAGTTATAGACATAGTTGTAATTAGGCGCGCCTGTCCATCCTGTAGATCCATCATTCGGGTCAGGATAAAGAGCTCCAAGTTTTGAACCGACCGGATCAATACAGCCTGGAGAGATGATATTGCCTGTAATGCAGCCAGACTGGCCGGTCGCCAAGGCAGTAAGCGGGCTCACATCCGTGAAATCACCGCCTTTCATCCGATGCGAGGGCACTACAGACGAAACCGTCACATCTTTCGAGCTGCGCAGCCCTTGATAATCTCCAAAGAAGAAGGTGTGATCACGGAAGATAGGTCCGCCAACTGTACCGCCAAACTGATTCTGGCTAAAGATTCCTTTGGGAATATTTTTCTGCCTGTTGTAGTACGTATTTGAATCCAGCACACTGTTGCGCGCGTATTCGAAAGCATCTCCATGAAACTGGTTCGTTCCGCTCTTGACAGAGGCATTGACGACAGCCCCGGCCGATGTACCAAACTCGGTCGAATAGGTACGGGTTTGTAAACGAAACTCCTGAATCGCATCCGGTGGAGGTTGAACATTCTGCACGGAACCCTCCTGCAGATTTGTAGAGCCAGAGTTGTTGTCTACACCATCCAATGCAAAGTAGTTTTGTGTTTCGGAGTTACCGTTCGAACTAAAGCGATCAGGCGCTGCATTGGCCACTGAAGGGTTCTTGAAAATGCCCGGCGACAACAGTGCGAGGTCGGCATAGCGCCGAGCGTTCAATGGAAGATCGTTGATCTGTTGCGCGCCGACAACCAAACCTACCTCCGCAGATTGGGTTTGCAACGCAACGCCTGTGTCCGAAACCTCAACGTGCTCCTCTGTCGCACCGACCGTTAACGTAAAGTCCACTTGAACGCGAGACCCGACGTGAATTTCAACCAAAGGGTTTTTAGCGGGGCCGAAGCCGGTCATGGTTGCTTCAACAGAGTAGTTTCCTGGAATCAGACTCAATACCTGGTAATTGCCACCACCATTCGTCTTCGTCTCACTAACAATGCCAGTGGCAACGTTGCGGACTGTTACGGTTGCACCGGGAATTACGGCTCCCTGTGAATCGCGGAGGAGGCCGGCGATGGCGCCCGTATCAATCTGAGCGGAGGCTGTTACCGAGCTCAGGATCGCGAATCCTAGAGCGGCAACAAGAAGCATAGCGAAAGAACTGGTTGCAGAAATCTTCATCCAAACCAAAGTCCTATTTTCAAGAACACGTAATTTCATGAGGAGTACCTCCTTATTGGCCTACCGTTGAAACAGACAAGATGAAGCGACCCCCGGCTCTAGTGCACAAACGAGACCTCATACAAAAAATTGGCTTTTGGTCGCCCCGATATATGCCGTAGCTCATTCGGTCACGTTATCGGTAACGTAAATCGTGTTCTAAGGGAATAACAGTCTGTGTTGAAGGTGTCAAGAAGATTCTAGAAATTTGCCCAGATGGCATACGTACTGCGGGGTTCAACATGTCGGACCACAAGCTCATTTCTTGAAAAATGAGCCGAAGAGTGACCGTCCCATTTTGCTCTCGAATTACATCTCGGAATCAGTCGCTTTCTTTGTTCAAGTAGTTTCTTTTCGAATCGCAGCGGATTTGAGGGCTCGCATGTGCCTGGCAAACTCAAGATGCGTAGGAAGTCCAAGAGACCCCCCTGGTGCCATAGCCGAGAGGCTTCCGCAAATATTGCCGGCGCGCAGGCAATCGTCCCATGAAGACCCTCGCAAAAACTCGTGAAGGAAGCCTCCATTGAATGCGTCACCGGCACCTGTAGCATCAACAATAGGACCTGGAAGCGCGCGTTGCCGGTACACGGTGCCCTCGCACATCAACATGGCCCCTTTTGCGCCGAGTTTTACAATTGGGACCCGAACCCAGTCATGCAGTTTCTCTAACGCGCGTAAGGCATTTGTTGTCCGGGTCACTGCGCACGCTTCATGCTCGTTTGGGAAGATAAATTCACAATACTGAATGATGGATATGAGTTGGTTGACCGATATCTCCGGATTCCATCCAAAGTCGGCAGAGATCGTAATCCCATCTTCACGCAAAGACTTGAGCAATGGAATCCACTTTTGTGGGCGGCGCAGAGCACACGCAAGATGAACGTGGCGCGCACGCCTAAGCTTGCGCTGAACGCCAGCTTTATCAAGCAGGTTCTCAAGGTTTCTGTTGATTGGTTCATGTGTCACCATCATGCGATCTGCTTTGTAGGCAATGCAGACGGTTAGCGCGGTTGGCGCATCCTTGCGCACTTCGCAGCCAGTCACATCCAACCCTTGATTCATCATGGCCGACCATGTTGGAAGCACTCCGGCATCCGCACCAACTCTCGTTACGATGCCCGTCGAAGTTCCGAGTTTGCTCGCGGCAAGCGCAGTCGTTGCCAACCCTCCTCCGGGTGCTATCAGGAAATGATCCGTCTTCAACTCTTCTCCAAGACGCGGGCGGTCCGGCAGCCGATAAAAGATGAGGTCGGAGAAGAACTCACCGAATACGACGAGATCGAAGTGCTTTGCAACGATTCGCTTCGAGAGCATTGCAGCCTAGCCGGAGAGTTTGCACAATTCGCAAAGAATTGCTACAGCAATGAAACGTGCATCTCCCACAAAGTACTTTTGGAATTTTGGCTTACGATAATGACATGACGCGCTGCTGTCAAGAAAGTCCTCTTTTCCTGATCGATCAACTCTCAACGCTGACTGGAGCGGCGGATAATCAGCTTGGGCGCCAGCAAAAAATTTCGGTTGCGACTTACCTGGGAGTTGGATAGTGCACGAAGGGTCAGATGTGCGGTCTTCTGTCCAACCTCATTCCCGGAAAGGTTCACGCTTGTCAATGATATCCCCATCTCCCGTAGACAGGGCTGATCACCACAACCTACAACGCAAATATCTTCAGGAACCCTGAGATTCCTGGCGAGTACAGCATCGATTACCCCCAATGCGAGCGCATCGCTAGAGCACATAATGCCGTCAGGCTTCATCCTTCCCTCCAATAGCCGTCTTCCAGCATCGAAGCCACGTTGATACTCGTTGCTTCTCGTCTCTCCGCAATCGATCACGAAGTCCGGCTTGAATGGAAGATCGCACTCGGTGAGAGCAGCACGATATCCAGACCAACGGAGGTCGGCGGAAACGGTGCGCGGACCACGCAAATACGCCAGCTTCCGGCAACCCACTTCGGCGAGATGTGCTGCGGCTATATAGCCTATGTCTTGATCTCGCAACCCGACGAAACTAGCCGAAAATGAGGGCACTTTGCGATCCACCAGAATCACCGGAGGCGTCTGTCGGCCCAGGGCAATAAAGAAATCTGCAGACTCCTGTATTGATGCAACAATGAGCGCATCCACCTGCCTTGAAAGCTGGAGTTCGATCTCGTGCCGCTCAATTTCTGGATCTTCCTCCGCTGATGAGATCAACACGCCATAGCCCGATGTTCGTACGGCCTGTACAAGACCTCGCGCGACGTCTACAAAGAATGAATTGGTCAGCGAAGGAATCACTAAGCCGATCGTGTGGGTATTGCCGGTGCGCAGGCCGCGGGCCGAGATATTTGGCCTGTAATTCAACTCCTTCATCCTCTGAAGGACACGGGCTTTCGTCGCCGCGCTAATGTCCGTCTGCCCGCGCAGGACTTTGGATATTGTCATCTTAGAAAGATTCAGATCGCTCGCAATATCTTTCAGGCGCACCGTCATGCGCGACAACTCCTCTTGTGACGAAACACCAGTCGAAAATCATCTTACACAGAATGTGTTCTAACGATGTTGTAAGCCGTGTGCACTTGTTCAGGAACGGCGACACGCAGCATTTGTCCACATCCTGTATGTCGCCAAGAGGGCTCTATGCGCTGGGCTAAGATTTGGGTTTAATCGCTATCTTCTCCTCGTCATCGCTTTCTCGGTGCTGCATGCTGACGGCAACTGTCCCTCCGGGCAAAGGCTTCGATATCCGAAGGTACGGACATGGCAGCCACTATCTCGCCGAACTACAAAACGATCATTATGGACCTGCGGGGATTGCTTTACTCCATGCCTGACCGGCGGCGCGGCAAAACAGATTAGATAGAGGTCAGAATGACAGCAGGGGTGGACGATGCGTCCGGGCTGGTGGGTATATGTGCGGCTGATGGGAATTGGTCAGCGCAGTTTGGCGATGAAGTAGGCGAAGAGGATGAGCAGGAAGCTGGCAGCGGCAAAGGTGATCTTCTGGCGCTGCAGGTAGCGGGTGCGGCCGGAGGTCATGCTCGGAGCCAGCGGTACACCCAGTGCCAGCCCGCTGAGGAAGCCGCCGATGTGGGCGTAGTTGTCGATGCGGACGATGCTGGTGAAGTTGGCGCCGACACCGATGACGAGGTTCAATACGGCGAACCAGATGACGGAGCGGCGCAGACGGTTGAGCTCAAAGGCGGGGATTGGCAGCTTTTTGTTGGAGAGCAGGATGATGAGGATGCCTGCGATGCCGAAGACCGCGCCTGAGGCTCCGGCACCGACGGAGATGAAGTCGCGGCCGATTACGTTGAAGAAGAGACTGAGCAGGTTGCCTGCGATACCAGTGATCAGATAGACGGCGACCAGGCCGACGGGGCCGAGCAGCGGTTCGCCGAGCAGGCCGAGGTTCCAGAGACACCACATGTTGGTAGCGATGTGCAGCAGGCCGACGTGGACGAAGGTCGCGGTGAGCAGACGCCACCACTGATGGCCGAGCAGGATGAAGGCGGGATTGGTCGCACCGTAGTGGATCAACTGCGAGGTAGTGGGGTCTTTGGCGGAGACGCCGTTGAGCACCATCCAGCCGAAGACGGCGATGTTGATGGCGAGCAGAAGATAAGTGCCGGGAGTGGCGAGGATGTTCCAGCCGCGTTCGCGCGAGTTGGGGCGCGAGGCTTCGCGTTCGTAGTCGGGCATGGGTGCCCGGTTTGCGGTAGTGTGCGGCGGAAGGAGTTCGCCTTCAGATTGAGGGGAGAGACTCATAAATCAGGGAGTAGGCAGTAGGGAATAGGGAGTAGAGAACAACGACAGACCTTTTGCTTACGATACAGGTTCGCTATGATTTTGTCTGTTTCGTCTGCTGTGGAGAACCATGTAATGTAGTGTAGAAACGACAGTAGCCGAGCCTTCGGTTTGCTATTCCCTATTAGCTTTTGCCTATTCCCTGCTCTTAGGCTGCGTCCTTGGTGAAACGTTCGCGGAGGTCGGCGGGGATTCGCTCCTGCACGATTCCGCCGATGAAGCCCGGCAGAGGCGTGGCGATAGCGACGAGAATCCAGAGGAGGGTGGAGAAGATGAGACCGGCGATGGCGACGGCTTCAAGCGAGATGGCGATGCCGTGGGTCTGGCTGAGGCGCAGGTGCATGGTGAAGATGTGGGTAATGAGTTCGATACGGTGAATGACGACGGCGGCGAGCAGGAAGGCGGCGATCGAGAGTGTGCTGACGCTGATGAGCAGGACGTCGATGGTGCGGGCGATGCGCTGGCGGCGGCGGCAGTGGCTGCAGTCGGAGAGATGCTGGTCGTAGTCGGTGCGCATGGCCGGCGAGAGGCCCGAGATGTCGTACCGCCAGCCGGAGAGGATGTCTCCGACGACCTGATCTATACACGCGGAGTGGCTGGCTTTGCGATTGGCCGGGAATGCTAAGGCAGGTTCTTTCATAAGGTTATAAGACCATCCTACTATCTTTGACCGCCGTATCAAAGAAAAGGATTCACCGAGTAGTAACGGTTTTTTCTGCGAGGTACATTCCATTTCATGAAATGCGCCTGTTCCGTCAGCAAAAAGAGATTGCGAGGATTGAAGTTACAGGGTGATAGGGTCGAGTGGGATGCCCTGGTGGGCTAGAAGGACACGATTACCGAGTAACGTGGGGTGACCGCCCAGGGCCTGCTCGGCGGAGAGACGGGCGAGCTCGGGGGCGTTGTTGGACTCGGAGAGGTGGCCGAGGATGATCCAGGAGGCGCCGCCGTCGTAGTCCTTCTGGAGGAACTCGGCTGTGGCGTCGTTGGAGAGGTGGCCGACGCGGGAGAGGACACGCTGCTTGACGGACCAGGGATAGGGGCCGTCGCGGAGCATCTCGATGTCGTGGTTGGATTCGAGGAGGAGGACGTCGATACGCTTGAGGGCGGCTTTGACGTTGGGGGGGAAGTAGCCAAGGTCGGTGACGATGGCCATGCGAATGGCGTCGGAGTGGGACTCGAAGACGAAGCCGCACGGGTCGGCAGCATCGTGGGGGATGGTGAAGGGGGTGATGTCGATGTCGCCGATGGAGAACCGGGTGCCGGAGTGGAAGTACTCGACGGCGGGCAGGTTGGTGGGGTCGGGCTTTGGCGCGGCGGCTTGCCGGGGCTCGGTGGCTTCGGGGGTGCAGAGGGCTTCTTCGGATTTTTCGGGATCGTCTGGATCGACTGGATCGACCGGCAGCTCGAGCGTGGCGTGAGGATCGTCGGAGCAGGTGGCTTCGATCGTTGCTTCCAGATCGATGGTTTCGAGGTTCGCTGCGACGGCTGCGGCTCGGGCCTCTTTTTCGCGCTGGACGTGAACTAGCCACTTTGCGTAGGTCATCGTCGTGCGCGGGGTGAGCATGCGGACCCAGGCGCGGTGGGTGGGTTCGGTGAAGAAGACGGGTATGTTGAGGCGGCGGGCGAGGACCGAGAGGCCGGCGATGTGGTCCTGATGCTCATGCGTGATGAGGATGGCATCGAGTGCGGCGGGGTCTTCGCCGGCGATGGACATACGCTTGAGAAGCTCGCGGCAGGAGAGGCCGGCGTCGACGAGGACTCGGGTGCGGGAGCTGGAGATGACGGTGCTGTTGCCTTTGGAACCGGAGGCGAGCACTGTCATGCGCATCATTGGGAAAGGATACGCCGATTGGTTGTGGGTATGTGGGTGGGGTAACCAGCCTGGTTCGGGCTTATCCCACAAGCTACGGCTGATACGAATGGACGGCGGCGATGTCGGAGAGAAGGACAGAGTGGCCGGTGTTTCCCTGCGTTATAAACTCGCCATCGGGGCCAGGCGCGACCTTCAGGTAGAAGACGTCGGGCGTGTCGCCTTCATCGAAGACGAAGAGGATCTGGGCGAGGTGGCGGTCGCCTGCGGTGGTTTCAAGGTCGACGACCTGGTCGATGCTCGTTTTCAGTAAAGACAGTTCGGTATCGGTCATATCTGGCTCCGGGTTGCGGGTCTACCTGATACGCGCTTTTTTCAGACAAACCGACTCAACGATTTCCTCAGCCAAGGCCGGGTGGGACATCAAATGGCAGCTCGTACTGGAGCGAGAAAGTTGACGGTGGAGCGCATGACGACCTCGTTGCGCTGGTTGAAAGCGAGCGAACGGGTGCGGACGACGCCATACTCTTTGCGCGAGTTGGAGAGACGGACGCCTACGACCTCGATCTCGGTGCGGATTGAGTCGCCCGGGCGGACGGGGAGGGTCCAGCGCATCTCTTCGACGCCTGCGCCGATCATGCCGCCTGCGACAGTGATGGACTGTACGCGGAGACGCATGACGATGGCAGCGGTGAGCCAGCCGGATGCAGCGAGGCCTTTGAAGAAGGAGTTTTCACCGGCGGCTTCGTCGAGATGGAAGGGTTGGGGGTCATACTTCTGGCCGAACTCTTTGATCTCTTCTGCGGTTACTTTGGCCTGGCCGAGCGAGTGGAACTTCTGGCCGACGTAAAAATCTTCGAAGTACATCTCTTGTGGCATCTTTGTCTCCCGATTCTTTGGATGCAGCTAGGGTTCTTATGTTCCGTCACTTCGCGGGGTAGGTGTAGAAGCCGCGGCCGCTCTTTCGACCGAGCCAGCCGGCGTCGACCATGCGGACGAGCAGCGGGCAGGGGTTGTATTTTGGGCTGCCGAGCCCATCGGCGAGGACGCGCATAATGTCGGCGCAGACGTCGAGGCCGATGAAGTCGGCGAGGGTGAGCGGGCCCATGGGATGCGCCATGCCGAGGACGAAGACCTGATCGACGGCTTCAGGTTTGGCGACGCCTTCCATGACGGAGTAGATGGCCTCGTTGATGAGCGGCATCAAGACGCGGTTGGAGATGAAGCCAGCAGCGTCCTTGACCTCGACGGGAGTTTTGCCGAGTTTCTGCGAGAGCGAGTGCACGGTGTCGACGGTCGCCTGTGAGGTCTGGAGGCCGCGGATCACTTCGACCAACTTCATCACCGGAACCGGGTTGAAGAAGTGCATGCCGATGACCTGCTCGGGTCGTTTGGTTACGGCGGCGATCCTCGTGATGGAGATGGAGCTGGTGTTGGTGGCGAGGATGGCGTCGGCGGACAGGATGCGGTCGAGGTCGCGGAAGATGGCTGACTTGATCTCGAAGCGCTCGGTGGCGGCTTCGATGGCGAGCTGTGCAGGCGCGAGGTCGTCGAGTCTGGTGGTGAGGGTGATGCGGGAGCGGGCTTCGTCGGCCTGCTGCTGAGTCAGTTTTTCTTTTGCGACTTCGCGCGCCATGTTGGTGCCGATGGTGTCGAGACCGCGGGAGAGTGCCTTCTGGTCGACGTCGTAGAGGAGCACGTTGAAGCCTGCGCGGGCGCAGACGTGCGCGATGCCGTTCCCCATGGTCCCGGCGCCTAAAACTGCAATGGTTTTCGGATCAGACATAAGAGCGTTTCGGACGACCTTCGAGTGTAGCAGTTCACCGGGAGCGCGTGTGAGGGCGGTTACCGCTCAGGCGGGAGTAAGGTCCGGCGTAACGGCAACGAGAAGAACGGTGATGTTGTCGTGGCCACCGTTGCGGTTGGCCGCGGTGATCAGCGCTTCGCACGCTGTGGTTAGAGATGCCGTTGTCGGTGGCTTGGGAATGGTTGCGAGGATCTTTGAGATCTCATCGTCGTCCACCTCGTGGGTGAGGCCGTCGGAGGCGAGAAGGTAGATGTCATTCGGTTGTGGGCGGTGGCTCTGGATGTCGGGATCGACAGTGGCCTGGGAGCCAATGGCGCGGGTGATGAGGTTGCGCATGGGCGATTGCGCTGCCTGAGCTGGGGTGATCTGGCCGGCGCGAAGCTGCTCTTCGACGAGCGAGTGATCGTGGGTGAGTTGTTCGAGCTGGCCGCGACGGCGTCGGTAACAGCGGCTGTCACCGACGTGTCCGAGCCAGAGGGTTGGAGGGTCGGTGACGCGGGAGTTGGTGTGGTCGTGCGGGGTGCGGCGCTTTATGGTTCCTCCGTTGACGATGGGGGCATGGAGCAGAGCGACCAGGGTGGTACCCATACCCGCAAGTTTCGCAGACCGATGCGACTGCTGGTAGACGACGTGGTTGGCGGCCTGAATTGCTGCGTTGAGACGAGCATGCGGGCTCTCGGTTGGCTGTTTGCCTTTGGGCAGCGGTGCGAGGTGAGCGAGAAAGGTATCTGCCGCGAGGTTGCTGGCGATCTCACCGGCTGCAGCTCCGCCCATGCCATCGCAGACGACGAAGGCTCCCGCTTCGGGCGCGGCGGCGCAGGTGTCCTCATTGCCGTGGCGGACGCGTCCGCGGTGGGTGAGCATGGCGTAGATAAGATGGTTCGCAGACATTCCTGGTCGTTCGATGGCCCGAACAAAACGATACACGGTGGAGCCGCCTGTGACCAAGGTACGTTAGTGTTATGGCGGGGAGACGGAATGAACCGGATTGTGCATGGAGACAACCTGCAGGTGTTGCAGCAGATGAAGGCCGGGTCGGTGGAGCTGATCTATGTCGATCCGCCGTTCAACACGGGCAGGCGGCAGAGCAGGACGCAGATGAAGACGGTTCGTGATGAGGCAGGCGACCGCGTGGGGTTTGGCGGACGACGCTATCGGACCGAGGTGCTGGCCGAACAGAACGGCGGGTCTGGTTATCGAGACAGCTTCGACGACTTTCCGGGATTTCTGCGGCCTCGCATGATGGAGGCGCACCGCGTGCTGTCGGCGACGGGCTCGCTTTTTTTTCATATCGACTATCGCGAGGTCCACTACTGCAAGGTGATGCTTGACGAGATCTTTGAGTTCAAAGGCAGAGGCTCGGGGCGCGAGTGTTTTCAGAACGAGATCATCTGGGCTTATGACTACGGGGCGCGGGCAACAAAGAAGTGGCCAGCCAAGCATGACAACATCCTCTGGTACACGAAGGACCCTGCACGCTACACGTTCAACCTGAACGAGAGCGACCGGATTCCGTATATGGCTCCTGGCCTGGTGGGCGCGGAGAAGGCTGCGCGCGGCAAGACGCCGACCGATGTGTGGTGGCACACGATCGTCTCGCCTACGGGGAAGGAAAAGACAGGCTATGCGACGCAGAAGCCGCTGGGCGTGCTGGAGCGGATTGTGCGCGTGCATTCAAATCCCGGCGAGACGGTGATGGATTTTTTTGCAGGCAGCGGCACTACGGGCGAGGCAGCGGCAAAACATGGACGCGGTTTTGTGATGGTGGATGAGAGCGCAGTAGCCGTGCAGGTTATGGAGAAGCGGCTGAAGCCGTATGGCTCCCGGACAGAGGTTGCGCGTGGCCGGGAGCCTGCGGTTTAGCTGCGTGCCTGCTTCTCGGCAAAGTCGCCGATGAATGGCAGTTTGTACCACTCGCCCTTGCTTGCCTTCAGGATGACGAAGAGCCAGAGGAGGAAGAACCCTACTCCGATGGCGAGGTCAACGAAGACGAAGAGCAGGCCGATCAACGGAATGAAGTGCAGGACCATATGCACGATCATGACCAGGATCCATATCGCAAACCATGCGACGCAGAGCCCAATCGACTGGAAGGAATGAAAGCGGACGAACGGTCTCTTGTTGTACGGTTCGACGACGAGAAAAATGATGGCCGGAATGATGGTGAGATAGGCAATGGCTCCTGCCGCGGTGTCCGACAGGCCTGAGCCGGCAGCGACGGGTTGTGCGTAGGTTGCTGGAGGTGGAGTTGTGACTCCTGCTGCAGCCTGCGGTGCGGCGCCGGGCGTTGCGGCCTGAGACATGGGCGCACCGCACTGGTTACAAAATGCATTCTCGGAGGGGACTTCGTTGTGGCAGGCTGGACACTGCATGGCATCACTCCTGAAATTCGGAATTGGGGCCCGGGTGCAGCGAGAGATAGCTCTGCGGGTGCAGCCTCGCTCAAATTGGTTCCAAGCATACCTGAGTGCGGGCGTGGGTCAACTCAAATCTTTGCGGCGGCTCCGGTTTTTTAGTATTGGGTTAAGTGCCTTGTGGTTCTACGGAATCAGATGTTCTGTCGGTGAGAAAGAGGAAGGTGAAGGACTCGTGGGGTACTGCGGCGGCGAAGATGGCGGAGGCGACGGCTGCGCAGTTGTTCGACGATGAAAGCTGAGGCACGCCGCGGGTTGGAATCGAATAGACGCGTTATGTTGCCTGAGTTCATACTCAATGAAACAAACTACGGAGCCTCCTCTATGCGTTACGGAAAATTTCTGTTCGTGATTCTGCTTGCAGCACAAGTTACGTATGCACTCGATTCTGTGCCCAGGGGTGAATACCATCAGCGACGCGTCAAGCTTGCAGCCAAACTGCATGGTGGAGCGGCTGTGATCTTTGCCGCCCATGAGCCGCCGATGGAGTATCAGGACTATCGCCAGGATGAGGATTTTTACTATCTGACGGGCTCCAACGAGCCTGGAGGCGCGCTGCTGGTCATCGGAGAAGGGCCTGCGACGACGACTCGGCTGGGGACAATGGTGCCTGCGCACACTTACCGCGAGATTCTTTTTCTTCCCACTCGCAATCTCGTGCTGGAGAAGTACACGGGAGAGAAGACTGACGCCGCAACTCCGGGCGCTACGAGGCTGCTGGCTGTGAATGAGGTGATGCCGCTCTCCGAACTACCCAGCGTGCTGGCTGCTTTCGTGTCTGAAGACCCGCGCCGCGCTCGAGATCTATGGGCGCAGCAGAATGTGGATGCGGCATCGGCGGCGCTTCGTTTTACGTCTGCAATCCTTGGAAACGATAGCGCGTTTGCAACACACGACGTTGTTTCGCTTACGACTCAGTTGAGGATGGTCAAGAGTCATGCCGAGATTGAACTGATTCGCAAGGCAACCGATGCATCGATCGTGTCGCAGCTTGCGGGAATGCGCGCGATCAAGCCGGGTGTGCGCGAGAGGACGATTGCCGGGGTCGAAGTTGGCGCGATGATGGCGGAGGGGTGCGAGCGGGCAAGCTATCCTTCGATCGTCGGCTCAGGAATCAACTCGACGGTGCTGCATTACGCATCCAACGAAAACCTGATGGAGAAGGGCGGCGTGGTCGTGATCGATGCGGCTTGCGAGTACTCCATGTATGCGAGCGACCTGACGCGAACGATGCCTGTGGACGGCCACTTTACTGCACGTCAGAAGGAGATCTACAACATTGTGCTGGGTGCGCAGCGGGCGGCGCGTGAGGCTTTCGTTGCGGGCAAATCGAAGATGGGTTCGGTTGCACAACGCGGTCCAGACGCCGGAACTGATCTGCTGGACAAGGTCGCCTTCGACTACATCAATACGCATGGGAAGGATCTGCACGGCCAGCCGCTTGGGAAGTACTTCCTGCATGGGCTTGGGCACTCTGTCGGGATCGATGTGCATGATCCGGATGACTACAACCAGCCGTTCGATGCCGGTTCCGTGTTCACGATTGAGCCTGGCATCTATATTCCGGAAGAGAAGATTGGTGTTCGCATCGAGGATACGTTCTATGTGAACGAGCAGGGCAAACTGATTGACTTCGCCGAGAAACTGCCGCATACGCCGGAAGAGGTTGAGGCGGCGATGCACGGCAAATAGCAATCGAGCGCTGCGTATGCTGTACGGAGCGCTCGATGGATTAGCTGGTGATTTAGTTTCTGCGGCGGCCGCTCATCAACTGCAGGACGGCGAGGAAGATGTTGATCGCGTCGAGATAGATGGAGAGTGAGAGCGAGACGGCAGATCGTCCGTCGCCGCCTGCGCGGATGCGGGCGAAGTCGCCGACGGTGAGCAGCGTGAAGATTCCGAGCGTGAGCCAGGAGTAGGTGTCCGGCGTCATGAAGTGGAAGAACATGCTGGCGATGCCAGCGATGATCAGCAGAAGAAGCGCGGCGAATCCAATGCCAGCGATGCGGCGGTAGTTGATCTGAAAGAGGTAGGCGGCCGAGCCCATGACGGCCATGCCCAGGCCGGTAGTGGCGGCGGCGTTGAAGACGACCGCGGGCCCGACTGTCTGGACGTAGCGGTGGATCAGCGGGCCGATCTCCCAGCCCATGAAGTAGGTGAGGGCCAGGAAAAGGCTGAGCGCGAGCGCCGGATTTGCCTTGCGGGCGAAGGTGATACCGAAGATGAGGGCGAAGACCGCGATCATTCCGGGGAAGGTGCTCCACGCAGGCGCGGTGGCGACTCCGGCTGCGGTGATGAGGAAGCCGAGCGACGTGATGCCGAGCACCTTGGCCAGCAGCGAAGCGGTCTCCTCGCGGGGCACATCGATGATGGTGGGGTATGAGTTGATGTCGAGGCGATTTTCGTTCATTGGTATCTCCGCAACGGCGCAGGGCCAGTGTTTCTATCTTCATGATACGCGTCCTGCGATATGCGCTCCCGAGCCTCCGACGTAGAATGAAACCTATGAAGTACATGAGGTATCTGATCGCGTTGCTTGCAGTGGCGGGAATTGTCGACTCGACGATGGCGCTTCGCATTCACTACATGGACCCGGCGCAGGCTCCGCCGTGTGCAGTGACGGAGAAGTTCGACTGCGGTGCGGTGAACCACGGCCGCTTCGCGGTGTTTCCTCCTCATACGTTCGACGAAGATCCCAAGGCTCCCGGATGGCATATTCCGGTTGCGATTGTGGGCATCGCAGGCTATGCGGCGATCGGCGTTGCCGCGCTGATGGGGCGATGGTGGCTGGTGTTTGAGTTTGCGCAGATTGGCTTTCTGTTTGCCGGGTTCCTGAGCTACCTCGAGGCTTATGTGCTGGAGAAGTGGTGTATCTACTGCTTGTGGTCGCAGGGGATTATGACGGCGGTTCTGCTGCTGACGGTGGGCGTGCTGCTGGTGCGCTGGCGTCAGGGGCGCGCGAGATTGAAGACTTGAAAGGCAGAGGGACTTTATGTGGCCAAAGGTGATCGCCCAGTTGTTCGAGTTGCTGCCGCACATCTCTCGACTTGTGCCGATGGCCGACAAGTATCTCTCGTCGAAGACCGCCTCTGAGAAGGCGAATGAAGCGGCGATGGCGGCGATGGCCGAGGGCGTTCGCGGCGACCTGGGGCAGGTGACCAAAGCTCACGCGGGATTGTACCGGCAGTTGCAGGAGCAGAGCGCACAGATCGCCGAGGTTGCAGAAGAGGTGAAGCAGGCCCGCCTCGCCGCGGAGAAGGACGACAACCGGGTTGCGGCGCTCGAGTTGAAGGTTGCATCGCTGGGCTTGTGGGTGAAGACAGGCGTCTCTGTGCTGGTCGTGCTCGCGGTAGCGATCCTTGTATTGCTGGTGCGTGGACGCTAGATCCGGCAAAGCTCGTAAAATCGATATATGGGAATCAGCCGGAAGGACGCGCTTGATCATTTTGCGAGCGACGATTTGATTGGAGTGGGGATGGAGGCCGATGCGGTTCGGCGCAGGCTGCATCCGGAGAGCGTTGCGAGCTATACTCTCGATGGCCAGATCGACTACACGAACTCTGCCAATGGAGCAGGTTTCGAGGATATCTACAAACGGATTTCGACGGTCGAGGCGAGGGGGGGCACCGCTGTCACACTACGGGGTGAGGTTACGCCGGAACGCACCATCGAATGGTTTGAAGGACTGTTTCGCGGCATCAGGCAGCGCTTCCCTGCCCTGTGGCTGCATTGCTTGTCGGCAACCGATATTCTTGCGATTGCTCAACATGCGGGACGGCCGGTGAAAGATGTTCTTGCGCGGTTGCGCGATGCTGGGCTCAACTCCGTCCCCGGCGACGATGCGGGGGTTCTTGATGACGCGGTGCAGCGCCAGGGAAGTTGCGGGCCGGAGGATTGGATCGCGGTGCATCGTGCGGCACACGGGCTCGGCGTTCAGACGACGGCGACGATGACGTTCGGCTGCGGCGAGACGCTGGAGCATCGACTGAATCATCTGGAGGCAGTGCGGCAACTTCAGGAGGAGACCGGTGGCTTTGCTTCGTTTACGCCGTGGAGTTCTACACCGCAACGTTCGGCTGTGAACGGATTTGAGGAGGCGACGGCGGTGGAGTATCTGAAGACGCTGGCGATCTCGCGGATGTATCTGGATAACATCGTGAATGTGCAGTCGAACCTGGAGACGCAGGGCCTGAAGGTGCTACAGGTGGGACTTCGATTTGGCAGCAACGATGCAGGCAGCGTGCTGCAGGCTGCGGGCGCGAATGCAGCGACAGAGGAGCAGGTGCGACAGGTGATCCGCGATGCCGGTTTCAAGCCAGTGCAGAGAGATACGTTGTACCGGACGATGTTCCTGAACTAGGGAATCTGACGTAGAGGCCGGAACAGGCAACAATAAAGGCGAAGGCAAAATGCGGGAGCTCTTCTCTTCGGGTCGCTCAAGGTTGAATGACAAACCTTTTAGCGACTGTAGACCGGGTGTCTCGATTCGGCATCGTATCGCGTAGAATCGACTGGACACTGGAACCTTCTGCTGGAGCATGGACCTGGCCCCTTTTCTTCATACATCGACGGTTTTGCTTGCGCTGCTGCTTGCTCCCAAGGGCTTTCGCCACTACATGAGATCGCATTACCTCGATCAGACCTTCAAAGGCCTGTATCACTGGAATACGTTCGATACGGCGCTGCTGATTCCGTACTTCGTCGTCATGATTATTCTGGCGTTTTATGGAATTCACCGGTATCAACTGGTGTGGCTGTACTTCAAGAACAGGAAGAACGCGACGAAGTGGGATGAGCCGCCGATGCGGTTTGCTGAGGAACAGCTTCCGTTCGTGACGATCCAGCTTCCGATCTTCAATGAGCAGTTTGTGATCGACCGACTGATCGACGCGGTGTGCAAGCTGGATTATCCGCGTGACCGGTTTGAGATCCAGGTGCTGGACGATTCGACCGATGAGACGACCGAGGTGGCACGGGAGATCGTGGAACGCTATGCGCGCGGATTTGCCGGGATGGCGCCGCAGCCGATTGTGTATCTGCATCGAAGCAACCGGCACGGGTATAAGGCTGGCGCGCTCGACAAGGGACTCGATGTAGCGAAGGGCGAGTTTGTGGCAATCTTCGACGCGGATTTTGTGCCTCCGCGACAGTGGGCGATGCAGGTGATTCACCACTTTGCGCAGCCGGAGATCGGCATGGTGCAGACGCGATGGACACACCTGAACCGAAACTACAGCTTCCTGACACAGGTGGAAGCGATCCTGCTGGACGGGCACTTTGTGCTGGAGCACGGTGGGCGAAGCCGCGCGGGAGTGTACTTCAACTTCAATGGGACGGCGGGGATGTGGCGGCGGGAGGCGATCACGGCTGCGGGCGGATGGCAGCATGACACACTGACCGAAGACACGGATCTGAGCTATCGGGCACAGCTTGTGGGATGGCAGTTCAAGTATCTGCAGGATGTGGAATGTCCGGCAGAGCTGCCGATCGAGATGACCGCGTTCAAAACGCAGCAGGCGCGGTGGGCGAAGGGACTGATCCAGACGGGGAAGAAGATTCTGCCTCGGGTGATGAAGAGCGATGCGCCGTGGCATACGAAGTTGGAGGCGTGGTATCACCTGACAGCGAATATTAGCTATCCGCTGATGATCGTACTGAGCGTGCTGCTGATGCCGGCGATGATCATCCGCAGCTGGCAAGGGTATATCCAGATGCTGCTAATCGACTTTCCGCTGTTTATCGCGAGTACGATGTCGGTTTCGACATTCTACCTGGTGAGCCAGAAGGAGCTGTATCCACGGAGCTGGTATATGTCGATTCTGTATATTCCGTTTGTGATGGCGCTGGGTGGGATCGGGTTGACGATTACGAATACGAAGGCTGTGCTGGAGGCGCTGTTTGGCGTGAAGAGCGCGTTTGCTCGGACGCCGAAGTACAAGGTTAGAAAGAAAGGCGAGAAGAGCCAGGCGAAGGTGTATCGCAAACGGCTGGGGATTGTGCCGTGGATCGAGCTGGCGATTGGATGCTACTTTGCGTGGACCGTGTACTATGCGGTTTCGACGGAGAACTTTTTTACGGTGCCGTTTCTGGTGCTGTTTGTGTTCGGATACTGGTATACGGGGTTGCTAAGCCTGCTGCAGGGACGGTTTGAACGGAGCCGCGACCCCGGTGAACGTATCCACGAAAAGCCGTTTCCTGTGGGTATCTAAGCAATTTGTAGTGGAAGCGATAGATTCTGACTGATAGACTTAGGCTCCCCGAAGATATATTTGATATTTCGATGATTACTGCCAGCTATATTGCGTTTGCGCTTTTTCTCGGATATGTAGTGGCAGTGGGCCTGTCGATGGCCACGACCTTCGGCATTACCGCGGCCTCACACGACTTTGTCGAAAAGGACAGCCGGATCACGCGAGGCTACAAGTATCTGCAGGATGGAGTGTGGCTGCTCTGTTCAGCGGCTGGAGGCTATGTGGCTTCGCTGGTGAATGGGCACTCTCATGCGTTCGTGGTGGCGGCTGGATTGGCAGGGGCTCTGATTGGCGTGCTGTGGATGAATGCGTGGGAGATGCGGCAGCGCGGCATCGGTCATCAGATCTCGATGAGTATTGGATCGGTGGCTGGAGTGACGATAGGTTTTCTGCTTCATCTGGGGTAGAGGGAAGACTGCAGTTGCAGTGGAAGCTTAAAAAAGAGAAAGAAGAGAGGCGAACCTCTCTTCTTTCTCTTTGGAACCAGGCAGATTGGAGTGCGATTAGAAACGGACACCTAAGGTAATGGGGACGTAACCGGTCTTGGCGCTGTTCTGCGGGAATACGTTGACATTATTAAAGTTCACGTCACCGTAGTCAAAGGCACGCTTCGAGTTGAAGGTATAGATGTAACGGCCTTCTGCGAAGAAACGGATGGAGGAGAATCGGGACGCTTTGTAGGTAAATCCAATTCCGCCGTTCACACCTAAGGCATTGCTGGTGTACGAGTCGATGGGCTGGTTGGCCTGGTAGTTGTAGCAACCATAGTAGGGGTCGCACATCTGAGCAACCACCGGCGTCGTGAACGTTGCCACTTTGTGATAGAAACCGCCGCCGCCGATTACATAGGCTCCCCAGGTGTCGGAGGTATAAAAGTTCACAATCGGGTTGAGACTGAAGGACCAGATATGAGTGGCGCCACCTATCTGAGGTAGACCGTATAGGAAGAATGGACCGTTATAGATGGCCAACTGGTTGTTAAGCGTCGAGGTCTGGAAGCCGAAGTTTGCCCAGTCGAACTCGGCCTGGATTCCGAGGGTTTTGCTGAAGTTGCGCGCGACGGCACCCTGGATGTTGTAGCTTGGCGCCAGGTAATTGTGCGTACCGCCGACGGGCAGGGTGAGGCCGCCGCCGATGATGAAGTTATATTTGGCGGAACCGTCGGGATTGGTGTGGCTGTCGGAGTAGTTGGGGCGGCCGTAGCGACGGCGGGGCGGGGGCTGGATGTCGCTGCCGAGGTCGAAGACTTCTGCGTTGGCCATCTCAGCGCTGCCAGTGCTGCTCGAATACTTGAGGGCGTCGGGCGTGGAGAGGTCGATGGGGGCAGTTAGCGTCGATTTGAGGCTGACAGGAGGAAGGGGTGGGGCGGTTCCAGGTGACTGCTGGGCCTGAAGCCCAAGTGTGGCAGCTGCTGAGAGAAACGTGACTGCTGCGGTGCGGGCAATGAAGGCGTAAAGGCGATTTCTATTGATCGTCGTGTGCATCTTTAAGGGGCTCCTTGGTGCTGCGAGGTTCTTCAGGGGGCATAAACCCAACTCTCCCGCACTTGTTGTGTATGACGCATGAAACGGAGTTCGGGATGACTAAGGTTACAGGAGTTATTTTACCTGTCTGGCAGAGACAAAATATTGACAGATGGGAAGATACAGCGAGGGAAGAACCGGATGGCATTGGGTTGGGCGAGAACACATAGATACAGTAATCTCTACGATGCGGTTCACGATAGCTGCGAATCGCTTCAGTTAAGATGACGATCTTTGTCTGTATTGGAACAGATGAGGAACGCTCGGGCACCGTGAAGGGTTTCGTGCTTTCACGGTGCCCACAGTTTTAGTGGATGTCGAACTGCTCGGGATGGAGGCTGGGGTCGGATTTGACGAGGATCGTCTTGCCGACAATCTCTTCCATCTCCTGCAGCCACCTGGTGCCTGGGGCCTTGAGCTGTTTGACGACCTCGGGGTTGACGCGCAGCATAACGTCGCCGCGCTCGAGATGTTTCTGCATCTTGCGCATCTCGATGTAGATGTCGTTGCAGACGGTGACGGGGGATTTGACCATTCCTGTGCCCTGGCAGACGCCGCAGGTGGTGGACAGGGTGCGCTCGAGCGACTGCTTGACGCGCTTGCGGGTGATGGCGACGAGGCCAAAGTCATTGAACTGAAGAACCTTCGATGGGGCGCGATCGTTCTTGAGTTCGTCTTCGAGTGCTGCCATGACGCGATTGCGGTTTCTGCGCTCATCCATGTCGATGAAGTCGATGATGATGATGCCGCCGAGATCGCGGAGACGGATCTGGCGGACGATCTCCGGGATGGCGTCGAGGTTGGTCTTGACGATGGTGTCTTCGAGGCGGGCAGTCTTGCCGACGAACTTGCCGGTGTTGATGTCGATCGCGACGAGGGCTTCGGTCTGGTTGATGACGATGGAGCCGCCGGATTTAAGCCAGACTTTGCTGCGCAGCGCTTTGTTGATCTCTTCGGTGATGCCGAACTGCTCGAAGAGCGGGGTCTCTTTGGTGTAGAGCTTGACGCGGCGGATGAGCGATGGCTGGAAGCGCTGGAGGAAGCGGAGGATGCGCTCGTAGTCGCTCTCAGAGTCTACCCAGATGGCGGAGAAGTTGTCGGTGACCTGGTCGCGGAGGATGCGCTCGACGAGGCTGAGGTCGTGATAGATGAGAGCAGGCGATTTGCTGGACTCGCTGCGCTGCTTGATGTCTGCCCAGAGGTTGAGGAGGAAGCGGAGGTCGCTGCGGAGCTCTTCTTCGCTGGCTCCTTCGGCTGCGGTGCGAACGATGAAACCGCCGGCGGCATCGCCCTTTTCGCTGAGGAGAATCTCTTTCAGGCGGCGGCGTTCCCCATCGGACTCGATCTTGCGAGAGACGCCGGTGTGGTTGACCGTCGGCATGAAGACGAGGAAGCGGCCGGGGAGCGCGATGTGCGAGGTGATGCGTGCACCCTTCTTGGCGATGGGCTCTTTCGCGATCTGAACGAGGATCTCCTGGCCGGGCTTGAGCAGCTCGCTGATGGCGGGGAGATTGGTGGACTGCATGGAGCTGCGGCCACCACGCCGGTCGCGTCCTCCACTGGAGCGCTCGCGGTCGGCTGCGCCGCCGGTGTTCCGGGGACGGTCGTTGCGGTCTCCACGATCACTGCGTCCGAAGCGGCTGCTGCGGCCGTCACGACGGCCATCGCGGCGACCACGGCCACGATCCCCTTCGCGACTGTGGGTTGGAGCGACGGCACCGGTTTGGGCCTGGTCGAGTCCGTTGGAGGGGGCTTCGCTGCCTTCGGCAAACTCTTCGTGGACTACGTCTTCTTCGGTGTCGGATTCGTCGAGGTCTTCGTCGTCGCCTTCGTCTTCGGAGTCATCGAGACCGCCGATCGTTAGATCGTGAATCGCGTCTTCTTCTTCGAAGTCATCCTCATCGATATCTTCTTTGTTTGGTCCTTCTCCAGTGCCGGAGCCGGTGATGTGGTCGATCGACATCTCGCGGATCATGGTGCCGAGGTCGGCTGCGCCTTCGAGAGTTTCTTCTTCGTCGAAGTCTTCCATCTCTTCGATGGAGCTGGCATGAAGGGTGGTGTTGTAGTCCTCTTCGTCGAGGGTCTCTTCTACGAGTGCACCGGCGATGGGGATGGAGGTGGCAACGGGAGCCTCCGAGGTGAGATCGCCCGTCGCATGCAGGGTGGTGACTTCGTGGGAGACGGGAGCTGGATTAGTCTGCCAATCGAATTTTTCGTAGGCGGTGCCAGCTTCGTGTACAGCCTCAGTGTGAAGTTGCGCTACTGGCCCATCAGGAGTGGATGTGATGCTGTGGGTTGGAGTGTGGTCGTGAGCTTTTTCCTCGACTGCAGAAATCTCGGGAGTTTCGGAGACCTCCGGAGATTCGAGGACTGGGGCGCTCTGACGGAACTCGATTGGAGCGACTGGGTCGATACGATAGGAGGCAGAGGCGTCGGTGGGCTCGTATTCTGCGGGTGGTGCTGGTTCGATGTGAGCGGCTACCGTCTCGACGTGAGGTTGAGGCGGCTCAGGGTTGTTGTAGTTTGCGCGTGTGTCCGGGCGATGCTCGGCGCGTGAGTCCTGACGGTTTTCCTGGCGGCGATGACGGGAGAGCGATTCGCCGGGGAGGGTCGCGCCACCGTCCCAGCCGGAGGGAATCGTAAACTCGGGTGCGGCGGGGATGATGACGCTCACGGCGTTTGCACTGTTTCTCTCGTTGGCCTGAGGGGTTGCGTTCGCAGATGCTTCGTTGCCCTTGCGGTATTTGGACAGCGACTCGCCGGGCAGGACGATGGGCTCGGCAGTATGGTCGGAGGATTCGCTGTGTGCCGCGGTATCGTCCACACCATAGAGCGAAGTTCTGGGCGCGAAGCCACGAGGTGCGCGAGGCTCACGGTTGTCACGGCCTCCACGGTCGCCTCGATTGTTGCGATCGTTGCGGTCGCGCCCTCCGCGATTTCTATCACCGCGATCATTGCCTCGACTGCGATCTCCACGGTTGGCGTTTTCGCGTGTGTCGGTTGTTTCGGCTGGATAAGCGGAGGCGATGGGGGCAGTGTCCTGCCGTGGTATGGCGGCTACTCCGTCGATGTCGATGGAATCGTCATAGTCCGTATCGCCTGAAGCTTCACGAGAGGTGTCTACGGGAGTGCTTGTGGCCTCGGTGATTGAGGGCTGGGACTCGTCGCGCGGGCCGGTGCCACGGCCCCGACGGCGGCCACGACGGCCACGCCAGCGGCGGCTGCCGTCTGCTCCGGGCGCGCCTTCGCCGAGTTCGCCTTCGTCGCTGCGGTTGGCAGGGATGTTGTCTGCGGAGATATGGTCTGGAGCTGCGGATTCTTTGCGGTTGAAGTCCTGGACGTCCTGTGCCTGCTGAGAATCCAAGGGAGCGGCGTTGTCGGAGAGCGGCTGACGGTCGCGGTTGCCGCTGCGGTCCCGACGGCCGCGGCCACGGTTGCGGTCTCCACGGCCACTGCGTTCGCCGCGATTGTCGGATTCGGTGGACTGATCGGGGCTGGCGGGGGTGCCTTCGATGGTGGGTGCGCTACCGTTGCGGTCGCGGCCCTCTCGACGGCGGCTGGAGTCGCCGTTGGTGTCGAAGTCGGCGGAGTCGCCAGCCTCTTCCATGAAGTCTGTGATGTAGAGGAAGGCGTCGCGCTCGAGGCCGATGTCCACGAAGGAGGACTGCATGCCAGGAAGGACGCGGGTGACTTTTCCGTTATAGATGGATCCGGCGAGGGTGTATTCGTTCTCGCGCTCGTAATAGATTTCCGTTAGACCGTCGTCTTCAACGATGGCGAGACGAGTCTCGTGTGGGGTACTGCTGATGTAAATTTCTTTCGACATTCTGTGCTCTTTCTGCCCGACCCTCAGGTTCGAGCGGCAGACCGAGACAGAGAACAATCGGGAGTTGATCTGGCATTAGAGCCAGATTTGGCTCACCGCGGGGCGGACAGGGGGCGGGATGCGGAAGCGCGTGAACGGAGCTCGATGACCGGTGCGAGGTGTTGGAACAACTCTGCCCTCCGCGTGCTCTGAGCGAGCTTGCGTGGGGCGACACATGGTGGATCGGGGACACGAGAGGATGCTTCGAGCGGCAGGAGACATGCGGAGTTTGTGGCCAGAACAACCTCAAAATCAGAAGCTTGAGGCGGGGCCGTTCGCCATCCGGATGCAATCATTTTCCCTGAAACCTGTCCGACCAACGGATCGATGTCTCGCCTGGCCGGCCTTTTCTTTCTAAAGTCATTTGTTACCGCTGACCGGCGACCGTGCGCCCGAGTAGCGGGATAGTACGCTGAACGGCATCTACAGCCGGACAGGTGTTAACACAGTATTGCACTAAACGTGCTACAGGTGCCAGTGCAGAACAAGATTCAAGGCTAGTTCCGATGATTTCTCGTTCCAGATCCGGATCGCGCGGGGTGCGGCCCAGGCAGAATTCGAGTTCATTTCAGAGGCGGCGACAAGGGTTTGGCGCCCGAATGACGCTTATCTACGTAGAGCCTGAGGGCGCGGGTATCGACGATGGTGACTGTCCTGGACTCAACGACGACCAGACCTTCGTGCTGGAGCCTGGCCAGAGCGCGGGAGACGACATCGCGTACAGAGCCGATGCGAGCGGCGATCTCATGATTAGACAAGGAGAGCTCAAGCTTGACGCGGCTGGCCGGGGTGCCACCCGCATCCTGTGCTTTCCCCAGGAGAAAGAGGGCGAGGCGTTGACCCACTTCGTGAAAGGAAAGCACCTCAACCAACTGGGCATGCTTTCTTACTCTTTCCGCCATCATCTTCAGTGCCTTCATCGCAAAGGCGGGATGCTTCATGCAGAACTCATGGATGTCCCGCTTATCAATGAAAAGTACGTCCGTGTCTTCTTCGGCGATGGCCGAGGCGGGATAGGGACCTCCATCGAAGACTGGGACTTCGGCGATGGTAGCGCCGGCAGTATCGACGTGCATAACCTGCTCCCTCCCGTCAAGATTCTGCTGAAAGACGCGAACCCTGCCGCGAGATACGACGAAGAGTCCCTTACCCTCCTCTCCAGAGAAAAAGATCATCTCTCCGGTGAGGAAGTGGAGGCCGGCGGCGCGTCTGGCAACCCAGGCGAGCTCCTTCTCGTCCAACTCTGCGAAGAGTTTAGTCTGCCGCAGGGCAGCGACCCTTTCCATTACGCAACTCCTCCAATTGGCCTAATCTATGACTCAAGTCATAGCACATGTGAAGGGTGGAGCGTAGGTTCGGATCATAATGCAGTTGCGTTACAGGAAAGAGAGACTCAATGCAAAAGAAGAATCTGCACGAGTTGATCGAGTTCAATGACAGCCGTTTTAACCCCAAGGTATTGATTCAGGAACCGGGATACCGGATGGTGCTGATGAACCTGCGCGCAGGCCAGTCCATTCCCGAGCATTCGACGCCGGGGCGGGTGACGGTGTACGCAGTGCGCGGGCACGTTACGTTCTATGAGGGGAGTCAACCCTGCGAGCTGCATCCAGGTGAGGTGGTCAGTGTCGCGGCGGGCTCGAAGCACAGAGTGGAGGCACATGAAGACTCGGTGCTGCTGGTTCTTGCCACGGGGAATACGGATACGGCTGGAACTCCACTGGATACGTCGGAAGAACTTGATCTGCGGAGGGTTCCGCGTCCCGAACGACACCCTCTGATCTTTGCGAAGTTCGATAGCCTCGGGGTGGGCGGATCACTGCGGCTGCTGAATGACCACGATCCTGTACCGCTACACGGGCAGTTCGATAATCTGCGCCCCGGGCAGGCGTCGTGGGAGTATCTGGAGCACGGACCTAGCCTGTTCAGGATACGCATTCGACGGATCGCTCCATCAAGCTCTCAGGACATTCCTCTGAGGACGCCAGCCGAGCAAGTGCAGATCGACCGTGCTTAGAACTGTTTCTCTGAACAAAGCCTCAGGAGGAGATCAATGGCAGCAGCGCCTGTAGTACTTCCAGTCCTGCCGAAGGATAATTACCTGACCAGAAAACAGGGGTTTCTCTCGTGGATTCTGACGCAGGACCATAAACGCATTGCAATTCTGTACATGCTCTCGACGACTTTCTTTTTTATCATTGGGGGCACGGCGGCAGCACTGATGCGGCTGGAACTGCTGACTCCGGCTGGCGACCTGGTTGCCTCGGACACCTACAACAAGCTGTTTTCGATCCATGGCATCATCATGGTATTTTTCTTTCTGGTGCCGGTGGCTCCAGCCGTGCTTGGAAATTTTTTGATTCCTCTGATGATCGGTGCCAAGGATGTGGCTTTTCCGAAGATCAACCTTTTGAGTTGGTATCTCTTTTGCATTGGCGGCTGCTTTGAGCTGTACTCGATGATCTTCGGCGGTGTCGATACCGGATGGACCTTTACGACGCCGCTTAGCACGCACTACCTGAATACGAATGTCATCAGTGCGGCCATGGGGATATTCGTTGCAGGTTTTTCTTCAATATTGACCGGGTTGAACTTCATTGTGACGATTCACCGGATGCGCGCTCCGGGGATGACGTGGTTCCGCCTTCCGCTGTTCATCTGGTCGTACTATGCGACGTCGATCATCTTTGTTCTGGCTACGCCTGTGGTTGCCATAACGATGGTGTTGATTGTGCTTGAGCGAGTTGCCGGGGTCGGCGTGTTCGATCCCGCTCATGGTGGAGACCCACTTCTGTTTCAGCATCTTTTCTGGTTCTACTCGCACCCGGCGGTCTACGTAATGATTCTGCCTGGGATGGGAGTGCTGTCCGAGGTGATGGCCTGCTTCTGCCGGAAGCGAGTGTTCGGCTATACGGCGGTTGCATTTTCGTCGGTGGCGATCGCACTGTTCAGCTTTTTCGTCTGGGCCCACCACATGTTCATCATGGGGATATCGAACTATTCGGCATTGGTGTTTTCCTTGTTCAGCATGCTGGTGGCGATACCGTCGGCGATCAAGGTGTTCAACTGGTCTGCGACGATGTACCAGGGCTCGATCACGTTCGACACGCCAATGCTGTACTCGCTGGGATTCATAGGATTGTTCACAATGGGAGGCATGACCGGAATCATGCTCGCATCGCTGGGCATGGATATACACCTGACCGAGACCTATTTCATTGTGGCGCACTTTCACTACGTGATGGTCGGGGGCATGGTTAGCGCCTATATGGCAGGGCTGCACTTCTGGTGGCCGAAGATAACCGGGAGGATGTACCCGGAGTCCATGGGGAAGCTGGCTGCGGCGATTCTGTTTATCGGCTTCAATCTCACCTTCTTCCCGCAGTTCGTGCTGGGCTATCTGGGGATGCCGCGGCGATACCATTCATATCCTCCCGAGTTTCAGGTCCTGAACGTTCTCTCCACTGCCGGGGCTTCGATACTGGCGCTCGGATATCTGCTGCCGGGGGTCTATCTGCTCTGGTCGTTAAAGTATGGTGCGATTGCAGGAGAAAACCACTGGCGTGCGGCTGGCCTTGAGTGGACGACGCAGTCACCTCCTCTTACCGAGAACTTTCTTGAAGTTCCTACCGTGACGCATGAGGCCTACAACTACGCCGAGATTGATAACGCTGTCGAGACAACAATGATTTGAACACCGCTTCGCGGACTGGTTCCCCGATCTCGGAAAGAGATAAGGAGTAGAAGATGGCCTATATCATCGCGGAGCCGTGCATTGGTGTAAAAGATCGGGCTTGTGTCGACGCCTGCCCGGTCGACTGTATTCACCCGAGGAAGGACGAAGCAGATGCCGACTCTGCCACGATGCTTTATATCGATCCTGTGGAGTGCATCGATTGCGGGGCCTGCGTGCCGGTCTGCCCGGTGGAGGCGATCTTTGCGGAAGGCGATCTGCCTGAGAAATGGGACCGGTTCGTCCAGATTAATGCGGACCACTACCGGAAGGTGTCAGGCTAGTTGACGAAGCGGCTCATGCGGATGTTCATGACGATTCCGAGGGCGAGGAAGGTGAACAGGACCGAGGAGCCGCCGTAGCTGAGCAGAGGCAGAGGAATCCCTGTAACCGGCATGAGGCCGACGACCATGCCAACGTTGACAGCAATCTGAAAGACGATCACTGAGACCACCCCCATGATAATGAAACTGCCGGGCAGGTCGGATGCCGTCTGGGCGTTCTGGATGAGGCGCATCAGGATGAGGAAGTAGAGAAGCAGGACGCCGACGGCACCGACGAAGCCGTGCTCTTCGCAGAAGGCGGCGAAGATGAAGTCGGTGTAGGGGATCGGGAGGAAGTCGCCCTGAGTCTGGGTGCCTTTGTTGGCTCCCTTGCCCCAGACGCCACCGGCACCGACGGCGATAAGAGACTGACGAATCTGGTACCCGGAACCGCGGGGGTCGGAGTCGGGGTTGATGAAGGCGTTGATGCGGGCCTGCTGGTAGGGCTTGAGATGCTTGCCGGACTTGATGACGGCGATACCGAGAATGGCGATGGCGAGGACGATGATTCCCGCCTGGCGGAAACGAATGCCGCCGAGAAAGAGACCGCAGATGAGGATCGGCAGGTAGGTGAGGGCAGTGCCGAGGTCTGGTTGTTTGAGCACGAAGACCATGGGGATGCCGACGAGAGCAAAGGCCTTGCCGATGTCGGGCCACGTCAGCTCCCTGCCCGTCAGGCCCCAGAAGAAGCGGGCAATGGCGACGATGAGGATGAGCTTGATCCACTCAGAGGGCTGAAAGTGGGCTCCGTGAAAGCTGATCCAGCGTTTGCCGCCGAGGACCCTGGTACCGACGAGTGCGACTGCGATGAGAGCGAGGATGCCGATGCCGTAGGCCCAGTGGGCGATATCGATGAGGCGATGGTAGTCGATCAGCGAAACTATAAACATCAGCACGAGGCCGACGGCGAGGAAGCCGATCTGCTTGTGGTCGAAGCCGTGGAACTTGGTGTGAAGGGTGGCGGACTTGATCTCAAGGACGGAGATGACGGAGAGCAGAAGGACGAAGCCGAGAAGGACCCAGTCGAAGTCGCGATAGGAGGAGAGGCGGGTCATGTTTGAGAGGACTCTCCTATTCGGCTGTCGGGATTGTGGGTTTGGCTGTTGAAGCCGTGGGCGTGGACTGAGCGGGCTGCGGGGTTTCAGCGATGCGGATGTTGTTGTCGCGTTTGCGCTGTTTGGTGACGAAGGCGTTGATGACCTGAGCGGCAAGTCTGGCGGAGTTATTGCCCCAGTAGCCATGCTGCCACAGAACGGCGACGACGATGTCGGGGTTGCGGCGGGGGGTCATGCCGACGAACCATGCATTGGGAATTGTGTTTTTGTTTGTACTGCCTTTTACGCGCCCGCTTACGACGTCGGCGGTGCCGGTCTTGCCAGCGAAGTCAATGCCATCAAGATGGGCGACGTAGGCAGTGCCAATGGGGCTGCTGGTGACATTGGCCATGGCGTCGGTGATGATCTGCCAGTTCTCTGTAGTGAGCGGAATGGTGGCATCGCCGGAACCGGGGAAGTTTTCGTGGATGGACTCCAGCATCTCGGGCGGAACCTCATCGGGGAAGACAACGTGGGGACGGCGAAGAACACCGCCTGAGGCGATTCCACTAAGTGCGCGGGCGAGTTGAATTGGAGTGGCCGTCACAGCACCTTGTCCGATACCGACCGAGATGGTCTCACCGGCATACCAGGGTGCGTGCTGGGTCTTGAGCTTCCATATGGTGGAAGGCATGGTGCCGGAGACTTCGTCGGGCAGGTCGATACCGGTCCTCTGACCGAGGCCGACGGAGGTGGCATACCTCGCGATGGTGTCGATACCGAGGCGGTTGGCGAGGGTGTAGTAGAAGGTGTCGCAGGAGTAGGGGATGGCGTTGTTGATGTCGACGGAACCGTGGTGGCGATCACAGGCGTAGAAGTGACCGTAGAAGGTGGCTCCGCCGTTGCAGACTACGTGCATGGTCTCTGCGACGTTCTCCTGAAGGCCCGCCAGAGACATGATGATTTTGAACGTGCTGCCGGGAGCGAGCTGGGCCTGGATGGCTTTGTTCAATAGTGGGTGATCGGGATTGTTGAGAATTTCGTTCCAGTAGTTTTTAGTGAGGCGGACGGCGAACTGGTTGGGGTCGAAGGTGGGGCGGGAGGCCATGGCGAGGATCTCGCCGGTGTGGGGGTCCATCGCGACGATAGCGCCGATCTTTCCTTCGAGGGCTTTTTCGGCGGCCATCTGGATGTCGAGGTCGATGGTGAGGCGAAGGTCTTTGCCGGGAATGGCGAGGGTCTGGCCGAGGTGGCCGAGTTCTTTGCCGTGGCTGTTGACGATGATGTCGCGGCTGCCGTCGACACCGCGGAGGAGAGCGTCGTAGGTAGCTTCCACACCGGAGCGTCCGACGACATCGCCGGGAGAGTAGAGAGAGTAGCGGTCGTCGTTGGCGAGCATCTGCTCGGAGACCTCGCCGACGTAGCCGATGAGGTGAGCCGCGAATCCGTCGCTGGGATAGAGGCGGCGCTGCTCGTCGAGGGTCTCGAGCTCAGGGAGTTCGTCACGATGGGCAGCAATGAAGGCCTGCTCGTCGGGGGTGATGTCCTGCTTGAGGGGGATGGGCTGGTAGGCAGGTGAGAGCTGGTAGTGGCGGATGATGGAATGAATCTGGTCGACGGAGAGGTGGAGGCCCTGCGAGATGAGAGGAAGGTCGGCGTTGAGTTCTTTGACCTGCTCGCGCAGGAGGTAGCAGGTGACGGAGGGGTAGTTGTCAACGAGGAGGCGGCCTTCGCGATCGAAGATCTTGCCGCGGGGAGCGAGGATGGGAACCTTGCGGATGCGATTGGCTTCGGCGAGGGAACGGAAGTTTTCCGCATTGAGCACCTGGAGACGCCAGAGGCCGACGAGCAGGACCGCGAGAATGAGCGCGACAAAGTACTGTATGGCGTGAAGCTTGGTAGCGGGCAGCTTTTCCGCTTTGCCGTGAGGCCCGAGGTTCGAGGCTTCGGAATGGTGAGATGGTTCCATCTAAACTCTCAGTTTACGACCTTGCGCCTGGACTTGGCTTTACCACTGTTGTGTAGCACAGTTTGCCGGTTAGACGGTGTGTAGCGCCGTTTTATTCGCGACGCTTGGCGTTATCGAGCAGGAAGAAGATAGGCAGAGCGACGGCGGTGTTGACAGCGGCACGGATGAGCTCGTGGAGCCAGAGAATGTGGAAGTTGGTGAGGCCGAGGAGGCGGCGGTTGATGAGAAAGAGCAGAAAGCTGTTGAGAAGAAAGAAGCCGAAGTTGATGAAAACTCGCGTAGTGAGATTTTCTACATCGATCTGGATGCCGATGCTGGCAGCGATAAAGCCGATGACAGACTTGGACATACCGTTGACGCCGATGGGCTGGTTGGTGAGAGCGTCCTGAAGGAGGCCGATGGCGGCTCCGGTAAAGGTGCCGGCGACGGGGTTGCGGCGAGAGACCGCGAAGAAGACGGTAATGATCAGGGGCAGATCGAGGATTGCCAGACGGGGAAAGGGCCTGGGAAGCAAGGCTTGCAGCAGAACCGCAGCGAGCGGCACCAGAATCGCGACGGCAGGGGAGAAGCTATGCTGCTCGAGTTCGCGGCGGGATGTATAGCTGCGGGTGGCCATATTGAGGACAGTTTCTAGTGGTTAGTGGTTAGTGGCTGCGGGTTGGGCGTTTGCGTGGAATCCGCTGGGGACTGTGGCTTGCGAGGCTTTGTTGTGGCCGGCGGCTGCTGGGTGATTGGTTGCTGCGTGGTTGGAGAAGACGTTTGGCTGGGAATGCTTGCGGGGGTGTTGGTTTCTGGCGCGCCGGGTTTCAGGTCGGCTGCCGGAGGTGTTGCTCCAGTGGTGTAGCGATCGGGATGGAGGGTGGGAAGGGGTTTCGGAACGATTCCGCCGGGAGGGCCTCCGGCGGCGGCGGGTGTTGCGTCGGTATCGGGGTGGTCGGGGTCGTGAAGGCTGGGAAGCCGGTCGGCGACGATCTGGGCGGCGGATTTGGCAGCAGCTTCCGCAGCCTGTTGGTCGGCGACTTGCTTGGCAGTTGCGGCCCCGACTGCAAGATCATGCTGGGCCGGAAGAGGCAAGGTGGACTGGGTGGCAGTGATGACGAGAACCTCTTCAAGCTGATTGAGATTGGCCGCGGGGCGGAGCTTGATGAGGGTGTAGGGCTGGTGGTCGGGATCGGGCGCGATCGATTCGATGGTGCCGACGGGAAGGCCGCGCGGGTAGACCTGGTCGCCACCAGATGTGAGGACCTGTTCGCCAACCTTGATGCGGGAGTCGGGAGTGAGATTGTTGATGACGATCTGGCCGGTAGTGGTGCCGCGAAGAATGGCCCGGAGACGGGTGGAGGCGAGAAGAACACCGGCGCCAGAGGTTTGATCGTTGATGAGCAGAACCTGAGAGGTGTGGGGGAAGACGTCGCGGAGCTTGCCGATGATGCCGTCGGGAGTGATGACGGCTTGATCGGGTTTGAGGCCGTTCCTGGAGCCCTTGTCTATATAGAGAACGCGGGAGAGGTCGTTGCCGCTGGTGCCGATGACCTGGGCCGCGACGGTGGCGGAGACATAATGCTGCTGGAAGCCGAGCAGAGCCTGGAGACGATGGCCCTGGATAGCGTCTTCAGAGAGAGCGGCCTGTTCGAGACGGAGGCGGGCGATCTGCTGCTGGAGGTCGTGGTTCTGCTGGCGGGTGTGGCGAAGGTAGATGTAGTTGGACCAGCCGGAGCGGACGTTGTAGCCGAGACCATGGAAGAACCGTTCGAATGGAGTAACGGAGGAGACGGCCCAGTACCGGAGAAGCGTGACACTGCTGCTGTCAGGCGCACCGGATTCGACAGGACGGCGAACCTGGACGGCGAGGCCGATGGTCTGGGCGAGAAGGATCGCGACCAGGACCAGAACGTTCTTATAGCGTGTAACAAAAGATTCCATGCGCTGGAATGATTATCTGCGAATCGGCGCATGTGCGCAGTTGGCGGGGTTGATGCGGAGGCTATTTTCCTTCTGTCAACCCTTTGGAACGAATTTCAATTGTGCAGCGTATCGGGTATGAGACCCTGAAACTGATTTTTTTGCGAGGTACGAGATGTTGCGAACGGCGCTTCTATTGATTTTGCTGGTGATGGCTCCAAAACAAGGCCCGGTACAGCCGACGAGCAATGGTACGGGAGGCGCCGTGGCAGGGGATGGACCAAACTATACGGCAAATAGTGAGTTGAAGATGCCGGAGCGCTATCGGGAGTGGGTCTTCCTTACTTCCGGAGTAGACATGAGCTACAGCGCGAATGCCGCAGCAGCGGGACACTCGATGTTTGACAATGTGTTTGTAAATCCTTCGGCCTACAAGGCTTTTCAGCAGACAGGGACGTGGCCGGATAAGACGACGCTGGTGCTGGAGATTCGTGGGGCCGAGGGCGCCAGTTCGATTAACAAGCGCGGGCATACACAGTCGCAGGAGGTCATGGGAATGGAAGTACATGTGAAGGATGCCAGGCTGGAGGGTGGATGGGGGTTCTATGAGTTTGACGGGCCCGGAAGCGCGAAGATCGTGAAGCGGCCAGCGAGTTGCTACCAGTGCCACGAGAGCCATGCCGCGGTGGATACGACGTTCGTTCAGTTCTATCCGACGCTGCTGGGATTGGCGAAGAAGAAGGGGACTTTGAGTGCCGCTTATTTAAAAGAGATAGGCGAAACGGTAGGAAGATAGGGCGTATTGAAGCCGAAGCGAAGAACCGGCTTCGCGGAGCCGAGACTACTTCTGCAGACCATCCAGGCATGAAAGCCGTAGATTCGATCTGCGGCGCATAATAAAGAGAATGGCCTTTCGCTCCGGTTTTGTCTCTATCGTCGGTCGCCCGAATGCGGGTAAGTCTACGCTGTTGAATGCTCTGCTGGGACAGAAGCTCGCTATCGTCACGCATAAACCGCAGACGACGAGGACACGAATCCACGGTGTGCTCGAGGTCCCGCTGAAGAAAAAGACCAAGAGTGAGGCAGGGCATCCCGCTGCACAGGTGGTGCTGGTGGATACGCCCGGGATTCATAAACCGGATACGCAGCTGGATCGGCGCATGATGCAGGAGGTGCATGACGCGCTGGAGTCGCGCGATGCTGTGCTTTTCCTCGTGGATGCGACGCATCGGCTGCCTCAGATTGAAGAGGGGAAAAAGTTCACGGCTTCGCGTCGAGCGATGTCTGCGGCAGAGGATGATTTTGCGCTTTCGCTGATCAAGAAGCTGGAGTGCCCGGTGATTCTGGTGTTGAACAAGATGGACGCGGTGCCGAAGAAGGATCTGTTGCCGCTGATTGCGCATTGGTCTTCGTTGCACTCGTTCGCGGATGTCATTCCAATCTCTGCGCGGAAAAAAGAAGGGCTGGAACTTCTGCTGGAGAAGACCGTCGGGCAACTGAAGGAGGGGCAACGATATTTTCCGAAGCACCAGTTGACGGATCAGCCGGAGCGATTCCTAGTGGCCGAGTTGATCCGTGAGAAGATTCTGATGCTGACCGGCGAAGAGGTTCCTTACGCGACGGCCGTGGTGATCGAGCGATATGAAGAGCCGGCTTCGATGAAAAAGTTGAAGGATGGCAGGTTGCCAGTGACGAAGATCTCTGCTGCGATTTTTTGCGAGCGGACGGGGCAGAAGGCAATCCTGATCGGCAAGCAAGGCGAGATGCTTAAGCGGATTGGTACTGCTGCACGGAAGGACATCGAATCACTGCTGGGGACGCGGGTGTTTCTGGAACTTTTCGTGAAGGTGCAGGAGGAGTGGAGATCGAGTCGCGGGTTTGTTGAAGACCTGGACTGGCGACGACAGTTGGAACAGATAGCTGAGAAGCAGGCCACGGAAGAGTAGACGCGCGGGTGAGGGCGATCTTCTATTCTTTGATGCTGACGCCGAGAGCTTTCATCTTGCGGTACAAGTGGCTTCGTTCGAGGCCGAGACCTTCAGCGGCGCGGCTGACGTTGCCGTGAAACTCGTCGAGTTTTTTGAGGATGTAGTCGCGCTCGTAGGCTTCGCGGGCTTGTTGCAAGGTGGCACCTTCTTCGGCGCGCCCGCTGGTTTTGCCGGGGTCCCTGGAGGAGTCGCGATAGACGAGCATCGGCAGATGTTTACGTTCGATGCGTTGCGTCTTCGGGTTTAGAATCAGGACTCGTTCCACGAGATTACGGAGTTCGCGGACGTTGCCGGGCCAGTGGTACTGCTTGAGTGCGGCCAGGGAATCTTCGGTCATCTCGACGTGAGGACGGCCGTATTCGGCACCAAACTGCTGGAGGAATTCCTTGACGAGGAGAGGGATGTCCTCCTTGCGGTCGCGTAGAGGGGGAACGAAAAACGGAATGACGTTGAGGCGATAGAAGAGATCTTCGCGGAAGTTACCGCGTGCGATCTCTTCTTCGAGGTCTTTGTTCGTCGCAGCGATTACGCGGACGTCGACGTGGACGGGATGCGATGCGCCGACAGGATGGAAGCGCTGTTCGTCGAGGGCTCGCAGGACTTTTGCCTGCGTCTTGAGGCTCATGTCGCCTACTTCATCGAGGAAGAGTGTTCCGCCGTCCGCACGCTCGAAGGTGCCTCGCTTCTCGCTGGGGCCACCGGGAACAGCTCCGTGACGATAGCCGAAGAGCTCGGATTCGATATAGTCCTCCGGAATGGCGGCGCAGTTAAGTTCGACGAAGGGGCGGTCTTTGCGGAGACTCTCAGCGTGCATGGCGCGGCCAACCAGCTCTTTGCCTGCGCCAGATTCGCCATAGATAAGGACGCGGCCGTTGGTGGGAGCCATCAGCTTGATCTGCTGACGCAGCGCCTTCATGGGAACGGAGTTTCCTGTTACGGACCCTTTTGTGAGCTGGCGCGAGAATTCCTGGTTATCTTCGCGCATCTGCCGGGTTCTCATAGCGTTCTTGAGGACGATGAGAGTGCGCTCGAGCGAAAGCGGCTTCTCGAGAAAGTCGTAGGCTCCGAGTTTGGTTGCCCTAACCGCAGCTTCGATCGTACCGTGCCCGCTGATGATGATGACCTCGGGGACGTTTGCGCTCTCCATCTGACGGATCTC